>JACVXV010000195.1 GCA_015661205.1 Candidatus Brocadiaceae bacterium
AAAGCTGAAGGTTATCGTAGAATTTCAGAGTATTTGCAATCCATTCAAGTTGATCCAGAGGGCTCCTCAGAGTTATTCTACCAAATTAACAGAATAAGATTCACGAAGTATTTATCTCCAAAACCTTTTGTATATAAACCAAACAATGAACTATGAGTAAATTATTGGATGGTATTGAACTTCCGGAAGATTTGAAGAAATTAGCGATTGACGACCTGCCTAAATTGGCGTCGGAAATCCGCGAGTTTATCATTGACGTTGTATCAAAGAATCCGGGACACCTTGCCTCAAACCTGGGCGTTGTCGAACTGACTATCGCCCTCCATTATTGCTTCGATTTTAAACGGGATAGAATCGTGTGGGACGTGGGACATCAGGCATACGTCCACAAGATACTTACCGGGAGGAAATCACGATTCCCAACCCTGCGGCAGTACAAAGGGCTGAGCGGTTTCCCCTGTAAGACAGAGAGTATTTACGACCCCTTTACGACCGGCCACAGTGGAAGCGCCATATCGTCTGCGATGGGGATCTCGTGTGCGGATGAAATTCTTGGATTCAAACGGTCTCTCGTTGCGATTGTCGGCGATGGAGCCATTGGCGCCGGTATGTCGCTGGAGGCGTTAAACCACGCGGGCGATCTTAAGAAAAACTTGCTGGTTGTGCTGAACGATAATGAAATGTCCATCTCCAACACGGTAGGCGCCTTTTCAAAGTATCTGACCAAGATCAGGACGCTCCCGCTCTTTACCGACCTCAAAAAGGACTTTCACCACTTATTGAGCATACTGCCGGTGTTTGGAAAGTCCGTGGAAAAGACCGTGGATCACGTTGTCGAAATGATAAAAAGGGGAACCTCGCCTGGTCAGATATTTGAAGACCTCGGCTTAAGCTATTTCGGACCTATTGATGGACACGATTTCCGCGTGCTGACAGGGACGCTAAACGATATTAAAAACCTGAACGGCCCCGTACTTTTGCACGTGATAACAGAAAAAGGGCGCGGCTTTGAGCCTGCGTATAAAAATCCGACCCAGTTTCACAGCTCCGGGAAATTTGAAATGTGCAACGGGAAGATGAAGCCACCCGCGAGCGAGCCTAAAAAGACATCCTACACAAAGGTCTTTGGCGATACCCTTGTAGACCTGGCAAAAAATGACCCTAAAATTGTAGGCATTACTGCCGCCATGCCCGATGGAACCGGCATTGTTTCCTTTGGGAACAAATTTCCTGACCGGTTCTTCGACGTCGGTATTTGCGAACAACACGCCGTCGGCCTGGCCAACGGCCTCTATGCAGGGGGATTGAAACCCGTCGTTGCCATCTATTCAACGTTCCTGCAAAGGGCCTACGATCAGGTGTTCCATGACGTCTGCCTGCAGCAACATGGAATTGTGTTTGCGGTGGACAGGGCGGGTGTCGTCGGCAACGACGGCCCTACGCACAACGGGGTATTCGATATCTCCTATCTCCGTAATCTTCCGGGACTCGTCCTCATGGCGCCCAAAGACGGGAATGAGTTGAGATCCATGCTGAAAGTTGCCATAGATTCCGGCAAGACCGTGGCAATCCGATACCCAAGAGAAGACGTCCCTGACGAAGCGCTTACCGATTCTTACGAGACGTTTGATATTGGAAAGGCCTCCGTGCTGCGGGAAGGAACTGACGGAGTCCTGCTTGCCTTCGGCGCGATGGTATACCGTTGCCTGCACGCGGCTGAAAGACTAAGCGCAAGGGGTGTCGAAGTTACGGTGGTTAACGCGCGGTTTGCCAAACCCCTGGACAAAGAATTGATTTTAGAACTGATAAGAAACCACAAATTAATCATAACCGTGGAAGACCATGCCTTGATGGGTGGGTTCGGTTCGGCGGTGCTGGAGCTTGTTTCCGACGAAAGAGAGGACGTAAATAAAATCTTAAGAATGGGCATTCCCGACCGGTTCATTGAACACGGCCCCCGTGACCTGATGTTGAAAAATATGGGTCTGGACGAGGCGGGGATTGCCGATAAATTTGTTGCCGCACTTGAATTACTTGACATAAACAGTTCACTTACTAAGGCGGGAAAGCGGCGTTTATCCGTTTAAACAGATGAAAAAAATCCTCGTTTCAGGCAATTTGTGTAAGAAGAAGATAGCCGATTCAATCAACGGGCTGAAACCGTGGTTGGATAAACACGTTATTACTGAAATTATCGACCTGTCGAAAGAACAGCCGATTGAGAAGGGGGACGCTGACATGATCGTCGTCTTCGGCGGAGACGGCGCCATCCTCGCCACGTGCAGGTATCTCGGAAAAAGCCAGATACCGCTCATCGGCGTCCACATGGGACGGTTCGGATTTCTTGCCGAGCTTGTGGAAAAAGACGTCTGCGCGTCGCTGGAAAAGATTTTTACCGGAGAATACCGGATACGGAAGAGAATGCTGCTGCAATGCGCCGTTGACCGCTCCGGCAAACGCATCAGCGATTCTACGGCGCTCAATGAAGCGGTGATCTCCCGTTCGTCCCTGTCGCGGTTAATCTCCATAAAATTAAACATTAACGGGGAAGACGTTGCAACTTACCGGGCCGATGGGTTAATCATATCGACCCCGTTAGGTTCAACGGCGCATGCGCTGTCTGCGGGCGGTCCCATTTTGACGCCGGATTTAAATGCATTCATTATCGTTCCCGTATGTCCGCACACCCTGACGAACCGTCCGTTAGTCGTTTCAGGAGACGCAAGGATCGAGATGGAAGTCCTGTCCCCGTTGAACGAAACCGGTATCACGGTGGATGGTCAGATTTTTGTAGGACTGGAAATGGGTGATAAAGTTAAGGTTGAACGGTCTGAAACCGAGATACACATGATCGACATCGGCACGAGGACATTCTACGGCGTGTTGCGCGAGAAATTAAACTGGGGAGGTCAGCCTAATTATGGCCGTAATTAAAATAAAAGAAAACTATTGCAAGGGATGCCTCCTGTGCGTGCCGGTCTGCCACCATAAATCAATTATAATAGCCGAAATCATCAACGAGCAGGGACTCCACCCGGTAAAATTCAAAGAAGGCGGCGAATGCGACGGCTGCAGAAAATGTGCAATCATGTGCCCGGATATTGCGATAGAGATTTATAACTGACCGCTGTCCCTATTTTCTCCGAACCATGTCCTTATGAAAATGGAGAAAGGAGATTTACTCTATGTTGGTAAAAATGGAAACATACTTTGATGGTGAGTATTGGTGTGCGCGGGGAACAACAGAAGACTTCTTTACCCAGGGCAGCACTTATGATGAATTACTCAAAAATATAAAAGAGGCAGTTGCTTTACATTTTGAGGATGAATTGATAAACATGTTAAAAAAACAGGGTGCAGAAGCATGATAAGGTGAGGCACTAATCACAAATATTGGGATAACATTAGTGTAATTATGAGATCAATGATTAAGTATGGTGTCCCTGAATTCCAACCAAAACTTTAGAAGACCCTAAAAATTATGAAAGATAGCCTTGCAGATGTTAAGCAGAAAATTCAAACTGGTGTTTATAAGAATGAGGAACACGTTCGGCTAAGCTTAGTTTCTCGTATTTTGTTAGAGTTAGGCTGGAACTTGTGGGATCCGAGAGAGGTTAATACCGAGTTGATTGTATCTCCTGCTGAAGATAAAACTAAAGTAGACATTGCTCTTTTTACTAATCAGAATTTTCCTTGCGTATTCATAGAGATAAAAGCTGTTGGAGGGATTACGGGTCGTTTATCTGAAATTGAGCGACAATTAAGAGATTACAACAGAAACAATACTGCATTGTTTTCTGTCATAACCGATGGTAAAGAATGGCGTTTCTACTATTCTCAAACTGGAGGAGAGTTTTCGCAAAAATGTTTCAAGATAATTGACATATTGGAAGACGATCTGGATGGAGTCGCAAAATCTTTATTTACATTATTGAGCAAATCTGAGATTGACAATGGAAACGCAAAAATGGAAGCAGAAAACTACTTGCGATTATCTCAGAAACAACGAGCAATGGAGGATTCTCTTCCTCATGCAAGAAGACTGGTTCAAGAACCGCCATATCCTTCTTTACCCGAATGTCTTCAAAATCTCGTAAGACAAAAAGATTTTCAGGTTACTTTAGAGGAGGCAGTTGCATATATAAAGAATTCAACAGATAAGAAGCCATTACCAATGGGAGGATTTAGTTCTAGCAGCATAGTGCCTACTTCGCTAAGTCCATCCTCAGCAGGTTCGCGTAGGTTAAACTCAGATAATCCAGAAAGCGTAAAATTTACGAAGATTTTGGAGGCGGCATTCGGCGAAGAAAGAGTCACGGGATGGAATTCTTTGCTTGAAGCCGGTATCCATTTAGCGCTGGGAAAGGGTGTTACATTAAACGAACTTCAAAGTTCTCTATCAACCAAACTGAAAGACGGTCATCACAATCAGGAAGGTTATCATCCAATAGATGGAACAAATGTCTCAATGCAAGGTATGAATGCGGATAATTCCCTAAAAAATGCTATTGTCCTTGCAAAGAAGTTGCACGTAAAGCTTCTAGTGCGGTTTTTGTGGGAAAAAGGTACACATATGAATCAAGAAGGATTTATTGACATGAAACCATGAAATGCCAACTTCCGCAATTATCTAGTCGCGTAGGTTGGGTTGAGGAACAAAACCCAACATTTTTTTGAGGGCTACGAATGGTTAATGTTGGGTTTCGCCTTCAGACTGTGCCAAATGACCGTTTTCCAGGGGTTGCTACACAACATGTGGAGGATAGTATATATGGAGACCCAGTTGATTCAAACTAAATTAAATGAATTATCAGAAGAATTAAAAAAAGAGGTGTTAGACTACATCGATTTTCTCATTACCAAATATCATAAAGAAGAGAAAAAGGGAAAACTAAAATATGATTGGGAAGGTGGATTATCAGATTTAAAAGACAAGTATACATCGGTTGAATTACAACATAAAGCAATGGAGTGGAGATAATGTGTCTTATTGATACAAATATCTTTTTAGAGGTTTTGTTATCTCAAGAAAAAAAAGACGTTTGTAAGAAAATTTTAGACGCAACTATCGGTAATCGGTATCTTTCGGATTTTTCATTACATTCCATCGGAGTCATTTTATTTAAAAATGGCAAAGAAAATGTGTTTAAAAAGTTTGTAGTTGATGTAGTTCCAAAAGTGAAAATTATTACTTTATCAAAAGAATTATATAAATATTTAGCCGATGCAAAGGAAGATACTGGTTTGGATTTTGACGATGTTTACCAATTTAAAATTGCTGAAGAATATGGATTAGAAATAATTACTATGGATAAGGACTTTAACAAGGTTAGGGATAAAATAAAAGTAACATTTGTTGGACATATTGCCTAACACTGGGATGAGCTTCACTTTGACTATTACTGAAAAAACAATCACAAAACTATGAAACAATTACTAACAGGAAACGAAGCCGCCGCTGAGGCAGCATTACAGGCCGGTTGCAGGTATTACTACGGGTATCCGATAACGCCGCAAAACGAGCTTATCAACTACATGTCGGTAAAAATGCCGCTGCTTGGCGGAACTTTTATCCAGGCAGAGAGTGAAATTGCGGCAATTAGCATGGTACACGGAAGCGCCGCCGCGGGCGCGCGCACTATGACGTCCTCGTCCAGTCCGGGCATCAGCCTGAAACAGGAAGGGATATCCTACCTTGCAGGCAGCGAGCTTCCCTGCGTAATCGTTAACATACAGCGGGGCGGACCGGGACTCGGCGATATCTCCGCGTCACAGGCGGACTATTTTCACGC
>JACVXV010000196.1 GCA_015661205.1 Candidatus Brocadiaceae bacterium
GAAACATTCGCTGATGGCAAGGTCTCGACGGACATGGTTCGCAATCTCGACCTGACCCCGTCAGACGTTGATTTACTGGGCATTGATATCGACCTTGCCGCCAAAACGTGGCGAAAGATAGAGTCGGGCTTTTTTCAAGAGCAACTGTTTATCTGGAAACGTTCGGTCAGAAGACTGAAAGAATTCCTCGGCCTCAACACCTCACACGATATCCGTGACGCCCTGTTTTACCTGGAGCAGCGCCGCGTCCTCAAAAGGTTCGTCGATACGGTCAGGGACAATTACGACTACGTCCTCATCGACTGCCCGCCCAACCTTTACCTCATTACGCAGAACGCGCTTGCTGCGAGCGATGGCTACATCATAACCACGATACCCGACCACATGTCTACCATCGGGATAAACATCCTCATGGAAAAAATCAAGGAATTGCATAACACGCTGAATCAGAAATGCCGGTTGGCGAATATCAAGTCGCACAGCCTTGAGTTAAAAGGAATACTGTTCACCCTGGTGAGAACCGCCGGTCAGGGTATTGTAAGCACACACAAGAACAAGATTGAGGAGCTTCGCAAGAAGTACCGGGAGCTTTGTTTTGAAGGGTACATCTCCTGGGGCGCCGGTTATACGGAGGCCGCCGCGCAGACGGTACCCGTGTTTTTAATGGACGATGAAAATGCCAGACGGGTAGCCGGGCAATACCAGGAAACAACAAAAGAATTTTTAACGAAGATAGGTGATTAATTATGGCAAAAAAAGTCAAAAAATTGGTCTTAAAAGACGCGCTGGAAAAAATACGCGAATCCCTTCCCCAACTGCCCACTGCGGAAGAAACGCAGGCGGCACTGCAAACCATAACGGAAATAATGAATGATCTTGATACGTTGCGGGGACATCTTGCCCGCTTCCCGGGCGAAAGAGAGGTTGACCAGGTTTCTCAAGCCATTCACACGATATCCTCCTTTTTTGATTCGGTAAAAGACCGTCCGCTCCTCGCCGAAGCCCTCTTTACAACAACAACGAAGGCCAGAAAGCCAAAAAAGGAAGCGTCGCCTGACGTGGACGGCCTCATGCAGCTTTTGGAAGGATTGCCCACCGGCAGTATTGTTGCAGAGCTTTCAAAGCAAAAGAAAGATACCCTCGTTGCCTTATCTGCAAAATTAGGCATAAGCGCGACCTCGAAGCTTACGAAGGACGCCCTGGTTGACAAGATTTTCAAGCTGGGGTTTGCAAACAGAAGAGGATACGAATTGCTGGGCGGTGAAAAGGGGGGAGCATAGAAACAAGTTTTGGAAACAATTGTAAAAACTGTGCCACGTTTGTTTCGTGACACAGTTTTTTGTATTTTGTATCTCCGATACGTCACAACCATCAAAAAGAAGGTAGCCCAGGTGTTTTTGATCTGCGATACTGCATTGCTTTCCTGCCAATTCTGCAAGGTTGAGTTGAGCATGAAGCAACCCAACGATAACCGTTTGTGGCATTCAAAAAGTGTTAAGCTTCGCTTCACACAATCAAACCGACTGGACCACATTGAGGCCTTAATGAACAAACGCCTCCTGCTCGACGTAATGGGCAACCACAAGGGCGCTATAGACTCCTACGATAAGGCGCTCAAGGTGAAGCCCGACTTTGAACCACTTGGTTTAACGATGCCTGTGCTTATGCCCTACTCTCAAACAAGGACGACGCCCTGGACTCTCTGCAAAAAGCCATCAAGCTAAACCCCGGCTACAAAAACACCGCCAAAAACACCCCGGATTTTGCAATATTTAAGGGGGATGCGGTGTTTGAGGCGATGGTTAAAGATGCAAATCATCTGCGATGAGTTTCAAATATCTGTTTGCATAAAAGGAGTCTGGCTCATGTTTTGTTGCTCTTGCTCGGATCTGAAAAGCTGGTGATACTGGATTGGTCGCGTCGAAAAGGATTAATCCAACACCAAAAATGATACACAATGAATCCAATCTGTCGATGTCTTCCAATTGTGAGTCTATAGGGATAACCAAATATGACTTATGCGCGAATAATTTATACGCACAAGCTTGACCGAAAGCGGTGATTAACTGATTGGTATCCATCTTGACTTCCGCTACCACAATTTCCATAGATGACTTGATGATATCACTCTCCCGGCCTTTGAAAATTCCAAAAATATCCGGTGTTCCCCATTTTTCCTTGAACTTATTCCCGCCAAGTGGAATAGCAACGGTACATTCTTCAAGGTCGCGTATGAGCCAGTCTGCAAATGCTTGGTAAAATGACTCCTCACATATCTTGTCTGTTTCTTTTGGTAGCTGCTCTAACGGTGGAAGAGATTCTCCTTCTTTCTTGAATTTTAAGAGACGAAACAATCCTCTGGAAGGTTTGTATATCTCATCTGGAAAGCGTGTATCGAGATTCCATATCGAGCCCGTTATGTTTCCTTCGGCCTCACTTGGGAATGCTTCCCACAAACGATTGACTAATTTAGAAAACCTGATTCCCTCTGGATTGTCAGCAAGGATATCTTTCGCTTTAAAGGTGATTCTCTCCCTTTTTGTCATAGTAATAGCTCCAAGTTACTTTAGATGAACGCTATAACGAAAAAAATTCAGTTGCAGGTGAGGTTTACCGAAATACGTTTGACCGGTCAAACCAGTTGTTTGCCTGTTAATGATTATAAAACCACAGTTCCCTGCAGCCAACCGCAACGGTTGGTTGGTATCTGATCGTATTGTTTTACGGAATACCCAACACGGCTTTAAGACAGCCGTCAATCTGCTGCATAGTTTTTGCAGACAGACTGCCCATTACACGAAGAATCAGTGATTGGTCGTAAGTGATTAAGTTTTCACATTGGATGATAGAATCGAGCCGGAGTCCCGTTTGTTGACCTTCAGATGTTGAAATATCGATAAAACATTGTGTGGAGGCGCCGACTCTCCGATAACGGCTACTGGTGATAAGCGCGAGGATTGTATCGTCAAGTCGCTGATTCCATTCGTCCGATTGCACAACGAGAGCGGGGCGTACCTTGCGTCCAGTTTGGTCACTGTAAGGAAAATCCACAAGCACAATGTTTCCTCGTCGGCCAATCATGACTTACTCCGGGGGGCGAGATCGTTGTAAATGTCCATCTCCGGGTCGTCCCACCCGGCACGTAGGCCTGCCTTGATTAGCAAGTTCCGTTGCTCATCTTTTGTCACCGGGTTGTCAGCGTAAAACAATCCCTGTATCTGTTTAAATACTTCTGCCGACAAAACGACATATTCAGCGTTGGTTTCCGGGTCGGCAAGACGTACCGGCTTCCCTTGGGATGCACGAACAGCCTGTTGAAGTTCTTTGGGCATGGAAATCATAGATATTCCTCCAAGTATGGTGTAAGTATTTTCCTTAATCTGTCCAATATTACAACATAAGTCTAGGAATAATTGCCATATAAAACTTTCACTCTCGTTCTGGTTATAAAACATTGATGTGATACGGTACCGGGTATATGCTCTAAAGCGGCATGAGATCCCTGCCGGCTATTTTAGACCCCAGTTTCCACGATATTTGGGTTTGTCTTCTTTCCACCCTTGTTAGCTCGGTATAGAGGGCAAGGGCATCCGCGCCCGATTTGATCCCCTTACTGATTGCCTCCGCTGCAAACAAACCTGACGACAATGCGCAGGATATCCCTTCCCCAAAGGCATTGAGAAATCCAGCCGATTCTCCTACCAGCAGGATATTCCCCTTTCCCAGATAGAACCTGCCCTTTGAGCACATATCGTTGCCCATACACCCGGCTTTTCTTATTAAACGACCCGTTTTTAACCCAAATCTTGTTTCCAGCATTTTTTGATAGGTGGCAAGGTAGGGGTGTAGCTTGCCGCCCAATTTTACCGCCGTGCCGAAAATGTGCAGGTTGTCCTTAATGTTGAACCATGCATAGACCTCGCCATACTGAAGTTCAAGAAAGCCGTGATAGAAATTTGGGTCTAAATCCGAAGCGCCTTCGTAATAGTTCTGGTATGCGACAAACCATTTGACGCCTTTCTCGAATTCCGGCGCAAGCTTTTCTCTGACCACCGATTTGCTGCCTTCCGCGCCGAGCAGGTATTTGCAGGTGAATGACATGGTTTTCTTATACGCAGTGTGATAACACTCAACGGTCACGTGATTGCCGAAGTCGTTAAATCCTTTCACGGTGCAGCCATCGATTATTTCCGCCCCTGAATGGGTAATCAGCCAGTTATCGTATTCGGAACGCCAGATATTGGGGGCGCCGTCGCCGTTTTTGTTAAAAGGCCAGTCTGCAAATCGTTCAGGGTCGGACCAAAGCCTTACCCCGGAGAGCAGACGCGGCTTTACGTAAGCAGTATCGGGTATTTGGCCGAAATGTTTTTCCGTTAAATCCTGGGATTTTTTAAAAATAATGCCGGAGCACATCTTGTATCGGGGAAGCCGGTTCTTTTCGATCACCAGGACTTTGAGCCCTGCATTTGACAACCCCCTGGCCGCCGCCGCCCCGGAAGGGCCGGTGCCGGAGATAATAACGTCATATAATGTATGTTCCATGGATAGCAGCTTACTCGCAATTGCTTGATTTTGTGAAATAATTCTCTCATGCCTGTGCGTTCAGGTTACAAATTTGAACTTGCCTGAGTGAGTAAATGGAATTACGATCCCTTGATAGGCCAAGACTGCTTTAAGCATCTTTTCCGCCGTTTGCTGAGCATGAAAACCTAAAATCTCCTCAGCAATATCCGGGTCTTTTCGCCATTTCTCAAGAACAGTCATATCTTGACCAGCCTTGTGCAGAAACTTTTCTGCAAGTTTACGGTTCTTCATAGCATAATCGTCCTTCAGTTTTTGCCCGATGCATTACCGTTCCAGGCACATTAGACCATTCGTTAAAGGTAGATTCACTTGTGACTAAAATATCTACAGGAATACGCATTGAACGAATTGCATCATGGAGCCGAACCATTTCCTTTCGTCGGCTCTTTAGTACCTGCTCGACAACTAAAAAGTCTAAATCAGAGTGATTTCGAGCATCTCCACGAGCATAGGAGCCAAACAAATATATTTTTTGTGGTTTTGCCGCTTCTACCAACCGCGCAATTGCTTTATTAATTATCTCTTCAGATATCATGGGGCAACTCCAATACTTGTAATTCCGGGGACACCATACAGAATTGTTGACTACGTTGTAGTAAAGCAAAAGGCGAAGGGAGTTGCAAGTACTTTTGTCTTATCAGCTCTATTGCATACCCAAGAAAATGGGGAGAGAATCACTGCCTACACCCGCACTATCCAACCACTACGTAAAACAATCTTAAAAAAACAATACGTGCCTTATATGGCTGATTACGCTGTTATTTGTACAAGACGTTATTAACTGAATAAAACTATGGGTTCAGGTTACAAACCTGAACCCGCCTGAGAAAAGACTTGACTCCGCAAATTACCAAACTACCAATCCTGCAAGTATATAAGTTGACTTGATATAGGGCTTTTGTTAAGATTAATAGCTTATAAATTTGGAGCAACTGGTATGACTGATTACATCATTGGCGTTGATTTGGGTGGCACTAACATAAAGGCCGGGTTGGTTGACAGGGAAGGCAGGATACATCGCCGCTTTTCAACAAAGACCAATTTCAGCGCCGATCCTCAGACGATATCCAAACAGATTTATGGACTGATTGAG
>JACVXV010000001.1 GCA_015661205.1 Candidatus Brocadiaceae bacterium
GTCGCGAAGGCCACGGCGCTGACCTCCTCCTGCGCGCTGACGACACTCATGGCCTTGCTGATCTGGTCTATACCGTTGCTTTGCTCCGCCGAGGCCGTGGCGATTTCGTTTACCAGGTCGGTAACTTTTTTCACCTGCGTAACTACGCTGCTGAACACGGCCTTCGTCTGCTTCACCAGTTCCGTGCCATTCTCCGCTTTTTTGACGCTATCGGTAATTAAGGTGGTAATGTCCTTCGCCGCCGCGGAACTTCTCTGTGCAAGGTTTCTCACCTCTTCGGCAACCACGGCAAATCCCCGTCCATGCTCTCCCGCCCGTGCGGCCTCAACTGCGGCGTTTAGAGCAAGCAGGTTCGTTTGGAAGGCGATGCCTTCGATCAGCTTGATAATGTCAGCGATCTTTCCGCTGCTTTCAAAAATCTTCTTCATTGCGTCATCCATCTCAATAACCGTGCCGTTACCGCTCGCAGCCGTATTGTTGCATTCCTTAGACAATTTTGAGGCCTCTACGGCATTGTCTGAATTTTGCTTAACTACAGACGATATTTGCTCCATAGTAGCAGATGTCTCTTCTATGGATGCCGCCTGCTCGGTTGCTCCCTGTGAAAGGCTCTGGCTGGACGCAGAAATCTGCTCCGACGCGGAAGCCACGTGCGTGGCGCCACCCGTAAGCTCGGTAAGCAAATTTCGGAACAGGTTTGATATCGTGTTGGTAATCCTGATGACAAGGACGCCCAATCCCGCCACAAAACCTGCCGATGAAAGGCCAATGATTATCATCCACTTCCGTAACGCAGTGATTGCTGCAAATGCCTCAGCCTCGTCAATCTCTGCTAAAATGCTCCAATTCAATCCCATCACCTTAAACGGCGCGTAGGCGCTTAAAACAGACACACCGCGATAATCCTTGATGATCTTGCTGTCTGTCTTCCCGTCACCCGCTTCTTTTACGGCCAGCGTATCAACCTTTTGTATGAAAATCGTCGGTTTTTCAGAGAAGCGGGAGTTAGACCGCAGCAGTTTGTCGGTGCCTACCAGGTACGTCTCTCCTGTTTCGCCCAACCCGGAACGAGCCTGCATCACGGCGTCTATTTTACTAACCGGCATCTGGAAAATAAGCACCCCAACCTTTTCTTTCCCGTCGAATAACGGGCATCCGATAAATGAAGCGGGGTCGCCGTTTGAAGGTGCATACGATTCAAAATCAACCAATTTAATATCGTTGCTGGATCCGGCATTACCGGCTTCTTTGAATAACCGCGCAATGTTAGTCGTATTGTACACCCCGGATACTAAATTAGACCCAAAATCGAGTTCCTTAAAGACCGTGTAAACCACGTCGCCAGTGTCTGCATCTACGAGGAAGATGTCATAATAGCCATACTCTTCAAGGTACTGCTTAAGGAAGGGATGCACCTTTGCATGGAACTTGCTGTATTCGCTGCCATCCTGGGCGTCAAGATATTCCAGCTTTTTGCCCGCGGGAAACGGATTTTTTGTAATGTACAAGTCCCTGACCTTTTCGGCGCCCAATTCGTGAAACGTCTTTTTAAATTCTTTTGTCGCATTAATAACCAGCGGACTTACGGCTAGGGTATTCATGTTGCTTTTTCTTTCATGGAACCAATTTTCTATATTACCTTTTTTTGCGTCTCTGATGCTCACAAGCTGGTTTAGCGCCTGTTGCTCAAGTGCCTTGCTCGAGCTGTAATAGCTTATTACACCAATGGTAGCCAGGGGTATCAAACCACCCAGGGCGAACAATGAAATAATCTTTGCACCCATGCTCATCTTCACTATCTCCTTATTCCAAAAACACTTGAAAACATTAAATTATGCATTCGGCGACTTTCATCCGCGCAACCGAGACGGTTGCGCTACCAGTTTGAATTTCCCGTACAAATTACCTCGCCGTGTCTTGACAAGGCGAGCCTTGCGGCCGCTAAAAGCTTTTAAAATCATCAGACATGGGGATCAAACGTTCTGCCTCGCTTGCCGCGTCGCTGTGGCGTGCCACGTCGCTTCGGTGCGCCGTTTCTTTTTGTATTACTTCACCAGGCGCTTCAAGCGCTAATTTACCGGTATCGCTGCCTCTCCCACCCCGTGTGCCAACGCTTGCCGTCTTTTTACTTGAGGGCATTACCCTCTTGGCGGGGAAGGAGGCTTCTCTCCCTCCTGACGGTTTCAAGAGTTTACGCGACATACCCGACTCCTGGACACGCGCTTCCGCCCTGCCCACTTCATCGGCAATCCGCTCAACGAGATCGTTGAGCTGCTGGGCCTGGCCGGCCAATTCCTCACTGGCAGACGCGGTTTGCTCTGACGTGGCGGCGTTCTGCTGTACGGCCTGGTCCATCTGCTGCACTCCCTTGGTGATTTGCTCTATTCCATTTCTCTGTTCTTCCGAGGCGGTAGCTATTTCATTTACCAGATCAGCGACCTTTTTCACCTGCACAACAACGTCAGAAAACACCTTCTTGGTGCTTTTTACCAGCTCCATGCCGTTTTCCGATTTTTTCACACTATCGGTAATTAACGACGTTATGTCTTTTGCCGCCGCGGAACTTCTCTGTGCAAGGTTCCGTACCTCTTCCGCGACCACGGCAAAGCCACGCCCGTGTTCACCTGCTCTTGCGGCCTCAACCGCGGCGTTCAAGGCAAGCAAGTTGGTTTGGAAGGCGATACCTTCGATAATCTTAATAATCTCGGCGATCTTTCCGCTGCTTTCCGTGATGTCTTTCATGGCGCTATCCATCGCGATAACGCTGGAGTTCCCCTCTTCAACCGTATCGTTGCAGCCCTTTGCCAACTTCGAGGCCGAGGAGGCATTGTCCGCATTCTGATTGGTCATGGATGATATTTCTTCCATGGTCGATGAGGTCTCCTCAATAGATGCGGCCTGTTCAGACGTTGCTTGTGAAAGGCACTGGCTGGACGAGGATATCTGCTCCGCCGCAGAGGATACCTCCGAGGCGCCGGTGGAGAGTTCATTAATCATTCCCCGGAAGAGTCTTGTTATTTTCATGGGCAAAAATACCGTCATAAACGCGCCTGCCGCTATACCGATGCCGACGCCAATCATGGCCACTAACCACATAGAACTTTGCAGCCGCATTGTCTTGTCGGTTTCTTCATCCAGCAACTTAGACACGTTTGCGCCAATCTGGTCTACGTCCTTCTGAACGATAGCGACCAGCGGGGCCAGCTCTTCCCTCAGAAACTTTAAATCCATTCGATAATCATTGCTGCGCCTGATTGCAAATATCTTCTCAGGATGGGTAATAAAGACTACTTCATCTTTGGCGATCCCGCTAATGTTCTCCTGAATACTTTCGGACAGGTCTTTCGATACCGCCAGCAACTGTGCTAATCCCCCGGTACGCATGGTCTGTGCAGCCTCATAGTCCTTTAAGTGTTTTGCATCGGCGTTTTCCATAAATGCCCGGATTGCCATCCCCATACGGGCCGTCCCTGCCCGATACTGCGCGCTGTAATAGAGGGCATCCCTTACGGCATCCGTTGCCGGCGTCTTACTCAACTCCAACATTTCCTTATCAATTTTTTCGTTTATGGACTTAAAAAGTGGCGCCATGTTAGTATTAAAATAATGTGTTGCCACGTCGTTATCGGGGCTGCGCCTCTTTTCAAATGCCTGATAGGCCGCCGGATAAAATTTATTGAGACAGTTTCCAATCTCCTTCAGTATATCCTTGTTTTCCTGTAAAACCCACTTTTTCGACACCTCTTCAAGTGCTTTAAAGCTTTCCTGCATCCCGGCCTTTGCCTTTTCAAAATCCTGCAGGTACTTCTCATCGCCTGAGGCAAGAAAGCCCCGCACCCCGCTAATGGCCAATCCATAATATCGCATCAGCCTTTCTGCCCCTAACATGGACGGCGTTCTTACGTTCATCACCGTCTGGCTTGTAGACGTCAACCCTGACAGCCAATAGAGTATCAGCCCTCCGCTGATGGCCGATATCAACGCTAATATAATAAAACCAAAGCCAATTCTTTTCCCTAATGTCAATTTCATATCTTTTTCTCCCTAAAATGCCTTACTGCACCTACAAAGTTGAACCGCACCTTTTGTTTATTTGAGATAACTATTTACAATAACGCACGTTATACTATCAAAATCAGGGTTCAGATTGTAAGCATGAACCCGCCGGGCTTTTTTTAGACAACCGGATTTGTTTATGCGTGTAAATTTTTATTTGAATCAGGTTGTCTACGGCAATGGCTTTTTTGTAACGCCAGCACTCGTGGTCGGCCAATGGCGGGGGATAAACCCCCGCGCTACGGTATACCCGTAGCCCAGACGCTGACTATTTTACCGTATTTGTTTTCCCATTACCATAAAGAGATTTGTATACCTCGCACTCTTCATAATTTTTCACACACTGGTTGATGGCTGCCTCCATGCTGAGGTTTTCTAATTTTATGCAATAACAATCCACACTCGGAGGATTCTGAATAAAAGGACATAATATTCTAAAAGGCGTTGTCCTTTTCAATTCCTTCTCCATAATTCTTTTGCTCCCTATCTTTACAAATAAGCCTGGTTTTTAAGAATAACCGTTAGGTACGAAGAGGAAATTCGAATTGGGATGCAGGAATACCAGTCTCGCGCCCCGTACCTCTGTTTTTTTTCAAATTCCTTACTTAGTATCAATTTCCATGCCACCATCTTAAAGCATGGCTTTGTATAATACGTAAAGCATTAGTAATGCTATACTTGAGTTAATTATAAATTAAAATAGCCGGGAATGATCTGTGGAGAGAAACCGATGAAAAAGAGGCTTTTGCGAAAATTATGCGGAGTGTGTGCGGGAATCTGCTTTTTGGTTGAAAATTTTTCGTTCGTTATCAAAATAAATTAGAAGGGTTCAGAAGGGGACACGTCAACACCCTCTAAGGGAAAAGGATTTTTAATAAAGCCTCAGGAACGAAATATTGGTTAAACATCCTTTTCTGTCGCCCCTTCAGGGCTTGTCACAGTATTCCATTTACCAGGGGCTTCACCCCTGGCTATAGACTTTCAGCCCTTCGTGCCTGTTCCTATTGTAGAGCGAAGAGTCTCTTCGCTCTCCATGAAAAAACCGCCGTCAACCCAATTCACCCACAACCCCCCGGCATAGGATACTATTCCCATTCTTTGACCTTATACTCGATCTTCCTGGTAGATATACCCAATATTTTGGCGGCGTCTTTTTTACTGCCCCGGGTCATTTGGAGCGTTTTTTGTATAATCTCTTTCTCTGCTTCTTTCAGCGAAAGACCTATGGGGATTTTAACTACGGCAACGTCTTCCTTTTTGGAAATGATTGCCTCCGGGAGGTGCTCTATGGAGATTGTGCTATTCTTACATAATACGACGGCCCTTTCAATAACATGCTCCAGCTCTCTAACGTTTCCCGGCCACGGATATGCGCAAAGGGCATTTACTACCTCCGGGACAAGCCATTCGATTTCTTTTTTGTATTTTTTTGTGTACTTAACCACAAAAAAGTTGGACAACAGCGGGATATCCTCCTGCCTTTCCCGCAACGGTGGTAAGTGAATCCTGACAACGTTTAATCGATAAAACAAGTCTTCCCGGAACCGGCCCTCGGCGATTTCTTTTTCCAGGGTTCGATTCGTTGCGGCGATTAGCCGCACGTCCACCTTCAGGGTCTTCTCGCCGCCCACCCGCTCAAACTCGCCTTTTTCCAGCACACGCAGCAGCTTTACCTGTACCTTTAAACTCATATCGCCCACCTCGTCCAGAAAAAGCGTGCCGTGGTCGGCCATTTCAAATCTGCCTTTTCTTGTCTGGATCGCGTCGGTAAAAGCCCCCTTCTCGTGGCCGAAAAGCTCGCTTTCCAGCACCCCTTCCGACAAGGCGGCGCAATGCAGGGCGACAAACGGCATGCACGCCCTGTCGCTACGGTAGTGTATCGCATTTGCGACCAATTCCTTCCCCGTGCCGGTTTCTCCGGTAATAAGAACAGAAGCCATGCTGGAGGAGACGTCCCCGATCATCTTAAATATGCCGTCCGTCTTGGGGGAACAGCCTATGAGTTCGGAAAATTTGTACTTGTCCTTCAGCTTTTCCTTTAATATCAGGTTCTGAACGACCAACTGCTGCCTTTCCCACAGCTTCTCCAGTACAACCTGCAGTTCCTCTATATTGAGCGGCTTCGTCAAATAGTCATCTGCCCCGCACTTTATGGCGTCCACGGCCGTCTTAACGGAGCTATATGCCGTGATAACCACGATTGCCACCGGTTCATTCTTTTTCCTTATTTCCTGGATGAGGGATAACCCGCCCATACCGGGCAGCTTCATATCCGTCAGGATAATATCGAACCCCCTTTTCGACAGGAGATTCAGCGCCTCGTAACCGGAAGAAGCCGTCGAAACGGTATAGCCATCCTGGGTCAAAATCTTCTTCAAGCCGTCAAGGACAGCTAGATCATCGTCAACCAGTAATATTTGAGGTTTTATCATATTTGACATTATAGCTTGCCTGTTTGTTTAATTGTATAGGAATTTTAAATTAACCCGACTTTCGCAAAATCCTATACAACTAAATTATATACTTCGCCCCCTTAATTATCTTCCATCTCCGCCTGCCAACTGGTACAATAATGAATTCAATTTTAACGGTATTTAATTTTAGGTGGATAACAACATGATACAAATAAGCAACCTAACCAAATCCTACGGCAAGCAGGAGTTGTACAGCGACATTTCCCTGAGCATCAGCCCGCGTGAAAAAGTAGGCTTTGTTGGGCGTAACGGCAGCGGCAAATCAACACTCTTTCGCCTCATCCTAAAGGAAGAGCAACCAGACAGCGGCATCATCAGCATACCCAAAGGGTACAAAATCGGAGCGCTGGAGCAGCACCTCAAATTCACCAGGAAAACGGTGCTGGATGAGGTGGCTACCGCCCTTTCGGAAGACGAAATATACGACCACTGGAAGGCGGAAAAAATACTGTTCGGCCTGGGTTTCACCGAGTCGGACATGGAAAAATCGCCGGAGAGTTTTTCCGGCGGCTACCAGATACGGATGAACCTGGCAAAGCTCCTGGTGCAAAACCCCCACATGCTTTTGCTGGACGAACCGACCAATTACCTCGACATCGTCAGTCTTCGCTGGCTCAAGGGCTGGCTCCGCTCTTTCCAGGGAGAGGTCATCATCATTACCCATGACCGGGGCTTTATGGACGAGGTGACCACCCACACCATGGGGATCATCCGCCGGCAGCTCCGCAAGTTGAAGGGGGACACCGTAACCTTTTTCGAGACAATCGATCACGAGGATGAAATCCACGAAAAGACCCGTATTTCCCAGGAGAAACGAATAAAGGAGATCGAAGAATTTGTGGCCCGCAACCTGGCGCGCGCCAGCACGGCCGGACGCGCCCAGTCGCGCCTGAAGCTGCTGGACAAAATGGAACGTATCGAAAAACTTGATCATGACGCCATGCTGGCGTTCCGTTTCAATCATGACAAGTGTCCCGGCAAGGTCGTGATGGAGGCGCGCAACCTATCGTTCGCCTACGACGGCAATCCGGCCAACGCGCTGTTTAAAGACCTGACGTTCTCGGTCGGGGCGCAGGACCGCATCGCCATCATCGGGAAAAACGGTAAGGGGAAATCAACGCTGCTGAACCTTCTTGCCGGCGAGTTGAAACCGCTTACCGGTGGAATAAGCACCCACCCTGCCATAAAAATAGGCCACTTCGGACAAACGAACATCCAGCGGCTCAACGTTAAAATGAACATACTGGAGGAGTTGAGCAGTGCAAACCCGTCGCTCAACAACCAGCGCCTCCGCAGTCTCGCCGGCGCGATGATGTTTCCCGGCGACACGGCGGAAAAGAGCATCAAGGTGCTTTCCGGCGGAGAACGGAGCCGCGTATTGCTGGGTAAGATATTGGCCAACCCGACGAACCTCCTGCTCCTTGACGAACCGACAAACCACCTTGACATTGAGTCGATAGAAGAACTCACCGAGCAACTCGACGAGTACGAAGGGGCGGTTATTATTATCACGCACAGCGAAATGATCCTGCGCGATATCGCCACAAAGTTGATCGTTTTCAACCAAGAAAATGCGCAGGTGTTTTTGGGAAAATACGACGACTTTCTCGATAAAATCGGTTGGGATGATGGAGACAAATAGGGACAGCGCCTATTTTTATCGGCAAATTGAATTAGGCCTTCGGCGACTTTTAACAGCGTAGTGGCAAGGCGCGCCTTGCTTTTCTCTGCGTCCTCCGTACCCGCTGCGGTAAATCTTTAGTTTCATTGTCCTTTTGCCTCCATTCATTGACAAATTTCCAGATATGTGCTAGCTTTACTTGTGGATGATCTGAAACGGTTAGAGGAGTTGATTGAGGATGTGGCTGATATAAAGACAATAGAGGATCGGGAAAACGGTACTGAAGAGATTGTCAAAATGATCGCCAAAAAGGCGAAAGGCTTTCGAAGCGTTAAACCAATTCACGGTAAAGGCATTCCTGCATCAACGCTCTTATATAGTAGAGGACAGAGGTGACACCCTATTATCTCAATGCCGGTGCATGGGTAAAACGTTACTTTTTAAGAGTTTTTGTTAGGAGCATCTATCATGACTACCGCTGTAAAGCAAGAAACCGACCTTATCAAAGTCAGGCAATACATCATTGATAATGAGGGTCACAAGGTGGCTGCAATAATTGACATTGACGAGCTTAACAGACTGGGAAAAGTGTTAAAGAATATTCCAGCATCAGAGGCGTGGCTTTATCAAAACAGCGAAGCCTTTGAGGGTGTACAAAGAGGTTTAAAAGAGGCATCGGAAGGAAAAATCTCAAAACTCCATCTTGATGATCTATAGGAAGCATCCCTTGTTTGAAATATTTTTAACTGACCAAGCGCAAGAACAACTCGACAGACTCAAAACCGATAAGGGACTTTTCAAGAGATACAAGGCAGTAAAAAAGGCCATTCAATTCCTGTCTCAAAATACCAGACATCCGGGCTTACAAACCCATGAGTTTACCACATTGAAAGGACCGAAAGGAGAAAAGGTTTTTGAGGCTTATGCTGAACAATCCACACCGGCAGCATATAGAATATTTTGGTGCTATGGCCCAGACAAAAAGCAGATCACCATCATTGCCATAACACCACATCCATAATTGCAGGATGACAGTAGGAAATTTTCGGCGCTGCCTACGGCGGGCCCGTTCAAATCGGCTCCGATATGATGGGGAGAAGCCAGCCATCCACCCTGCACTACTCGTAGCCCCCCCATTTGTGCCACGTCAAAGCCTGTCAGGACGCCTCCTATTGCGTTTGCCAATGATTTGTGTTGGCGTCCCCTCCCATTGCAACCAGTCGAATGCTCCGGCATCCCCCACAGCGTGGTTCTTAAATTGCTTCCGGGGACACATTGGGGACGGTTTTTTGAGGGGACTGAAAGTCGTAAGTCATTGCAGCGCAAATGGTAAATGGCGGGAGCGTGTGGGAATCGAACCCACCTATCCCGCTAGAAGCGGGACAGACCGGATTTGAAGTCCGTCGCCGACACCAGCCGACATGCACTCCCGTCCTTGAGTTGTATTATCGTATTACCCTGTAAAAACTTCTTTTTTTTGTACATTTTTTACAACCCCCTTTTTTACGGGGATTTGGTTGTGTGCTGGTTCACCGTGCTATGAAATTTCCGTGTTGGAACTTGGGGTAATGTTTGTTTTGAGCGCTGCAGATATACTTTCCGGTATCAACACACCGGCGGAGAAAAGCGCCTTAAATGCATCTTCCACCGTAAGATTGGTATTGGTAACGGCGCTTTCATCTACAAATATTAAAAACCCCGTGGTTGGGTTGGGTATCGTGGGAATAAATACACTGATTTTTTTCCCGTCTCCGCATTCCGAAGCGCCGGTGACAAAACCGATAGATTTGGTGCCTTCTTTGGGGAAATCAACAAGGACTACGCGTTTAAATGCCTGCTTGCCCGGTAAGGTAACTGCATGCAAGACCTGCTTGACGGAGGAATAGATGCTTTTTACGACCGGCGTTATGGTTAAAAGGTTTTCAAAATATCTGATGATGGACTTGCCGACGAAGTTGGCCGCAAAAATACCTAAGAAATATAATGCGATGAACGTGAGGATGAGACCGAAAAAGGTGACGATAAATTCAGCAAGAGACGTGTTCGGCATGCTAACGCCTAAAAAATACAGCGTTTTCTTGACAACCGGTGAAAGTATGCCCCCGATAAAACCAAAGAGAAATTTTATGACAACAAAGGTAACGTAAACAGGCAGGATTAGCAATAAGCCCGTTAGTATTCGCTTCCTGACGTCTTTCTTTAGTTGAGTAAACATTCCCTGCTTTTTGTCTTCTTTCATAAAAGCGTTAGTCCCTCAAAAATGACTGGATTTCCAAATAAAAACAATAATTCCGGCAAGTATAAAGTTGAAGTCGGCAATAGTCTCCAGCATCAAGGCTTCAGACACAATGCGCTTCTGAAACAGGTATTGGTATCCGAACGCATAAGCAACGCAGGGGAGCAGGTAGTATCCCAAAGAGGTTGTCCACCCCAATAATGGGCTTATGGCCAACAGAACCGCGGTTAACGCCGTAATAATGGTAAGAATTATCTTGGTTCGCTCCTTGCCGAGGGCTATCGGTATCGTTTCTTTCCCTAAGATACGGTCTCCCTGAATGTCCCGTATGTCAAGCACCACCGCCCTGACAAACGCCAGGCTGAAGGTCACACCAAATGCAACAACAAGCGCAGGCGTTAAAATCTTTGCCGTTCCAAGAAAGGGAATCAGCGCCGTGCTGACGGACCATGCAATACCGTAAAAAATCTCTTTTGAACCGGGTATTTGTTCAAGGCTTCTATACCGTATAATACGCGACACACTCTTCGGTATTATTTCGAGTCGATAGAAAATACCGAACAGGCTGGCGAGGAATATGCAGAGAAAGATAGATCTGCACAGGAGGTATCCTATAACGAATGACGTCACCGCGCCAGCAATGCCCAGGCCGACAAAGAGGGTTTGCTTCCTTTCATAAAATTTCGCCTTTAAGGGTTCGTTGATTGCCACAGCTTCTTTATTGGCGAAGTGGTTTAAGACCTGCATGGAGAAAATGAATAGCGCTGCGATTAAACAAAAGCTGATTCGGGGCTGAATCCCGATCAACGTGGCGCTTGCGTAACTTAAACTGGCCGCGCCCAGCCCGGCATAAATACAACTCCTGATAAAAAAACTTGCAACGCCCTTTATACCAAACAAGATTTTTCCATATCGGCTGACTTTGTACGCGTGCACCTTCTCTACAACCCTTTTAATCATCCAGTTCGGGGTAGAGGCGCCGGCGGTTACGCCGACCGTGTCGAAATCTTTAAGCCTGGTAAGGTCCAACTCGGTATCCGTTTCCACGTGGAAGGTTGGCGTCCCCTGCGCTTCACATATCTTTACCAGCCGGGTGGTGTTGGCGCTTCCTCTCCCGCCCACAACAATCATGGCATCCACCGACTTACTGAGACTGACAATTTCATCCTGGCGTTTGTACGTGGAGCTGCAAATAGTCTCAAATGATTCACATTGGGCATAACGCTTTTTAAGCCGTTCTATTGCCTCCTTAAACATGTGTCTGTCTTGGGTGGTTTGCGCCACAATGCAAACCTTGTCCATAGGCGGAAGTTGCTCTATTTCATCCAACTCCTGCACCACGTGGCCTTTGCCTTCTGCATACCCCAGCAGACCAACAACTTCCGCGTGACCCTTATCACCGACGATGACCGTTGAAAACCCCTGAGCGGCATATTTTTTGATGATAGACTGCACCCTCATAACATGCGGGCACGTGGCGTCACAAACCTTTGCCCCCGTCTCTTCTATTTCCTTCCTGCGGGCAGGGGTAATGCCGTGCGCCCGTATAACCACCGTACTCTTAGAAAGCTCCGTTTGCCCCTTAACTACCTGAATTCCCCTTTTTTCCAGGTATTCAAGCACTTGTGGGTTATGGATAAGGGGACCATCCGTATAAACCCTGCCGTCATCATTTTTTTCATTTGCAGCATCCAGGAGGATGTCCATTGCGCGCCGGACACCCATGCAAAACCCCGCTGTTTTAGCAACCTTTACCCTCAACTTCACCACCCCGCATAAATTATTTATGAATATTAAACTTTTTTATCCCAACGGTATTACACGTTGATATATCTCAGAAAGCTACGGTTGGGATTTCAAACAATCTAACGACATTTAAAGAAAAACCACTTCGCAACGATACCCGATAAAACGAGCAGGCGATTTTATCAGTTACGGTGGTTGATGTCAACAGATTTACCCATGAGGAAAAGTCTTGCTTTTCGCTGATTTTTCCTTGCTATGTAATTGATTGTTCTTCTATAATTACAAATTCTTGAAATTTATGTATAGGAAGTTCAAACGTAAGTGTAGCGGCAAGGCGCGCCTTGCCGCTACGCTATTCAAAAATGTACAGGAATTTCAAAGTTAGGCCTGAAAGGCCGACAGGATATAGCGGGGGGTGAAGCCCCCTGTAAAGATAATAAATCAATACAAGCCCCGAAGGGGAGACAGGAAGTTTTTGTTTTCGTAATCAAAACAATAATAAATTTGTGGGAAAATGGGCATTCCATCCCTGTTGTGCGTCCTTTTCTGTCACCCCTTCGGGGCTGGTTCCCTTTTGTTTCTTCACCAGGGGCTTCACCCCTGGCTATATCCTATCAGCCCTTCGGGCCTGTTGTGGGGAGATCCCTTTAGGGTTGCAACCCATGGTATGTATTCAAACAGCGGCAAGGCTGAAGCCTTGCCCTACGTGAAATTTGTATAACTTTAACCATAATTTAAGAGGATATTATGTCAGCCATTATTATAGACGGTGAATCCGTTGCGGGACAGATTCGAAATCGGTTGATTGAGGAAATCAGCGCATTAAAGAAAAAGGGATTCCATCCCCATTTAAAGGCCGTACAGGTTGGCGAAAATGCGGCGTCACGGCTGTACGTCCAAAACCAGCAGAAACAATGCGAGGCGGTAGGCATAACCTATACCCTTGACGAATTACCCGCCGATACGAAAGAAAGCGACCTCATCGGCCACATCAAAAAACTGAACAACGACCCGCAGGTAACGGGCGTTATCCTGCAAATGCCGCTTCCGGATGGCATTGATGCAAAAAAAGTACAAACATTAATTGTCCATCACAAAGATATTGAAGGGATGAACCCAACGAATATGGGTGAACTGGTCTATGGAAATACCCGTCTGGCGCCCTGTACGGCGATGGCGGCGGTTGAGCTGGTAAAGTCCGTAGGAGTTGAAATCAAAGGGAAAGAGACGACCATCGTCGGCCGTAGCGCCATTGTTGGAAAACCCGTTAGTTTGTTAATGCTTGACTTATCGGCCACCCCCACGATTTGCCATTCGGGGACGAAAGACCTCCAGGCCCAAACGAAAAGGGCGGATATATTGATTGCCGCCGTTGGAAAGGCGGAAATGATCAAGGGTGATATGATCAAGCCCGGCGCTATTGTGATAGACGTTGGCATCAACCGCGTCAAGGAATTTGATGCGCAGGGAAACCCCGTAATGAATAAAAACGGGAAACAAAAGATGAAGACGGTGGGGGACGTTGAATTTGCCACAGCCAGGGAGGTCGCCTCTTACATTACGCCGGTTCCGGGCGGAGTGGGGCCGGTAACGGTAGTCATGCTGCTCAGAAATACCGTTGAGGCATTAAAAATGCACGCAAACGTCACACCCTGATGAGAGGTGATGTGTTGCCAATCATTACGGACAAAAACAAGATACTCGTTGCCTTACCGGTATTTAACGAAAGTGACGTGCACACCATCATTCAAGGTGTGAAGAAATTTCCATTATTAGATATCCTGGTTATTGACGATGGATCGACCGATGGCATTGATAAGTGGCTGCCTCACGATACCAACGTACAAACTATTATCCATCCGGAAAATCTCGGATACGGCAAGACGATCATTGATGCGTTTACCTTTGCGGTGGACAAGGCATATAACTACCTTTTAACGATTGACGGCGACGGGCAACACGAGCCGGAAGAGATTTCCCTTTTTTTGAAGGAAATTCCTTTTTGTGAGTGTGATATCGTATCCGGTTCCCGCTATCTCTTGCCTACAGAGATGGACGACGAAGCGCCTCTGGAGCGATATCTCATCAACAAAGAGGTCACCGGCATCCTCAATCGTATAACCGGATTTCAACTGACGGATTCGTTTTGTGGCTTCAAGGCATATAAAGTAGAAAAATTGCGGAAAATCCACCTAACGGAAGCCGGCTACGGCATGCCCCTGCAATTTTGGATACAGGCATGGAAGGCCGGTTTACGGGTGAAAGAAATACCGGTAAAGCTTATTTACAAAGACCTTACTAAGCGGTTTAAAGGTAATTTGGAAAACCCTGACAGGCGGCTTCAGTATTACAAAAATATTATAATGAGCGAGATGGGGCGTGCTGAAGGGGCGGTGTGGTAACTTTGAAACCACAGATTTCACAGATTGCACAGATTTTTGGTAACTACTCAGGTTGATCGTCCGAAGGCTAAAGGCTAAATCGTATGTGATTACACAAAATTTCTGGCAGGCGAAAGCTTTTAACCTTCCGCCTTCAGTCTAAACACCTGAGTAGTCACGATTTTTGATTGTTGGTAACTGTTCTGGTTGGTTAGGCGTCTTCGCCTGACATTGTAATGGCAAACGGGGAAGGGATTGTCCAGCCTTCTGCTTTAAATTAGGCCTACGGCGACATTCAACAGCGTAGTGGCAAGGCGCGCCTTGCCACTACAAAGTCGGTTTGAATTTCCTGTACATTAAATTAGGCCTTCGGCGGCTTTTCCCTGTAGAGCGAAGAGCCTCTTCGCTTTGCAACAGGCCCGAAGGGCTGAAAGGATATAGCCAGGGGGGAAGCCCCTGGTAAATGCAATAACATAACAAACCCCGAAGGGGTGACAGAAAAGGACGCACAACATGGCAGGGACACCTATTTTTCTAAAATTTATTTTTGTTTTGATTACGAAAACAAAATGAAGCTGGAGCTTCAGGTATAGGAGCATTCCCAAGCCGGAGCTTGGGAACGAGAAGACTGTCGCTTAGGAGTGAGGAAAAAGGTGTTATTTTTTAATACCGTTTGAACTATTACGCCTTTAATCTGTGCAATCTGTGGTTCCGCTTTTTTTAGGACAATATTACACTTTTTTTACCCAACCGGCAGCCACCACCCTATTAGCATGAGAATGATAAAAGATACCTCACCGAAGGCGCTATACATACACATCCCCTTTTGCGTAAAAAGGTGTAACTATTGTGATTTTAACTCGACAGTGTCGGCATCGAACACCATCGACCGTTATCTCGACGCCGTTGAACGTGAGTTTGAGACGCTAAAAGACCGATATCTGTTTCATACCGTTTATATCGGAGGCGGGACGCCTACGGTATTGAACGAGTCTCAACTGGAAAGGCTGCTGGATAGCGCCATCCACTACGGTATGGTTTCAGATAATACCCGGGAGTTTACCGTTGAGGCAAATCCCGCAACGGTGACGCAAGCGAAGGCGCGGCTGTTAAAGGATCATTTGGTAAACCGCATAAGCATAGGGGTGCAGTCATTTCAGGAGAAACACCTGAAAATGCTTGGACGCATCCATACCGGGGACGACGCGAAAGATACCTTTGCCTTGCTGAGAAAGGCAGGATTCCATAATATCAACGTTGACTTAATCTTCGGCTGTCCCGGACAAACGCTGAACGATTGGGAAAAAGACCTTGAGGTAGCGATTGGGTTATACCCCGAACACGTGTCAACGTACGCCCTGACGTATGAGGACGATACGCCGCTTGCAAGGGATTTACAAAATGAGGTCATCAGCAATTTGGACGAGTCCGTTGAACTGGAAATGTATAAAACGGCCATTACCTACGGAACGGACAATGGCTATAATCATTACGAAATTTCAAACTTTGCCAAAAGCGGATACGAATGTGTCCACAACAACTTTTATTGGAAAAACCTGAGCTACGCGGGCGTTGGAGCGGGGGCGTTTTCCTTTATCAACGGCGTAAGAACCGCTCATGAAAAAAACGTGCTTAGCTATATCGACGGAATACTGCAAAACAACGACACAACGGTCTTCCGTGAACGCTTGCCGGATGCACAGAGCGCCGCAGAGACCGTTGTTATGTCGTTAAGGCTGCGGAAAGGCGTATCAAACGCCGATTTTTACGAAAGATTCGGATGTAAAATAGACGATCGGTTCAGAGACCAGATAGGCAATCTGTCCAGAGAGGGATTGGTCAGCTACGAAGATGAGCATTTAAGGCTTACCGAAAAGGGATTGTTTGTTGCGGACACGGTAATGGCCGAATTTTTATAGCATGCATTTTATTTTGTTAATAGGTAACTCTTTACTGAGGAGCAGTTAAATTGTTAAGCGCTACAGAACTGAAAAGAGGCACGGTTATTAAGATGGACGGCGAATTGTATTTAGTGGTGGACTATCAGCACGTAACGCCCGGAAACTGGCGCGGCATGGTGCAGGCAAAGCTGAAGAGCATGAAACAGGGCAGCATCGTTCAGAAACGGTTCCGTTCCACCGATAAGGTAGAAGACATATTCCTTGAGCACCGCAACATGGAATATTTGTACCGGGACGGAGACAGCTATTGCTTTATGGACACAGAAAACTACGAGCAAATCATGCTGCCGGAAGATGCCATCAAAGACGCGATCCCTTATATGATACTAAACAGCCAGGCAAAAATAGCCTTTTACGAAGGCAAGGCGCTTACCGTAGAATTGCCGACCTCGGTCATCCTGAAAATAGTCGAGACTGACCCCGGCATGAAGGGCGACACCGTTGTAAACGTATACAAGCCTGCAAAATTAGAAACCGGGCTTATCGTAAAAGTACCCCTGTTTATAAGCACGGGTGAATCTATCAAGGTGGATACCCGAACCGGTGAGTTCCTGGGCAGGGAGTAGCGCAGGCTTCCAGCCTGCATAAAAACGTTAAGCGGTTTGTAGAGCGAAGAGGTTCTTCGCTCTCCATGAGAATCCGCGGTTATAGAACGAAGTACCACTTCGTTCTACAGACGAAAGCTGCCGAAGGCGGAATTCAACCCAAAGGTAAGCCACAATAAAGATTTTAAGAGAGGAAAAGATGGGCATAGAGGATGCTATTAAGATTTACGGCGCAAAGATAAACGACCTCCTGAAGGAACTTATTCCGCCGGGGCGAAAAGATTATTTAAGCGACCCTATATGGCACCATCTGCACACTGGCGGAAAGCGGGTGAGGCCTGCTATTTGCCTCATTACCTGCGAGGCCTTGGGGGGAAACCCGGACAATGCCGTCCATTTTGCCCTTGCGGTTGAGATTATGCATAATATGTTCCTTATGCACGACGACATCGAAGACGGCGACACCATGAGGCGCGACCAGCCTACCGTCTGGGTAAAATACGGCATAGCCAACGCCGTTAACGCCGGGGACTATCTCCTCGCCTGTGCCTACAAAAGCATCCTGGCAAGCCCCGTTTCCGTAGAAAAAAAGGTGCAATTGTTACAGGTGTTTACCCTAACCTACGGCAAAACGGTGGAGGGGCAGGCCCTCGACATCAACGCAAGGGCCGCTGAAGGGTTTACCGTGGATAAGTACATGGAAATGGTGGAACTGAAAACCGGCTGCTATCTCGCCTGCGGCATGGTGGGTGGCGCTATTGCGTCAGGCGCTTCAGACCAGGTGGTTGAAAAGATTTGGACGCTGGGAAAGACCATGGGCCCGGCGTTCCAGATACGGGACGACCTGATCGATTTGACCCAGGGCAAAGGCCGCGGCGGGGTGATCGGCTCCGACATCAAGGAAGGTAAAGCGAGCTTTCTCTATTCTTACGTGCTGCAAGTTGCAAACGCCGACGATAAGCGGCAATTGCACCTCATTATGTCAAAAGCAAGGGACGATACGACGGATAGCGACATAAAAGTAGTTTTAGACATATACAAAAAATACCATGCGATGGCTTATGCGCAAGACTACGCGGACGGCCTGATAAAACAGGCATACAAGACCATTGACGAAATCCCCGTAGAAAACAAGACCATCTTCAAAGAAATAGCCTCTTTCATGGCCAATCGCATGTCGTAATAATGCGTTGTGTTTTGGAAAGAACGACTGGCACCACAGATTACACAGATTAAAAAACCAGAGACGCAGCCACCTCAACCTTTATTTTATGGGGATTTTTGAAATCACCCTTTAAAAATGGAGTTGAAGCGGGTGTGGGCGTTATCAGCCATTGCAAGTGCTAGTTACAAATTCTAAAACAATCTGTGGGCTTTAGTAATACAAAATCTGTGTAATCTGTGTAATCTGTGGTTTCAAGCTTTTCTCACCAGTCTGAGGCTTTGCCTCGTCAACGCGTTCATAAACCAAACGTTTCCTCGCATTTTACCTCACACATCCTTGCCGATTTTTCCCATAAATACAGGGAGCGGCAGGCAATGCCTGCCCTACTTGCAAAAATATTGCATAAAATCCGTTTTTGTGATAAATTATAAACTTCGAATCTTATTGGAATTACTTGACGTATAAGTGAGAATAATTATGAAGGAGAATATGAAAATGCTCCGATTTAGTAAACGCCGAAACACCCTGGAACCTGAAGAATACATCTTTCAACTGAACGATTCTCCTGAACCAAACCTCTTCAGGGATGTCTTTCCGTACGATAAAATCCCCAAGATTCCGTTTAACTACCGTCTGAATCCGATGAACATGCCCGATGAAATATGGATTACGGACACGACGTTTCGGGATGGGCAGCAGTCCCGCCCGCCCTATACCGTTAAGCAGATTGTTGACCTCTTTGACCTCATCCACAAGCTCGGCGGCCCAAAAGGCCTTATCCGCCAGTGTGAGTTTTTTCTGTATAGTGAAAAGGATAAGGAGGCGGTCAGAAAGTGCCTGGATCGTGGCTATAAATATCCGGAGGTCACGGGCTGGATCAGGGCGGTAAAAAGCGATTTCAAGCTGGTCAAGGAGATGGGTCTCAAAGAAACGGGTATTTTATGTTCCGCATCGGACTATCACATCTACTTAAAGCTAAACAAGACCCGGAAACAGGCAATGGAAATGTACCTCGATATTGTGCGCTCGGCGCTGGAAGTAGGCATCATACCCCGATGCCACTTTGAGGATATTACCCGTGCGGACTTCTACGGTTTTGTGGTACCCTTTGCCCAGGAGTTGATGAAATTATCGAGGGAAAGCAACATCCCCGTGAAGATTCGCGCCTGCGATACCATGGGGATGGGTGTTAGTTATCCGGGCGCTGCCTTACCGCGCAGCGTGCCCGGCATTGTCTACGGACTGAACCACTTTGCCGGCGTGCCGTCGGGATATTTGGAATGGCACGGCCATAACGATTTTTATCTGGCGGTGAGCAACGCTACCTCTGCGTGGCTGTACGGTTGCAGCGCCATCAACGGCACACTGTTAGGCTTGGGAGAACGCACGGGCAACACACCGGTAGAGGCGCTCATCATGGAATATCTGGCCCTGCGGGGAGACGATGAACTGGTGGATACTACCGTGATTACCGAAATTGCCGATTATTACCGAAAGGAAATCGGATACCAGATACCGCCCACACAGCCGCTAGTTGGTTCAGAATTCAATATTACACGGGCGGGCATCCATTCCGACGGTTTGTTGAAGAACGAAGAGATATACAACATATTCGACACGAAAAAGCTTTTAAACAGGCCTATTGGCGTTTCGGTAACGGACAAGTCGGGCGTCGCCGGTATCGCACAATGGCTTAGCATCTTTTTTGAATTAAAGGGAAATGATCAAGTCCCCAAGAACCACGAGGGCGTCATTAAGATAAAAGAATGGGTTGATAAACAGTATAACGAGGGGCGCATTATCTCTATCTCTGATGATGAGATGGTGGAACAGGCGCGCCTCCATCTTCGCGATTTCATTAAGTCGGACAAACTGAAAATGTGAAGCTCTATGAATTCCAGGCAAAAAACATCCTTCGGGGATATGGTATCCGTGTGCCTCAGGGCAGGGCCATATCCCGGAAGGACGCCGCCGCAAAGGCGTACGCGGAAATCGGCGCCAGCCGTTGCGTGGTAAAAGCGCAGATTTTTGCCGGGGGGCGGGGAAAGAGCGGCGGTATTCTCTTTGCCGATTCTCCGGTGGAAGCGGCGACCCGCACCGCGGGCATGCTTGGCGCCCGCATCGTAACGCCGCAGACGACTCCCCAAGGCGCCGTTATCCAATACGTCCTCCTTGAAGAAGCCATTTCAATTACAAAAGAGCTGTATCTTGCCATAGTGATTGACCGTTCCCTTCAAACACCGATGGTGGTTGCTTGCGGGGAAGGCGGGGTGGAAATCGAAGAAGTTGCCGCAAAACACCCCGAAAAAATAATAAAAGAACCTATAGATGTTTTATTTGGCATACACCCCTTTCAAGTTCGCCGCCTTGCCGCTCAATTAAAGTTAGCGGGCGTGTCCTTTGTTAAAATGAATAGTTTTATCGTAAACCTTTTTTCTGCCTTTATTCAAAACGATTGTTCCTTGCTGGAAATCAATCCCCTTGTGATCACGGCTGACGGCGAACTGTGCGCACTCGACGTTAAGATGGATATCGACGACAATGCCTTATACCGCCACCCCGAATTTGAACCGTTTGCTGCCTGCCAGGACGCCACCCCTGCCGAAGCGTTGGCTCGAAAACATAAGCTGAGTTATATAGGACTGGATGGAAATATCGGGTGTCTTGTCAACGGAGCCGGGCTGGCTATGGCCACGATGGACATTATAAAACTGCACGGTGGGGCGCCCGCCAACTTTTTAGACGTCGGCGGCGACGCCTCATTGGAGCAGGTTACACAGGCATTCAAAATTATCCTGTCCGACCCGAAGGTAAAGGCCGTCTTAATCAACATCTTCGGGGGCATTATGAAGTGCGACACCATTGCCTCCGGCATTATTGAAGCTACTAAAGGCGGTGGCGTAAAGACACCTCTGATCGTAAGGCTTGAAGGCACAAACGCGGACATGGCGAGAAAGACATTGGAACGTGCGGGATCAGGTATTTTTTGTGTAAAAGACATGAAAGAGGCTGCACGTCTGGCCGTGTCAAAAGCTATAGAAAGCAATCAAAGTTAGGCCTTCGGCAGCTTTTAACAGCGTAGTGGCAAGGCGCGCCTTGCCCACTACACGTGCGTTTGAAATTCCTATACGTTAAATTAGGCCTTTTGGCGACTTTTACTTGTAGAACGAAGTGGTACTTCGTTCTATAAACGCGGCTTTTTATGGAGAGCGAAGAACCTCTTCGCTCTACAAGCCGCATGAATAAAATGAAACATCCATGATCTTGTGGCTTACAGGGAGGAATGAAAATATGCTGGAAAATAATACAGGCAAATTCCCGGCGGGTAAAACCAAAAGGATCATTTTGTTCTGCGATCTTAGAGATTCTACGGATATCCTGTTAAACTATGAACAGGGCATCTATCGCAGCATCGATGACGCCACACAAAAGGCGTTTACGTATGAAGAGTTTATGCTCGACGTGCATGAAACCTCTTATAAGGAACTGTACCTGGGACACGAAAATACATACGCGGAAATATACGGCGACGGTGTGATGGGCATCTTCCCGGAAGACAACGCAAAGTATATCCTGGAGAATATCTATCGACTGACAAAGCGGATGCGTATCTACAACGATTCTCCGGGGGTAGGCATATACAAACCCCGCATTGACATTGGTTTTGGCTTAGCCGTGGGAGAAACGTCGTTTGTTTATTATCCACTGGATAAACGTTACCACGCCGTTGGCAGGTGCATCCACAAAGCCGCCAGAATTGAAGGAGTTTCCCGTCTGTACGACGCCAGGGTTTTGATTTCAGGTCTGTTCTTTAAATTTGCGGAGGAATATATTAATTCCGACAGCAGATTTTCTTGCCGTTTTATTGACCGGGTTATATTAAAAGGCTTCCGGGAGCCGACCACCCTCTTCGAACTCCTTATCGACAACGACCCGCGCTTTGAGATAAAAAAACATTCTACGAAGGAATATTCTGAGGCATATTCAAGATATTCCAGAAGGGAATGGGAGGCCGCAAAGGAGATTTTCAAAAGAATTTCCTCCGAATATGGACTGGGCATAGGCGCCGTTATGGCTAAAAGGTGTGACTATTTCTTAAAGAGTCAACCAGGTACGGAGTGGAATGGAATATGGGAAATGCGGGATAAATAATACCAAACGCAACGGAGCGGGCGGGGCGCAGAAGAAAAAGAGAAGGCGAAATTCAGGTTGTGTTCAGCGCATAGGAATTTCAAAGTCAGGCCTGAAAGGCCGACAGGATATAGCGGGGGGTGAAGCCCCCTGTAAAGGTAATACAATAATATAAGCCCCGGAGGGGCGATACAACAAACTTGAAACTCGAAACTTGAAACTGTTCATCCGTGCCCGTTCGTGAAAATTCGTGTAATTCGTGTCTTTGTGGTTAAGCTCTTTTTGGTTGCGGTATAGCCGCGCCAGGAATAACAATAAAGTGACGCCATCCCTCCTAAATCAAGCCCTGGAACATGCAAGCAAGGGTATTATGATCCAGGATACAAACCGAAACGTCGTGTTTGCCAACCATGCCTGCGGGGAAATTACCTTATGGCCGGTGGGGGAGATCGTAGGCAAGCATTGCGGCGACGTCTTTCGATGCCACACTGCTACCGGTATGCCTTTCACGGAAAACCTATGTCCCTGTGTAGACGTTTTAACCGGAAGGTCTTCTCAAAACGCCAGAGAATTCTTGATTTACCTGGGCGACGGGAGTGAACTTTGGGTAGAGGCAAGCGCATCGGCTATCAAGGATGATCAAGGAGTGGTTACCCATACCGTTACCATTGTTGAAGACGTTGATGCGAAAAAAAGGTTCTGGGACGAGATAATTAAAACGAAAACCATTTCAACATTAGGCGCGTTTGCCTCAGAAGTGACCCACGAAATCAAAAATTTTCTTAACGCCGTAAACATCCATGTATTTATGCTAGATCGTGAAATAAAGAACCTCAGCGGGATAAGCAACGAGGCAAAGCAGGAACTTTTTCAAATTGTTACGGCAGTACAAAACGGCATTGGCCGGTTGAGTGAATTTGCCCGGGATTGCGCTCATTTTTCAAAATCGGGGCGGTTGAGCAAATGCCCGGTTGATATAAACGAGATGTTGAAAGAGGTCTTTTCCCTGCTCACCTACCGTGCATTGTTAAGCGGAATCCACCTCGATATGGACGTCGCAAGAGACGTCTCCGGACTCGTTGCCGATAGGGACAAATTGAAGCAGGTGATTGTGCATATCCTCCTGAATCGGATGGAGGATATGAAGGATGGGGGGGAATTGGGGGTGGAGGTAAAGCGCATCGGCCAGGAAATCCTCATTTCTTGCCGCAACGAAGGCGCCTGCATTTCAGAAGAGATTAAAAACAAAATATTTGACCTGCTTTATACCGATAAGGACGGCGCCGTGAAAATAGGCCTTGCCGTCGCCCAAAACGTTATCCAGGCGCACGGTGGCACCATAAACCTGGAACCTTCAGCCAAAGGGAACACGTTCATAATCACCATACCGGCGAGTTAAGCGGGAGCATTTTCAACTTGCTGATTAATGGAAAATAGGGAGTGCATTAACCGTGTTAATGCAGGCAGTAACACGGTTACTGCACTCCAAAAAAAACTTCAAACAATCCAACACAAAAAATGGGGACTACTCCCGAACCAAGCTGAACACAGACAAACAACCTCTGCCTACAGATAATCTAACGGAAAAGCCGCAGAAAAACCCCCTTGCTTTCTTCCCTTGCAATAAGGCATAATTCACCAACCCATACACGCTACGAGCGCTAATCCAAACACCAGATAAGCCATGCAAAAGTTCAGACCCTTTTTGCTCGTAGAGACAATTTCCAACAAAAGTCGCTATTATCAGCCGGAGAGGGAATGATTTGCCATGAAAGAACTATACGCGCACTCTGCTAATTTACAGGGCAAGAGCTATAGACTGGTTAATAATCTGGAATGTCAGGATGGTGTGGCGGTAAATCATAAAATCGCTGGAGGAAATTCATCTCAATGACACGGAATTCTAAAGTTTGCTTTGCTGCCCATTATCGGACATGTGATGGAACTGCACAAAGCCTGCAGGAACACCTTGAGGGTTGTTCGACTTTGGCAAAAGCCTTTGCTGGAAAGATTGGGTTGTCGTCGTTTGGCGAGTTGATAGGACTGCTCCACGATTTTGGCAAATACACAGATGTTTTTCAGGCATACTTGCTGTCGGCTGTAGGCAATCTAAACCCTGATGACGATGAGTATGTCGATGCAAAAGGGATGAAAGGAAAGATTGACCATTCATCGGCTGGCGCTCAATACGTGTGGGAGTTTCTCCCAAAGAAAGATCATCTACGGCGTATAGCCGGGCAGATTATATCCCTCTGTATAGCGTCCCATCACTCTGGTTTAATGGATTGCCTTTCACCAGACGGTATTGACGTATTTAGTAGACGTATGGCAAAACCAAAGGACAAAACGCATCTTGAAGAGGCTGGAATAAAAGTTGATGCGTCTATCCAATGCCACGCTAATGAATTACTCGCGTCTACCACCATTGAGAATGAACTGCGCCGTCGGCTGGAATCGCTTTGGCGTGATAAGCCATCATCCGAGATATGTGCGTTTAGGCTCGGCTTGCTGGTTCGGTTCGTCTTTAGCGCGCTCATTGATGCAGACCGGCTAAACAGCGCGGATTTTGAGAATGTTGCTGCAGCACGCGAACGTTACAACGGATGCTATCTGGAATGGAGTGTCCTTGTTGTGAAATTGGAGGCGCACCTCGCCGGTTTTAAGGCAAAAAACCAGGTGGATAAGATACGTTCTGAAATTTCTTTATCGTGTCTTAACTTTGCATCCCGTGAAAAAGGTATTTTCCAGCTTACCGTGCCGACCGGTGGAGGAAAAACCCTGGCAAGCCTCCGATTTGCTTTGCACCATGCAAAACATCACAAAATGGACCGCATTATTTATGTCGTGCCTTATACAACAATTATAGATCAAAACGCAAAAGTCGTCCGATCCATATTTGAGAATACTGAACACCAACCGGTAGCGAGCGGCAAGCAGATCGTTTTGGAGCATCATTCGAATCTTACACCGGAAAGAGACACATGGCAAAGCAAGCTTCTATCGGAAAACTGGGATGCGCCCATTGTCTACACGACCGTCGTGCAGTTTCTGGAAACACTTTTTGCTGCCGGTACTCGTGGGGCGAGGCGGATGCATCATCTTGCCAACACCGTAATAATCTTTGATGAGATTCAGTCTATTCCGATAAGGACAGTACATCTTTTCAACAACACAATCAATTTTCTTGTTAAACAGTGCGAATCCACGGTTGTATTCTGTACGGCTACACAGCCGCTTCTGAATGAGGTTGATGTACGGAAGGGTGCAGTGGAACTGTCAGTAAACCATCAAATAATGCCGGACATTAGTAAATTATTCAAGGATCTTCGGCGTGTCGAGGTGGACGACAAACGCAAAACCGGAGGCTGGTCTGAGGATGACGTGGCGAACGAGGCACAGCAGGAATTGGAGAACACGGGCAGCGTGCTAATCATTGTCAACACGAAGGCACAGGCAAGGGAGATTTATAAGCGTTGCAAGCAGATAACGGGCGAAATATTCCATTTAAGCACAAGCATGTGTCCTGCTCATCGTATGGATATACTCGACAAGGTCAAAGAATGCCTTAACCCGGGTAATTCCAAACCTGTGATCTGTGTTAGCACACAATTAATCGAGGCGGGTGTTGACGTTGACTTTGGTTCGGTAATACGGTATCTAGCCGGACTCGATTCAATTGCACAGGCCGCGGGGCGATGCAACCGTAACGGCCTGCGCCAAACCGGCCGGGTAGTTGTTGTAAATCCGGCGAACGAGAACCTCGATAAATTGCCTGATATTAGGACTGCAAAGGAGAAGGCGGAGCGCGTACTTGACGAATATCGGAATAGTCCTCTTTCGTTTGATAATGACCGAATTAGTCCTACGGCCATGACCCTTTACTATCGTTACCACTTTTTCGACAGGAAACATGAAATGGACTATCCGGTTTCTTCTAAAGAGGTGGGCAGGGATGACACCCTCTTGTCTCTGCTATCAACGAACAATCTATCAGTTAATGCCTACACAAGAACAAACAACACGGCACCACCAATAGATATCCGGCAATCGTTTAAGACTGCAGCGGAGGCGTTTAAAGTAATAGAAGCGCCAACTGAAGGTGTAATTGTGCCGTACGGAGAGGAAGGTAAGCGAATCATTACCGGGCTATTTTCAACTGCAGGCATGTTTGAAAAAAAATATAAACTTCTTAAGGCGGCTCAGCGTTATTCGGTAAATATGTTTCCTCATGAAATCGTAAAGCTGAGGCAGACCGGCAGCCTCCGTGAGGTTTCGGAAGGGAGCGGCATTCTTTGTCTCGACCCACAACACTACAGCAACGAATTTGGAGCAAGTATTGATCGGGTAGCATTGATGGAAACTCTTATTTTATAAAGGAGGTGTTTGATGAAAAATAGCGTTGAATTCAAGGTGTTTGGGCAATATGCGCTCTTCACCGACCCGCTGACCAAGATCGGCGGGGAAAAATGCTCCTACCACATCCCAACATACGAAGCGCTCAAGGGAGTAGCCAAGTCTGTATATTGGAAGCCGACCTTTATCTGGATTATCGACAAGGTGCGGATAATGCGGCGTATCCGAACGCAGTCGAAGAGCGCCAAACCTCTTGATTATGGGGGAGGGAACTCCCTTGCAATCTATACCTATCTTGCAGATGTGGAGTATCAGGTTCAGGCTCATTTTGAATGGAATCCATATCGTGAGGATTTGGCTGACGACCGTAATAATGTGAAACATCTCTCAGTCGCTGAACGGATGATTAAAAAAGGCGGACGGCAAGATATCTTTCTTGGTGCGAGAGAATGCCAGGGGTATATCGAACCTTGCTCATTTGGGGAAGATAATGGGGAATATGATGGATGCGGTGAATTGGCATACAGCCTCATGTTTCATGGGTTCGATTACCCTGACGAGATTGGAGAAAATAAGTTGTACAGCCGCTTCTGGCGGCCTGTCATGGAGGATGGAATCATCACCTTTCAGCGTCCGGAAGAATGCACTATTCGTAAGTTCGTACGCGAAATGATTCCAAAACCGCCAAGTTCTGTTGGGTTGAAAGAGGAGGGCTTGAACCATGAACTGGATTGAAAAGCTTTACAGGACGTATGAAAATTGCAAGGCGCATATTGGTGATAGTAATGATGAAGTTCCATTGTTGCCGGTATGCCACACGACTCAGAAGGCACATATAACCGTAGTCATTGATGGAAAGGGCAATTTTTGCAGAGCCTACGTTGTCCCAAAGTCGGAATCCCGGACAATAATCCCCGCAACGGAAGAGTCGGCAGGAAGGACAAGCGGTACAACTCCACACCCTCTTTGTGACAAATTGCAATATGTTGCATCTGACTACCTCAAATTTGGAGGTGATAAGGAATCCTGCTATGAAATGTATTTTGCTCTATTGGAGAAGTGGTTTAATGCCGATAAGAATCATCCAAAATTAAAGGCTATTTACGAGTATGTAAAAAAGGGACAACTCATTAGTGATCTTGTCAAAGCAGGTATTCTTCATACGACCATCAGCAACGACAAGACCGTGCTGATAAACCAATGGGAGGACGAGGATAACGTCCCGGAAATATTTAAGTTGCTTTCAGGAGGATTCGACAATAAAGGCAAAAGTAAGCCGTGTCAGGCTGATTCGTTTGTTCGGTGGTCAGTAGAGATACCCGGCGATCCTCAAGCGGACGTTTGGTCAGATAAATCACTATGGGAGTCATGGCAAAGCTATTATGGAAATCGCAATCCGGCAAAAGGCTTATGCTATGTGACCGGTACGGAAAATACCCTTGCCGATCAACACCCCGCTAAGCTTCGAAATGATGGCGATAAGGCAAAGCTGATTTCTTCCAATGATAACTCAGGATTTACTTTCAGAGGACGGTTCACAACATCTGATGATGCATGTGGCGTAGGTTTTGAAGTGACACAAAAGGCGCACAGCGCGCTTCGCTGGCTCATCGCGCGGCAAGGCCGAAGGGATGGTGATCAAGCAATTGTAGCTTGGGCCGTTTCCGGTATAAAAGTGCCTGACCTTTTAGCGGACACTTATTCTCTCGTGTTTGGCGGTGACCAGGAATCTGCTTCAAAAGGCACAGGATACACCGCGCAGGAAGTCGGGGTTGCCTTTTCAAAACTCATAGCAGGGTACTCCGCAAAACTTGGTTCAACTGAAGACATTGTGGTTATGGGGCTTGATTCTGCCACACCGGGACGAATGGCCATTACTTTTTACCGGGAACTGACCGGTTCGGAACTGCTTAAGAGGGTGCGGACGTGGCACGAAGGGTGTTCCTGGCTCCAGAGATTCGGCAAGGACAAGGTCTTCGTTGGAGCGCCTGCGCCACGCGACATTGCTGAAACAGCCTACGGCAGACGCCTTGATGAAAAGCTTCGGAAGGCAACCATTGAACGTCTGCTTCCCTGTATCGTTGATGGGGAGCCGATTCAGCGTGATATTGTAGAATCCTGCGTCAGGCGTGCAAGCAGCAGGAATGGAATTGAACCATGGGAATGGGAAAAAGCGCTTGGCATAGCCTGCGCACTTTTTAGAAACTTAAACGAAAAGGAGGGCTACGGTATGGCATTAGACGAAAGTCGTAAAACGCGGGATTATCTATATGGCAGGTTGTTGGCGTTGGCAGACAGTTTAGAACAATGGGCTTTAAATAAGGCGGGAGAAAATAGGCAAACAAATGCTGCGAGGTTAATGCAACGGTTTGCCGACCACCCTTTCAGCACTTGGCGGACTATAGAGCTTTCACTTGCGCCTTACAAGGCCAGATTGGGAGGACAATCTCAGAAAAGGCAAGCATTGATTGATAAAGTACACAGCATGTTTGACCCGCCCGATGATTACACCAGCGATAAGAAATTGAGTGGTGAATTTTTATTGGGCTATCATTGTCAGAGAGAAAATTTAAAACCCAAAAAAGACGATACAGCAGATATTGATGCTGATGAAGAATAAATTTAAAACATACAAAATAAGGAGGATATTGTAATGGAAACGCTGAAAAACAAGATTGATTTTGCAGTGGTCTTCAGGGTAAAGAATGCAAATCCAAATGGAGATCCGCTGAATGGAAATCGCCCGCGTGTAACCTACGACGGGCTTGGTGAGATGACGGATGTTTGTATCAAGCGTAAGATTCGGAATCGGTTGATGGAAACCTTGCCTAAATCAAAAGTGAAGATTGATAAAGATGAAAAGGAGATATGCCCTGTTTTTGTTCAATCTGATGACAATAAGTTTGATGACCATCCCAGCCTGAGGTCTCGTGCAGATGAAGTGCTGTCTAATGTAAAGATTGAAAAAGACATAATTGAAATCGCATGTAAAACATGGTTCGATGTTCGGGCATTCGGTCAACTCTTTGCCTTTAAAGGCAAAGGCTCGAAAAAAACTAAAACAAAGGAGGCAAATGAAACCGGTGATGACAAGGGCGTTTCCATAGGAATACGTGGCCCCGTGAGCATCCACTCGGCATTCAGCATTAACCCTGTTGATGTAACAAGCATTCAAATTACGAAAAGTGTTAGCGGAGAAGGTGATGGCAAAAAGAAGGCATCTGACACCATGGGAATGAAGCACCGTGTTGACCGTGGTATTTATGTCTTTTATGGAAGCATGAACTCACAGCTTGCAGTAAAAACAGGGTTCAGTGACAGCGATGCAGAGGTCATTAAGTCTGTCCTGCCGCGTCTTTTTGAGAATGACGAATCATCCGCACGGCCAGCGGGGAGTATGGAGGTTCTCAAAGTGGTTTGGTGGCATCATAACTGTCCGAGCGGTCAATGCTCATCGGCCAAGGTGCACAGAAGCCTGAAAGTCACAGACACTGACGACCTGGACAAGTTAATTTCTTTTGATAATGTGAATGGGCTAGTTCCTAAAGTAATTGATGGCGTATGACTTACATGTGACAATCAATCATAGACCCCATCATGGTTTCTGCTCTTGAACATTACAGCTACTGCCCGCGGCAGTCGATAAGGAGAAACTCCCCTCTGGAATTGGAATTAAAGAGTGGCCGGAAGAAAAGGTATTCTGAGAAAGGAACGTGACAGCACTATGAAAAAAAAGGGGGAACAAGTTCCGGTAAATAGCGACCTGATTCTGTATCAGACAGAGGATGGACAGACGAAAATTGAAGTCTGCCTGCAGGATGAAACGGTATGGCTAACCCTCAACCAGATGGCTGAGTTGTTTCAGCGGGACAAGTCGGTAATCTCCAAGCATATAAGGAACATTTTCGAGGAAGGAGAACTGCTGCGTGAGGCAGTTGTTGCAAATTATGCAACAACTGCGGCAGATGACAAAATCTACCAGGTGGATTACTACAACCTCGATGTAATTATTTCCGTAGGCTATCGGGTAAAGTCCCAGCGTGGCACACAGTTCCGTATATGGGCCACCCAGCGGCTGCGGGAATATATTGTCAAGGGCTTCACCATGGATGACGACCGTTTGAAGCAGGGCGGAGGTGGCAAGTATTTTGATGAACTCCTTGCCCGTATTCGCGACATCCGCTCCTCCGAAAAGGTCTTCTGGCGTAAGGTGCTGGATATTTACGCCACCAGCATAGACTATGACCCCAATACGGATATTTCTCAGCAGTTCTTTGCTGCCGTTCAAAACAAGATGCACTGGGCTGCCCATGGGCATACGGCTGCCGAAATCATACACGGCAGAGCGGATGCTGCAACGCCGAACATGGGCATGACTGCCTGGTCAGGAGATAAACCCCGAAAAGCTGACGCTGAAGTTGCCAAAAACTACCTGAATGAAAAAGAGCTGGATATGTTAAACCGGATTGTCACTATGTATCTTGACTTTGCGGATATTCAGGCGCTGAGCCGCAAGCCCATGTATATGTGCGACTGGCTTGCAAAGCTGGACGACTTTCTCAAACTCAGCGGGCGGGATATTCTTACACATACCGGGAAAATAAGCCATGACAAGGCATTCGAGAAAGCCCACGCCGAATATGCGAAATACCGGCAGGAACGACTGAATGAGCCTTCTACGGTGGAGCTGCAGTTCCTTGAGTCGGTCGAAAAAATGAAGCAGCTTGAAAAAACGGAGAGAGGAGGGCGTCGAGATGGAAGGTGATTCCGTGGTTGACCCTATCATGGTTTCCGCCCTTGAGCATTACAGCTACTGCCCGCGCCAGTGCGCCCTGATCCATATAGAGCAGACTTTTGATGAAAACTTGGATACCTTACGCGGCAGGATGGTGCATGAAAATGTGGATGAAGAATCTTCTCACGCCCTGGAAGGTGTTCGCTATGAAAGGGCGCTTCCTATCTGGTCAAAACGGTTAAATCTTGTCGGGAAGGCAGACATGGTGGAGTTTCATGGAAATATCCCGTACCCTGTGGAATATAAATCCGGAAGACACAGGGCAGGTCATCATGAAAGCTTGCAACTCTGTGCACAGGCGATCTGCCTTGAAGAGATGCTTGGTGTGAAGGTAGAGAAGGGTGCCATTTTCTGGCATGCGTCCAGAGAGAGGAAAGAGGTGGTTTTTACGGAGGCCATGCGGGGTATGGTAGAAGAAGCGGCTGCTGCCGTGCGCAAGATGGTGGATGAAAGATTTGTGCCGCCGCCGGTGAACGATAAGCGGTGTAAAGATTGCTCTTTAAAGGAATCGTGCTTGCCCGCAGCGATTCAGGATAAGGGCAAAACCAGGCGCATGGCTGAGAAGCTGTTTGTGGTGGAATAGCAATGTATGGTATAATTAACTAAGGGTGGAGGACTACAAAATGACAAAAGATGATATTATACAACACTGGGTTGATTCATCGGAGGTAGATTTCAAGGCAATGGAGTCACTCTTTGCCAATGGACACTATGTTTGGTCATTGTTTACCGGACATCTGGTGCTGGAAAAATTGTTGAAGGCGTGCTATGTTAAATACATTGACAATAAATTCCCACATATTCATCATCTATTGAAGCTTGCAGAGGGCGCAAACCTTGAACTTTCAGAGGAACAGAAAAATTTCCTATTGGAAGTTACAGCATTTAACATTGATGCAAGATACTCTGATCACAAGAGCCGATTTTATAAAAAGGCAACTCGTGAATTTAGCACTTATTACGTCAAAACCATTAAGGAGTTTAGGCAATGGCTCATCAAAAAGATAAACAGCTAATGTATCAAATTGTCAAAAAATACCTTGATAACCTCAAGAAAAACAATATTCCTGTCTGGCGGTTGTATCTCTATGGGTCTTATGCGAAAAATACGTATCATGCAGACAGTGACATAGACCTTGCCGTGTTCTGGGATAAGGATGACATAGACGGCTTTGATGAGGACGTACAGTTGTTGAAGCTGACAAGGGACGTAGATTTGAGAATAGAGCCTCACTCATTTGCCAGGACCGATTTTGACGAAACAGACCCCTATATCAAAGAAATAATCGAAACGGGTGAGAGGATAATTTAACGTATAGGAATTCCAACCGGTAGCGCACCCGTCTCGGTTGCGCGGATGAAACCCAATGAATAACACATAACAAGAAACGAAGAATGAAGAATGAAAAAGGAAAAGAAGAAAACCCCTGATAACACTTAAACATTTTCCATTTCTTGTTTTATATTATTTATTAAAAAAGCCGTCGCCTAAGGCCTAATTAAAAAAACAGGAGGTAACATACTATGGCTGATCAAAAAGAACCCCCTCAGCTTATCCCGCCGCACGGCGGATACCGGGAACTACAGTCTTATCAAATGGCGGAGATTATCTATGACGCCACCATAGTATTTTGCAACCGCTTCATTGACCGCCGCTCACGCACCCACGACCAGATGGTGCAGGCCGCCCGCAGCGGCAAGCAAAACATCGCCGAGGGCAGCATGGCCTCCGGTACATCCAAAAAAACCGAGCTAAAGCTCGTTGGTGTGGCGCGGGCAAGCCTTGAAGAACTGCTCCTCGATTTCCAGGATTATCTGCGCCAGAAGGGGCTGCCGCTTTGGACAAAGGATCACCCGAAAGCCAATGAAGTCAGAAAGCTTTGTTACCAAAAAAATAAGTCTTATTTGACCTATAAGACTTATATTGAGCAAGGCTCGCCCGAGGTCGCCGCAAACACCATGGTCTGCCTGATCCACCAGACAAACTACCTGCTTGACCAACAATTACGGGCATTGGGAAAGGCATTTCTGAAAGAAGGCGGATTTACCGAGAGACTCTATCGGATGCGCAATGAAGAAAAGAGGCGATGAAACAGCAGCCTCCGTGCTTCCGGCGATTAATAGTTTCAGGAGGAGAAAGAAACATGAAACAACTGTTGAAAACGCTTTACGTAATGACGCAGGGCGCTTATCTTACGCTTGACCACGAAACGGTCAAGGTTGAAGTGTCGGGCAAGACCCAGCTTCAGGCGCCCCTTCATCATTTGGGGGCGCTCTTTACCTTTGGCAACGTGATGATGAGCCCGTTTCTTATGCACCACTGCACGGAAAACGGCAAGGCCATCGTGTTTCTTGACGCAAACGGGAGGTTTCTTGCCAGGGTCGTCGGCAAAACAACGGGCAACGTCCTGCTCCGGCAGGCACAATTTGAGGCCGTAAGGGATGCGCCGAAGTCCGCGTCCATCGCCAAAAGCATCGTTGCCGCAAAATTGCAAAACTCACGGCAAATCCTCTTGCGCGGCGCAAGGGAGGCGAACGACGGCGGGATAGAGGCTGGATTGAGGCAGGCGGCTACCGTCCTTTCCGACGCGATCCACAACCTGAAGAATAGCGGCAACGTTGACGAAACCAGGGGGTTTGAGGGTTTGTCCGCAAGCGCCTACTTTCAGGTGTTTGATACGATGATCAAGGAAAACCGGGATACATTCCTCATGAAAGGCAGGACGAGGCGTCCGCCGAGAGACCCTATGAACGCCCTCTTATCGTTCCTTTACACCCTGCTCCTGAACGACTGTGTGTCGGCATTAGAGGGCGTGGGGCTTGATCCACAGATGGGGTTCCTGCACGCCCTGAGGCCGGGACGTCCAGCGCTCGGCCTTGACCTCATGGAGGAATTGCGTTCGGTGCTGGCGGACAGGCTTGCCCTTACCCTCATCAATCTCCGGCAGATTAACGGTAAGGATTTTGAAGACAGGACAGGGGGCGCGGTATATTTGAATGACGCGGGAAGGAAGACCGTTGTGGTTGCGTACCAGAAGCGGAAGCAGGAGGAGTTCACCCACCCGCTCCTGGAGGAAAAAGTCCCCTTCGGCCTGATTCCGCACGTGCAGGCCAGGCTCTTAGCGAGGCATTTACGGGGGGACATGGAGGCGTATATACCGGTCTTGTATGCCTGAAGCGTCGCCGCCGCGACCAAAATCATGTAAACCGTAAAGGGAGAGAAATCTGCCGGGTGCATTTTTACCTTCTTGAAAATGGGTGTTTTGTCCCGTAGTGGCAGGCGGAAATAGTACACCGCTTTGCCGGTGGGATTACACGGCAGGATTTTTAAGGCGTAGGGGCGGGGTTTCCCCGCCCTTAGCGGGACAAAGGGTTTACCAGAATTTTTGAATGCATCCAAACCTGATTGCAATGGGAGGGAATTATATTGATAGAGTTTTGTTGAATTGATATAATATTTGCATGCCTATAACTAAAGAATTAGAAAACCTACGAAAGTTTGAATCTGTCGGCTTCACTCATGAGCAATCTGAAGTACTTACAGACGTTATTGAACAGTCTCATGTTAACGGACAGCAAAGCCTAAAAGATTTCATCAGTGACAAACTCGAAGAACTCCGCAAAGATGTTCGCAACGAAATTACATCTTCAGAACTCCGCATAAGGGCATCCCATACCGACTTACTGGTAAAGATACTTGCCATCGCTGCCGGTTGTACCACTATTGGCATTGCAATATCAAGGGTATGGAAATAACAAACATTCCTTCAATCGTTTTCGGTTTTTCTTCACCTTCTGACTTATGGCTACCTTTGAATGATTGATACTCAAACCGCTGCCAACCCTGATAAAATTCATCGTATAAGCCGTTGGAATAGTGAGAAACCATCGCCTTGCCCTTTGCCTCGCGTCGCAGTCTTGCAAGGGCGTGGTGGTCTTCGTACGCAAAATTTCCCTTGCCATAATAGTCTTCCGTGTTCAAATACGGTGGGTCACAATAAAACAGGGTGTCCGGGGTGAATCATAACGCTTGATGCAATCGGCGTAATCCAGGCATTCAATGGTGACTCTTTTTTCTCAATTTTCCGTAAGGCATCCAGTGATATAAACTGCAAGATTCAATCCCACAATCAAGCCGCCCGTCCACGTAATCGCACATGCAATCTTTACACTTGGCAAGAATTGCCCTTTTCAAACTTGGTCTTTTATGCCTTTCGATTTGTAGTAATCCTCTAACTTGTCATTCATTCGTTTAATCTCGTGGTTTACATCGTTTTCACGTCGTACTTACGTCGTACTTACGTCGTACCTTGTGGTAAAAGCATACCAAACCAGACCAAACCCCACAAGAATTAAATTCCCTTGAATGCCTTGAAAAGACTGATAGAATCAAAGCATATCGAAATAATACGAAAAGGACAAAAACAGGTAGAAATGGCCTAGAATTATGTGGATAATAGTTACCTATGACGTTACAACGGAAACAAAACAAGGACGCAAAAGGCTTCGCAGGGTTGCCCAGGCTTGCAAGAACTTTGGACAAAGGGTGCAAAAATCCGTCTTTGAATGCTCGGTAGACCAGGCGCAGTTTGAAACCCTACGGCACAACTTGCTGAAAGAAATTGATACGAAAGAAGACAGCCTGAGATTCTACCGGCTGCACGAGCCACGGGATAAATATGTGGAGGAGTATGGCGTTAACAGAACGGTGTTTTTTGACGAGCCTTTGATTATTTAGCGCGAACCTGTTGTTCCGTCGAAAACACAGGGAGGTCCGCGAACGGTGTAAAAGCTTATAACAATTCATCTTAAAGGAGGTATGCTATTAATAAACGGTCACAAATGGACGCCAAAATGGGAGGTTCGCAAATACGCGGACGTAAATATCTGAAATTAAACAGGTACCAAGAAGCGGCATAGCATCCAGCCTTCGGGCTGGATGAGGATTGAAACATGTAGGGATAAGCAACAACATCTATCAAACCGCCATAGCATCCAGCCTTCGGGCTGGATGAGGATTGAAACTTCTTCAACAACATATTCTCCCTGGCTCCTGTTTTATAGCATCCAGCCTTCGGGCTGGATGAGGATTGAAACACATAAAGGACTCACACCCGTTATTGCTAAATCCCATAGCATCCAGCCTTCGGGCTGGATGAGGATTGAAACTTTTCGGGATTCCTGTTGCTCCTGCTATTAAATCATAGCATCCAGCCTTCGGGCTGGATGAGGATTGAAACTGAAAAGAATTGTAATATCCACTTATTAGATTGCATAGCATCCAGCCTTCGGGCTGGATGAGGATTGAAACGTCGTACTGGGCATTGCTGTCGTGAGGGAAATAGATAGCATCCAGCCTTCGGGCTGGATGAGGATTGAAACAACTATAAGTGAGGACAATTAACACCTTCTAAAACATAGCATCCAGCCTTCGGGCTGGATGAGGATTGAAACCGCAGATGGGTACTTTAACTCCCCTGGCCGCATATAGCATCCAGCCTTCGGGCTGGATGAGGATTGAAACTGGAAAGCTAAATTCGTTTTGTACTTGAGAAGAGATAGCATCCAGCCTTCGGGCTGGATGAGGATTGAAACCTTTTCTAGCTCTTTTAAAAAGCCCATAAGCTCATAGCATCCAGCCTTCGGGCTGGATGAGGATTGAAACACCTTATACGTAGTGCTTGCCAAATCAATCGCACATAGCATCCAGCCTTCGGGCTGGATGAGGATTGAAACTATGCCTGCCTTGATGCAGGCGTTATAGGCGTCCAATAGCATCCAGCCTTCGGGCTGGTTTTCAGCGCGACGTATAAGGCCGGCATCCATCAGGGCTGAAGCCCTGAGCTACAAAAAAAATGAGGCGATCCTTACGGATCGCCTCATTTGTGTTAAACAACTTATAGAAAAACGTGCGGCGTTACTGTTACTTTACTTTTGATTTCACCACGACATAACGGGAGAATTCCCCTCTTTTTATCAGCAAGAGGATGTCTTTCTCCTTGTCGCCTTCCCGTAATGCCTTCTTGAATTCCGCTACGTTACCCACCTTTTTCTTGTTTACTTCCTTGATGATGTCGCCTTCCCTTATCTCGGCGTTGGCGGCCTGGCTGCCTGGCTGAACTTCAGAAACGATAACCCCGCCCGCTTCTTCTATGCCCAGGTTTTTTGCAAGCTCTTTTGTCAGGTCTTGCACGGTCATTCCCAGTTCCTTTTCCGATGTTGACGCGCCCTGTCCCGGGGCAAGCAGGTTTGCCGGTTGTTCACCAATCTTCACCGTTAATTCTTTTTCCTTGCCTTCTCTTAATACCTTAACGGGTGTATTCTTTCCGACCTCCGTCTGTGCCACCATGTTGCGGAGGTGATTAACGTCGCTGACGGGTTTTCCGTCAAACCCGATCACAATGTCTCCGGTCGCAAAACCAGCATCCTTCGCGGGGGAGTTTGGCTGTATGTCGCTCACCAAAACACCTTCCGTTACGTTGACATTGAACGATTTTGCCAGGGTGGGGTCTATGTCCTGGATAACGACGCCCAGCCAGCCGCGGGTTACCTTGCCTTTTTCCACAAGGTCCCTCATAATAATCTTTACCATATTGACGGGGATCGCAAACCCAATACCCTGATAACCGCCGCTGCGCGTGTATATGGCCGTGTTGATGCCGATGATTTCGCCCCGTATGTTAACCAGCGGGCCGCCGCTGTTGCCGGGATTGATGGCTGCGTCCGTTTGGATCATGTCCTCGTATTGCGCAACACCCACGTTCGCCCTACCCGTGGCGCTGATGACGCCTACGGAAACCGTCTGTGATAAGCCAAAAGGGTTTCCGATGGCAATCGCCCACTGTCCTACCCGAATCGCGTCCGAGTCGCCCATCTTTGCTGACGGCAGATTGCTGCCTTCGATCTTAATCACGGCAATATCCGTCTGTGGGTCGGTGCCTACGATCTTTCCCTCGAATTCCCTCTTGTCGCCCATCGTGATCTTAAGTTCGTCGGCGTCCTCTACCACGTGGTTGTTGGTGATAATGTATCCTTTTTCGCTGTCGATGATGATCCCGGAGCCAAGTCCCTGGAGTTTGTATTCGCCTTCGGGATATCGCGGTTTGAGAAATTTATCAAAAAAGTCGTCGCCGAAAAAGTCCCTGAATTCCTCAAATGGTTCGCCTTCTCTGTCAGGTCCAGGCCTCTGTTGTGGCGGTAGCTGTTGGTGATGCCGGTCGTTTGGCATGCGCTCGTTCGGCATACGCTTTTGCTTTTGCTGGTTATGTTGCGGCTGATTGTGCTTGAAGACCTTAACCGACGTTATGGAAACAACGGCAGGCTTCACCTGTTCTACCACCTGCTGAAACGCCTTTTCGAAATTCTGCGCGGCGGCCAATGCATCGGTATCGGCTGAAGGATTGTTTGTAGCGCAAACCCCGATTTCCTGAAACGCACAAAGACCTACGCCAGCACTAAGGCTTATAACACACAGAGAACGTAAAAAAAACCTTCCTAACTTATCATTCACGACGGTACTCCTTAAAAGGTAAATTGGGGTAGTTAACAATCGCCGGCATTCTATGCCAGAGGCAATTTCTTGTTAATAACAAGCAAAGAGGTTGAAAGATACACCCACGAATACTTGCATTATATATCCTTCATTGATAGAATAGAAAAAGAATTTATCATTTTTTGCAACTTTTCCATTGAAGAGCGAGAGTCTCTTCATTCTCTATAACAACATTATACTGCAAATAAACAGCTAACAACACGTATTTGTTCCCGCATAACCTTTCGATGAGGAAATTTATGAACCACGTAAAAAGAATCAGCTTTTCGTTTCTGGCGGCACTCACCGGCGCTTTCCTTTGTTTGCAGCAGTGCGCTTTTGCGTCAGACGCATTCTTCACAACGCAGGAAATTCAGGCGCAAATCCTGCGCGCCATTGAAGACTCTGCGGAATCCATCGACGTGGCAGCCCCCGAAATTACCTCAAAAGAAATCCTCCAGTCCCTTGCGAAGGCCAGGCAGCGTGGCGTTCACGTCAGGCTCGTACTTGGCACGGACCGTCCGCTTCTGAAAGGGCCGTTGGCCGGGCTTTCTAAAAGGGAGGGGTTTGAATCTAAGGTACTACCGCGAAAAGAACTCAGCCACAGCAATTTCGCCATTTTCGATTGTAAGATGATGGTGGCAGGTTCATACCGCTGGAATAAGGCGCCGTGTAAGGCCACCCGCGATTATGCCCTGTTTATAACGGATACCAGGGTACTGGTAAAACACCAAAGGGAGTTTGACGCCCTCTTTCACGGGGGTGAAGTCCGGGCTATTCCGGAAGGCTCCGTCACCGCTGAACCGAAGCCTGAAATGCCTGCATATACGCCGCCTGCTGTCTCCCCAACCATTGTAGCGCCGGGGCAAAAGGTGCTCACTTCGAATTTCGGAGTGGTTATTACTGAGGGCAATGACGGTTACATACCCATGAGTTTTGAGGAATTTAATAAAATATTCGGGGTAGCAAGCGAGTTGTCCGATGATCAAAAAGAATCTCTGTGGAACTCCTGTGTCGGAAAAAGGGTCAAGTGGAACGGAACGGTGTCCTACATCGGGTGGACGTTGTTGAACAGTTGGATGATGAGCGTAACGCACGGCGACACCGGCGTAGAGGTAAGGCTTAATTCCGCCAACAAACCCCATTTTTCTGCCGTGAAATACGGAAATACGGTTACTTACACCGGGAAGCTCGACGCCCGCGTAACAAGGGTTTTCCCCTATAAGCTGGAAGATGGCGACGTGCATGATGTAAAGAATACGCTTCCAACGCCGTTGACCAAAGAGGAGATAAGCCAAAACCCCGACGTTGTGCCTGTTTCCCAAGGGCCAAAAAGGATACTTCTCGTGGAGTCTTTTGAAGATATAGACAAAATATTTGGCGACAAAAGCACCTTGACTGACGCACAAAAGGATGAGGCATGGGAAAAATACAAGGGCAAATACGTTAATTGGACGGGACAAATCGCGGATAAAAATATAAACGTAGCCGTTGGTCTGCGGATAGGGATAACGAACAAGGAACGTGGAGACGTTGAGTTAATAGCCGTCGCTTCGAAAAAGGCGTATTTCTCGAAATTCGAGGAGGGAGAAACCGTGCAGTACAGCGGCAGGTTGTTAACCAGGCACAAAGATGATTCCCCATACGTTTTAGACGACGGTGATATCACAACCTTGAAATAGCCGAACTACAATTTTACCGGAACGAATGGAGGCTTCTATGTCAAAGAAATGGCTAGTCGTTGCGGGTATTGTCCTCATTGCCTTTGTGGCGTGGGGAGGGCGTTTGCCGGCAGCGGAACATTACGAATCATCCATCACGAAGGGAAACACACTCCTCCGCAAGCAAATGTATCAGGAGGCGCTCGACGCCTACGAGGGCGCCATCCAACTGAAGCCGGACGCCTTCGAGGCGTGGTACAACAAGGCCGTAATCCTTGATTACCTGGGCAAGCACTCCGACGCCATTGCGTTATTTGAAAAAGCGATACAGTGCAAGCCCGGCCACTACGAGGCCTGGTATATGAAAGGTATGGTATTAGACCACGCCGGCAAATACGGCGAGGCAGTCAAGGCATTCGACAAGGCGCTGGAGATAAAGCCCGATTATGTAAAGGCGCTGCACAATAAAGGAAACGTCCTTGACCATACCGGAAACGTCGAAGCGGCAGTAGAAACGTACGACCGTATTTTGTCCATACAGCCCGATGCCTTCGAGGTCTGGAACAACAAAGGCCTGACCCTGGCCAAGCTTCCCGAAAGAAGGGAAGAAGCCCTGGCTGCGTACGACAAGGCGATTGCCATTAATCCCGCCTATTATGAGGCATGGGTCAATAAGGGCAATTGCTTTGTGCGGCTGCGCAAATATAAGGAAGCGCTGGATGCGTGCGACAAGGCTATTGAGATTAAACCCAAAGAACACGCCGCTTGGGCTGATAAGGGCTTCATCCTTGCCGACCTCGGAAAACACGCGGACGCCGTCACCGCCTTCCAAAAAGCCATAGAGCTAAAGCCTGATTCGTACGGTGCTTGGAACGGGAAGGGACTCGCCCTTGACGCATTAGGCCGCTACGGCGAGGCGCTTGCCGCGTATGAAAAAACCATTGAGCTGCAGCCCGATTCGTATGGCGCGTGGGGGAACAAGGGACTCGCCCTGTCCCGGCTGGGCAGACACGCGGACGCCGTTACGGCGTACGTAAAAGCCCTGGAAATACAGCCGGATTCTTACGAAACCATGACGAACAAAGGCGGGGAACTGTTCCATCTGGGCAGGTACGACGAGGCGCTCAAGGCCTTTGACGACGCCATCAAAATGCGCCCCGATTACCCCCAGGTATGGAAAAACAAGGGGTGGACTCTTTTGCGGCTGGGAAAATTCGCGGAGGCCGTAAAATCCTTTGACAAGGTAGCGCAGATAATCCCGGACGAGACGGCGTCGAACGTCCCGCGCCTGGCAAAGATCAAGTACGAAGCGCTTAGCAACAAGGGACTCGCTCTCGTGCAAATGCAAAACTACGAGGATGCCGTTAAGACCTTCGACAAGGCGATCGGCTTCAAGGCGGACGTCTTCAGCCTGTGGGTCAACAAGGGGCTTGCTCTTGTGCACCTTAAAAAATACCAGGACGCCGTTGACGCCTTCAGCAAGGCAACAACGCTCACCGGTAACGTCCATGAGGCCTGGAATCACAAAGGATACACCTACGAAGAAATGGGCCGGCAGCAAGAGGCGCTGGAGGCATACGACAAGGCCGTTTCCCTGAAACCCGACTACATCGAAGCCTTAAACAACAAAGGCCTCCTGCTCGACGCCATGGGCAACCACAAGGACGCCATAGACGCTTACGATAAGGCGCTCAAGGTGAAGCCAGACTTTGACGCTGCCTGGTTTAACAAGGCGTGCGCCTACGCCCTGCTCTCAAACAAGGACGACGCCCTGGACTCCCTGCAAAAGGCCGTTAAGCTAAATCCCGGTTACAAAAACACCGCCAAAGACACCCCGGAATTTGCGCTATTTAAGGGGGATTCGGGGTTTGAAGGGTTGGTGAAGTAGCAGGAAATTCAAACGTACGTGTAGTGGCAAGGCGCGCCTTGCCACTACGTTGTTAATGCCTAATTTAAATGTATAGGAAATTCAAAGTTAGGTCTGAAAGTCCGACAGGATATAGCGGGGGGTGAAGCCCATAGGTGTTAAGTTAAGGAAAGTGCTATGACCGTAAGTTGAGATTAGCACAAAATCGAATATCGAACAAGGAATAACGAATGTCGAATGATAAAAGATGTTTCCCCGATAATCGCCAATGAACGTTAATGAACTCGAAGCAAAGAAAAGTATTAGCGTTTAGTCACAGTTTGTGTAGTGAAACGGCGCTCCGTACCCATACTTCACAATTCGAAATTCCTTGTTCGATATTCGTAATTCAATGCAATGGTTAAATAGCACTGAGATGCTGGAGATTTCCTCACTTCACTCCCTCGATTCTTTGGGTTGTGTTTCTTAACTTAACACGTATGGCTTCGCCCCTGGCTATATACTTTCAGCCCTTCGGGTCTGTTGTAGGGCGACCCTTTAGGGTTGCCACCCTTGGTACGTACTCAGGGAGTTGCAAGGCTGAAGCCTTGCCCTACGTCCTCTGCGGTCAGATTAACTCATGTGCAAATTGTTTAAAACCGGCAAGGAATTGGAGTATAGATGTTAGAAAAAACACAAACAACTGATCCCGATGATACCTTTGAAGGCGAGGAGACGCTTGGCGCTGAATTGGCGGAGAAGCCTGGCTTATCTTCACCGGCGCTTGATACTGCCAGTATCTACCCCGATGCAACGGTCAACATCGCATCGGAAAGCGCTTCGGTTTTTCAGCTAAAACGTAAGTTAGACAAAACACCGCCACTCCTCAAGCTTGATCCGGATTTTCAGCGAGAATCGGTTTGGTCACCAAAGCAGAAAAGTGAATTGATCGAGTCGATTCTCATGGGAATCCCCCTTCCTCTCATTTACGTGAAAGAGGACGAAAAGGGTGTCTATATTATCGTTGATGGACGTCAACGTTTGACCACCCTTTTTTAATTCATGAGCCATGAGTTTCGGCTCGAAGGGCAAATCTTCCGCAATCCAGGCGTTTCTGCTGCTTTGTAACAATGCAGTGGAAGATTCATCGTCTCCACTTAATGGAATGTGGTTGCGCCTGGGCGCTTTTGATGAGTGCCGTAATCACCGAACCAACGCTCGCGCATTCCGGGTGGGAGTCGTAAGCGGAAAAGAGATGTTTCAAGCAGAGTTTTGCTCAGCCAACGACGATAACAATGACGTCACCGTTACCTTTCTTAAAGAGTCTGTTTCAATACAAAACCGACTAAACCTTGAGAAACGCCATGTATATTATCTGCCTGCAAACCGGATCGGACCGGAGGATTCATATCCAAAAAATTTTGACCGGGTGAATTTCCTTGGGAGCAAGGCGGAATTTATTGTAGATTTCCTCTACAAAAACCGTAAACAGATGGTTACGCAATCGCTCATTGCCGACACGGCAAGCGTAACGCTTGAGCATCAAGTCAATTACTGGCTGGGGAGGTTGTTCGGAGTAAACAATACCATCCGGGATCTTGGACTCAGCAACAGCCTTTCGATGGAATTATCCCTTGGAAAATGCAAATCCGTCCGCCCCTATCACATGGGTTCCGGAGTCAGCTTTGCCATTGGGGTGTTGGTCTCATGCCTTAGCGCAAGCCCCAACGACGTCGTTATCATTGAAAATCCGGAAATCCACTTGCACCCCAAGTCTCAATCCGACCTTACGGAATTCCTTTGTTTTGCAGCCAATGCGGGTATTCAGGTCGTGCTTGAAACGCATAGCGACCATGTGTTTAACGGTATCCGAAAATCCATTGTAAAAAAAGAAATTGCCAATACCGACGTGGCTGTCCACTTTTTCCGGCTTGATGAAAACGCGCTTTCAACAAGCACGGCTATTGCCCTTAACGAGCATGGCCGCATCATGACGCATCCAAAGGGTCTGTTTGACCAATTTGACGACGATCTGTACCAGATTTTGGGGCTGTAACATGCAGATACTCTTCAACGAACTCTCGTTGACAGGCCAATTCTCCAATCAAGACGCCTTTATTGAGAGCGGTCTTCTTCCGGTTATTGGCGTATTGAAGGAAATGAAGGAGTTTTCGATGATACTGCTTAAGAAGAGCGACGCGTGGAGCAAAATGATCACTCCGTCCGCCACGTTGCACTCGCTTCTCGTCAAAAATGTGCGCCGTGCCGCCGATGAAGTCCGCCGTTTCAAATTAGCAATAGCCGACCTTACCAAAGCTAAATGATTGTGGTCGCGTAGTGACTCGTCCGGCATGCAGCACCCGACCGGGTAGGTTTCTTTGAACCTGCGCAGCCCGCTCAAAGGTTCTGTCGGTGGTCTGTCGTCAATTAAGAGATACTGCGCTCCCGAATGTGGAGTATTGGGCGTAACACTTCTCTTCTGCCCATTGAGGAAAGATGATCTCACGTATTCAAAATCGGGCCAATCCTTGTATAAGTAAAGTTGATTTTGCTCTTTGCTATGAATTGGGTAAGGCTGATTGGCAGAAGCTTTGGCCTGAAACAGATTAGTTACCACTTGTTGGTTTTAGTGTCTCGGTTTCCATATCAAACGCAAATAAGATTGCATTCTTGATTCTTGTCATTACATCGTCTGAAAGTTTGCCGAGCCTCTGCTCAAGTCGAACTTTCGGTCTCGAACCAAGTCCCTGCACGTTCGCTATAGAGTTCTGGTCAAGGAATCGCAACTTTGGAAGTACCACCTCGTAGGCGCTTTGCCTGTACTGGGTTGTTAACGGTACATAAGTTATCATGGCTCGCGGTGGGTTGGGATCGTAGCGAGATATTATCACGACAGGTCGTGTTTTTGCGGCTAAACCAATATCCGCCAGCCAGATTTCACCGGGTTGTGGGTTCATCAAGTAAATTCAAAACCTCCTGTTCTACGGAACGTGATTGCATTATATCTAATACGTCACGGTCTGCGAGATCAATAATCTCTGTGACTTGCTGCCTGACTAAAGACGCCGTTGCCGGCTTCCATTCGCGCAATTTCACGTCTAATCTTTCAGCTAAAACATCCATCGCTTTTCCTCCATTGATTTGTTTCTTCCCCTTTTAATATAGTAATTCTAACTTACTAACATTGCAAATTTATATCTGTCAAAAAAACAGGCAAATATTAGTAGCGTTGTCAAGTGGAGACCTGACAAAAGCCCTCCATTTAGGTATGTCATGCATCAAAACCGTTGTCGTAATAGGCAAGCCGAATCTTGGTAACGTTCAGTGCCCCCGTATCACTCCACTTACTCACATGTACCCTCATATTAACCGTTCGCATTACTCCTTCTAATCGTTTCCGCTTGCTTTCTATTATCTTCTCTATCGTCTTCTGGCAATCCACGAATGGCCTTATCGCACATATCTCCGGGATATCCGACATCACTTGCAACCATTCACGGCTCTTGTGTTTTACTCCATCCTCCCATAGCACATACCCTGCCTGATATGGTATATGCCACAAACAACGCTGGATTAGTACCTTCACCTTATCTTTCAACCCATCCAAAATGGAGGTATCGCCGTCGGTGATTAAAAGAAATCTCTTCATTACCTCTATTCTATTCTGAAAAAGCTTGTCCCACGCGCCATGGTAATTCCCTATATCAAGCCCCGCTACCCTTACACCTCCACCCCTCTTATATTGTACAAATACCTTGAGTTCCTTACCTCGCTTCGCTATCCCCTTTAT
>JACVXV010000197.1 GCA_015661205.1 Candidatus Brocadiaceae bacterium
GTAAAGCTCTCCCAATCTGTTCAGGGCATTAACGACGCCGGGATGTTCCGCACCAAACGCCTTCTCATATATACCCAGAGATTGGCTGTAAAATGGCTCCGCTTCAGTATATTTGTCTTGAAGGGAAAACGTTTCTCCCAGCTCGTACAATACCTTAGCGACAGAGGGGTGGTCTTCGCCATTCGATTTTTTGTAAATAGCGAGCGCCTGATGAAAAAGTGGTTCGGCGTCGGCGTATCTGCCGTACGTTCTATACAATATTCCCAGCAAGTTCATTGAATCGGCAATACGGGTGTCGCCGGCAGAAAAAGTGTTTTTTGCCGATGCCAACGCCTCTTCGCCCGGCTTTGTTGCATCCGCATATCTCTTTTTCTGAAAAAGCGAGGTGGTCTTATCATTGAGTTCCTTCCACGAATTTTCCTGAGTATACGCAGGCAAGGCGCAAGCGCCAAAGAGCGCCAACACAATAAAGAGCTTCGTCCCGTAGGCGCAAAGATGCTTCATACCGTTTACGAACGTGGCCATTCCAAAAATCTCCCCTAACAATGTTGAGTGTTGATATAAGTTTCATTTTTCACGTAATTATTATATTATAACGCATCTCTATAAAACAATAACCATCAAATGATGATGCATCGTTTGCAGGGTTGTATAATTTCGCCGGCAAGGGAATCATAACTATGGCAATCAAAGCAACCATATTCAAAGTCGAGTTGAACGTAGCGGATATAGACCGTAATTACTTCCACGACCACAAGCTCACCATTGCACGGCACCCATCGGAGAATGACGTCCGTATGATGGCGCGTTTAGTGGCATTTGCCCTAAACGCCCACGAAGACCTTGTCTTCACCCAAGGCGTGAGCAGCGGCGATGAGCCGGACCTGTGGCGAAAAGATTTAACCGGGAATATTGAGGTGTGGATAGAGATCGGGCAGCCCGACGAGAAACAGATACGCAAGGCCTGCGGACGCGCTAAAGAGGTTATTATATACACCTACAACGGCAATAGCGCAAACGCCTGGTGGAAAAAGATACACGACGATGTTACTCGTTTCAAAAATCTATCGGTAATAAACCTGCCGACGGACGCCATCCAGGAAATAGCCGCGCTGTCGCAACGCACCATGGACTTCCCGTGTACCATCCAGGAGGGGGAGGTGTGGATGTCTGGCAAGGATAAAACCGTGAAGATTTGCCCGGTGAGGTGGAAGGAAAAAGAGGGGTAGGGTTTGCCGATTTTTGTGTTTTTTGAATTAGGCCTACGGCGACATTCAACAGCGTAGTGGCAAGGCGCGCCTTGCCACTACAAAGCACACAGGGACACGGGCTCCGTGTCCCTACACCAGCCCGTTCCCAAGCCGGGACCAGGGAACGAGGTGAAAAACATCATTTTAACCGAAAACAACTCAGCGGCACAATAAAATGGGGCAATCAGAGGACCTCATTACACGCACCGTCGTGCTGCCCAGGATTATCGCCTGAATCTTTGAGTGGCCGTAGGCACCCATCACCAGGAGGTCGAATCGGTTATCCTCTTCATTGCACACCTCCAGAATGCCGCGCGCATGGTCGCTTCCTTCTGCTGCAATGGTATCGACCTTCAGGCCGTAATCCTTCTCTAGCGTGGCCTTTACCTTTGACAGCGTTCCTGTTGCGTCGTCCTTTTTATCAGCCACGCAGATCACCGTTACCGGCAGCTTCAGCGTCTGCGCCATTCCTGCGCCGGTTTGTAATGCCTTGTCGGCGTAAATGCTTCCGTCGTAAGCGATCAGTATTTTGCTGAAGGGCTTATACTCGCGCGGCGTAATGAGAACGGGCTTGTGGGTCTGCCGCACGACAAACTCAACGGTGGTGCCGAGAAACACGTCGTGCCATTCCGCATGTACACCCCCCTTGCCCATAGCAATGAGGTCGCAGGCATCGGACGATTTTGTAATTTCATGGCTCACGATACCCTCCCGAATCTCACGTCTGAAGGATACACCGCCCTGGCTGCATTTCCCTTCCAGGAGGTTCAGGTAGGTATCGGCCTGGGTTTCCAGCATGTTTCGAATGGTTTGATGAAAGGTTCCATAAGGCACCATGCCGCCGATGCTTGTCCCGATATCGTGGATGAGCGGGCCAGCGAGGACTTTGATGTCCTTTACAAATAACCCCAGGATGCTTGCTTTGTTAGTGCGCGCAATACTTACCGCATAATCAGCGGCGGCGAGACTGTTTTCAGAACCGTCAGTAGGGACAAGAATTTGTTTTATCATAAAAAGGTCTCCATATTACAGGCTTTAAAGATAGGGGGAATAACCAGCAGGTATATGATACACTAAACCGGTCGATTATCAACCAGGAGTTGTATTTTGTCAAGCCAAATTAATTAAGTGGTAATATCATTCCTGGTGAAAATTGGCATTCATAGAAAAGGGGTAGTTGAAGCGGTGAACAAGTCCAGTCCACCCCATACGTGTTAAGTTAGGAAAGGGATTATTCCCATATTTTTGTAATTTCCAGATTAATGGAGAATGTTTCTGCTTGTATATGCCCCGTAGGGGCAACTGCTAATAGGCAGGCAATTCATTGCCTGTTTCCAAGTAATCGAACTATAAAGTCCCGTAGGGACGACTGATTACGTCATGCTATTCTTTGGCCTCAATATTCCTTGCTGATTGACTCCGACGGGACATTTGATGATAGCCCGGCAATTCGTTGCCGAATCATGTCGCCACAGCCTTTTGTTTCATAGTAACGGCTGAGATACTCAAACCGTCAACCGTCCCTACGGGACTAAAAATTATGGCATATAGTCCCACCGATAAATCGGTGGGCTATTTCCATCTGTCCCTACGGGACAAAATGTGCATTTGTAAAAACTTGGAAATGCACCCGTTAAGAAACGAAAAGGCGGACAAACTCAACCTAACCGTATTAGCAACACAGCCCCAAAGGGGCGACCTGTTTGTAAAAATGGAATCTAAGCGCCACAAAAGCTCCGTAGGAGCGACCTGTGTATGATGCGTCCGTGCTTGACAAAAAAACACACAGGTCGCTCCTGTGGAGCTAAATACCTTAATTCGCATGGAATACGACAAACAGGCCGCCCCTCCGGGGCTGGATAACGTCTTGTGATAGCTTTCCCACCGCTTACGCAGTGGGCTACTGTTGTGTTGCCCCTGGCAGGGCATGACAAAGCCACCCTTTTCGGGTATAACAACCGTAGCCCATTGTGTATGCGGTGGGAAAGCAAAAATATCGTTTTTTCCAGTTGCTCTTACCAAATGAAAGTATTAATATACATGTGGTTATGAGAACAAAAGGGCTTGTAAACATTTTCGGGAGAAGAAAAACATGTCAGAAGAATTCGCCATTGCCGACAATCTCGACCTTGCGTGGAGCAATTTTGACCCCTTTTTTACCCTGCCGGCCAACTGCCCCTATCACGTAGAGCGGGAAGGCAAGCCGCTCGACAGGCTGAAGCGTGCGTTGCTGCGGGAGAATAGACAACTGCCAAAGTATTTCTTCTCCGGCCACAGAGGCTGTGGCAAATCAACGGAACTTAACAATCTCCACGTTGACGAGGGTGTTAACAAGAAATATTTTATCGTAAAATACTCGGTAAAAGAGGTCTGCGACGTTTACAACCTCAATTATATAGACGTCCTGTTTTCCATAGGGGCGCAGTTGTATATCCAGTACCTTGACGCAGGAAAGGCGCTGATGCCGGAGCTTATCACCGAGCTTGAGGCATGGAAAAACACGGTAGTGGAGCAAACAACAGAGAAAAAAACATCCACAGAAACTTCCGGCGGACTGGCCGTCAAGGCATTCTTCCTTTCATTTTTAGCAAAAATCAAGTCGGAAGACGCTACAAGAGAGACCATTAGGAAAAAGATAGAACCCAGGCTTTCTGACTTAATTGACAAAATTAATATGATTATTTCAGACATAAAGGGCAAGGAGAGGAAGGAGGTGCTTGTCGTCATTGACGATCTGGATAAACCGAGCCTTGAACAAGCCAAAAAAATCTTTTATGACAACTACACCGCCATTACCCAACCCTCATGTGCCATCGTTTATACGGTGCCGATTTCCATGTACTTTGCCCAGGAATCTACCGCAATAAAGGAGTCCAAGTTTTTTCTTCCCAATATCAAACTCCACGTCAAAAATGACAGGAACAACCTCTATGAACCCGGCTACAGGCTCATGAAATCCTTTGTTTTTAAAAGAATGCAGGAGCATCTCATTAAACCCGACGCCCTCAATTTGGCAATCAAGATGGGCGCCGGGGTATTCAGGGAGACCGCGCGAATAATACAGATTGCGGCGGACAGCGCCATAGAAAACAAAAACGAAAGAAACTACATAGCAATACAAGACGTGCAACGGGCAGTACGTGAAATCAGGAGCGATTTTAAGCGTATTTTAAAAATGGAAGACTATGAGACGCTAAAAGGTGTTTTTAAGGACAACGAAATCCGCGGCATTGAGAAAATAGGCCATTTGCTGCACAACCTCAGCATCCTTGAGTACGTCAATGACGAAACCTGGTACGATGTACATCCCACCCTTGAAGAGCTTGCAAAATCATGACAGACGCAAATGATCCCTTTTCAGCGCGGATTTCACGGCTGGACGCTTACATAACCCGCGCCTTCAAATTCGAGAAGGCGTCTATCCTCTTTGCCATGTACCTGAGCGAATTCTTGCGCGTTGAAGTTGAGAATACCCTCGAAAAATCCTTGCTTGCGCGGGGATTGAAGATGGTAAGGGTTGACGCAGGGGAGAACAAAGACCTGCCGTCATTTTTTACTTCCCAAAATCCCAGCAACAGCGTCTTCCTTGTGCATAATTTGGAAAAGGGATTCCCCGAGGCAATCCACTATTTAAACTTCAAACGTGAAGAACTTATTGAGCAGAAAGTAAAGGCCGTATTCTGGGTTAGAGAGGAAGAACTCGCCCGTATTACCCTTGAAGCGCCCGATTTCTTTGCCTTCAGGAACCGCGTGGTAGAGTTTATGGACTCGCCCGCTGAGAAAGAATTTGCACCCGCCATTACTGCATTTGCCCTGGAGACGGAATACCGGTCGCATACCGAGATCGAGCGCAGCATTGCATTAAAGGAGAAGTTGTTATCGGAGCTTTCCACGGAAACGGAAATCAGCGGATATCTCTTTTCCTCACTTGCGATTTTATACCGCACCATTGGCGATTACCAAAAGTCGATTGATTATAGTGGAAAGTCGCTGAAGATTAGTTTGGCTGTTTTTGGTGATAAACATCCAAATGTTGCTAGAGACTACAACAACATCGGTTTAGCATGGAATAGTCTAGGTGAAGCTGGGAAGGCCATTGAGTACTACAGTAAGGCATTAGAAATAGTTAAGGAGTTATGTGGCGTTGACCACCCTTCAACAAAAACTGTTCAAGAAAATCTTGATACATTACAGCGGATTTCACAAGCATCAAAATCAACAACACTCATTGGATAACGTAGAAAAACCGGCGCAGTGGTTATGGTTTTGCCTGGCTGTTTTTGCCCCATTCGTTTGACCATCAAAGCCTCATAGCTCCGAACCATGCAAACGCACACAAGCACACACACCAAAGGCAAGGCTGAAGCCTTGCCCTACGCCTTGTTGGTTGGTGTAGGG
>JACVXV010000062.1 GCA_015661205.1 Candidatus Brocadiaceae bacterium
GATCCAGGACAATGCGTCATACCACAAGCATCCCACTACGTACGAATGGTTCTCTAAAAACAGGAAATACACTGAAGTGTTTCATTTGCCACCTTATTCTCCAGACTTTAACGCGCAGGAAAAGCTCTGGAAATATACACGCAAACAAGCAACCCATAAAAGGTATTGGTCAACATTTTTTGAAATATACAAACCACTATGAACGATTTTATTCCTCACAACAACTAATTGCTCTATTTCTCTCCAACCAATCCCATCCAAAGAAACCTTATATGTTTTCAGAAATGTTTCCAAGTTTGTCTTAAAGGGATAGTGATTTATTTCTAAAATCTTCCCTTTGGCCGCCTCGACCTGCTTCTTATAAGCCTCACCCTTAACATCACATTCTGCTTCTTCTAACAATATTTCCAGAGAGCGATCTAATGCCGCACTAATTTCCGGTTTGATAATACTTTCAAAAGTTTTCTTCGGAAAGATTGTACTCAGTTCTGTTTGTTGTTCTACATAAGTACAAACCAGGTGTTCAAGAGCAGTCATTGCAGTTAGGAACTGTACTTCTGCATAAGTTGATTTTATTAAAAACCACTCGATGGCTACTTCCATCCCTGTTTTTTGCTTAAGTTCTTCTGAATAATTGGTAAGTGCAAGGTTTAGGATCGGCTGAAGGTTTAAGTATGTAAAAAGGGGTTGAGAGGGTTCTCCTGCTTCTCTTGACCCAAGAAACAGCGAAGACACCCATGTTCCATTGTGAAAAATATTTCTGCTTACCCAAGTAATATACCGATCATTTGCTAATGACAAAATATCGAAAATTGAACGTGCTAACTTATCGCAACTGTCAAACCAATCAGAAAGGTTGAAGCTCGGTACAGGCAATATTTTTATCGAAAAGAACCTGACACCTCATCGTAATTCACTATATTTGAAACCCCAGCTAACGCTATAAGCCCTAAATCTGTTTTACCAGACAAGCAGCCAAAACACCTGAACCCAAGAAGACAATACACTACCAACAATTCTGCGGTATTTCCATAAGTAACTGGTTTAGCGCTGTCTACGCGAAGCTGACTGGCGGCACCCACGGGACTCAGCCGTAAGCCTTTTTTATCTGGTTTTGGCCTAAGAGAATTTAAGATAACCGAGTCAGAAGTTATAGTATTGCCCTCAATGTCTTGTCCTTTTAATTGTAAGAATTCTACGTAACGATTCTTCTTGTCAAATAACTCATGAAGCCAAGAGACATCTGGAATGCCTTTCAATGTAAGTCTAATGTATCCATCCTTGGCAACGGATAAATCAAAGGTTGTTTCTATATGGTTCTCTTTCCAAGATAACCGTCCAGAGCAGTCCTTCAAATCTAAAAGCATAAACTATACCCCATATTCTTGTTGGTCGAGATGAGATGAACGGAAGTTTTATTATCAGGATGTCAATTTAGCAAAAACAAAGTGAATTGCAAGTGTTTTTTATTGTATCGGCTTTATTGAATGCCGGAGGAGTTTGAAATGATTTCTCCGGGATGTGCTGGATAATGGTAGCGACAAACGCCTCTACATTATGGGAGGTAATTTCTATTTTACGTAAAAACAAACATAACGAACTCGTTTTTAAACAAGGGTTTGCGAAGGAACTGGCAATATACTATAATTACTACAACAATCTTTCTGTGTGTTTTTTTTGCTTAAAATGAAGGCGGCATCCCGATTATGCGCATCTTTTACGTCTGCTACGAAAATCTAAGCCTACAGCGTGCGCCTACGACCCACGTAAAGGAAATTACGGAGCATCTCAGGAAATCCGGAAACGACGTGATCCTCTTTGCGCCAAATACGGGCAGATTGAAGGGGGAAACGGACGTCAAGACCGTGTACGCGCCAACGCTCAACGTCAGGTTTGTCAGCGAATATCTTTATTACCTGAGTCTCTTCTTTTACCTGCTTGCTTACCACGTCAAATTCAAGGCGGACGTTATTTACCTGCGGGAAATGGGGCTGTCGGTGGCGCCGGCCTTGATTGGATTCATTTTCCGGATACCTTGTATATTGGAAATAAACGGCATCCCGTCGGTAGACCTGAAAAGCGCAGACACGCATCGTCTGAGGCGCAAGATGTATTGGGCGTTTCAGCACCTCAACGTCTTGCTGGCCGACAAGGTTGTATGCGTTAGTGACAATATTAAAAGGGCGCTTGACCGTGTCAACAAAGACCCCCACAAGGTCATCATCATAGAAAACGGCGTTAATAAAGACCTGTTTTGCCCGCAGGACAAGATGGCGGCGCGCAGACTTCTGAACCTTGAGCCGGACGGTTACTACCTGCTGTTTGTCGGCAGTTTTTATCCGCGCCACGCCCCGCTTCATACCATTCGGATACTTGACTATATCAGGAAAAAATTGCCCGGGGTAAGGCTTGTCATGGTTGGGAGCGGATATCTCCTGGAAAGCGCCAGGGACTTGGTGAATGAGCTTGGGCTTACGGCGTTCGTCTCCTTTGTTGGGGAAGTCAGGTATGAAGATATCCCTAGGTACATTACGGCCGCCGACGCCGGCCTTTATCTGCTTACGGGTATCGGCAAGTTCTATGGAAAAGCGGCATTGAAGTTGTTTGAGTACATGGCGTGCGCCAGGCCGGTTATTACCGATGAATCCAGCGGGGATTTTATACGGGGACATGAGGTCGGAATTGTTGTGCCGGAGGTTGATTACGAACGCGCGGCGGACGAAATCATCTCCCTGCTGAAAAATGATACCCTACGGGATACCATGGGAAAAAAGGGAAGACGGTTGGTGTTGGACTCTTTTACCTGGGACATTACGACAAGAAAGATCATGGATGTTTGCGAAGGTTTTTTTAATCCCGAAGGGATGCCATTATTATAGCATATCGTTATGCAATTATTCTTAACCCCGCAGGGGTGGCATATTTTCGCTATTTCCGTAATATTTCACCCCTTCGGAGTTGGATATTTTGTTGTGTTTTTTTCTATAATCATGTCATCCTTTCGGGATTTTTTTCGCATCCAATCCTTCTCATCTTCCTTTACCGTTATATTCATACACACCTTAAAATATTCTTATAAAGCAAGGATGGTTTTTCCCCGAACCACTGTTTTTTCATCAAAGACCTAATTTGTTTGGCTATCGTATTACAGACGGCATACTGTTTGCGCTATATCCTCTTAGTGTTGAATAAGTCTACGAAAAAGCCCTCTCACCTTAATAGCGCGTTGATTTTTTCACCATACTATGGTAGTCTTTTAAACATACTCTGGTGAATTTTAGGTCATTTTTAACGTTGTATTTGATGTAATTGTTATTGGGGGATAGTAGATGTCATCGAAAGGGACGATTCTCGTTGTAGATGATGAAGAGACTCTCAGGATTACGATTAAAGAGTTTTTAGATGAACAAGGATATGAAGTGGTTGTTGCCGGGACGTGTGAACAGGCGTTGGAGAGGATAAACGAATTTCTGCCGGACCTTATATTGTTGGATTTAAGGCTGCCGGATATGAACGGACTGGAGCTTCTGGAAAAAATAAAATCAAAAGACGCCCATGCCTTGATTATCGTCATGACTGGTTTTGGGAGCGTGGATTCCGCGGTAGAGGCAATGAAGATAGGCGCCTACAATTACCTGGAAAAACCTTTTAAAATAGACCATTTAAGGTTAGTCGTTGAAAAGGCGTTAGGCACCCAGGCATTGCGGAGGGAGGTGCTGACGTTACGCGCCCAGCAGGTGTCTTATGGTGATGACCCGGAAGGGGTGATTATCGGGAATAATCAACAAATGAAAGAAATTTATACCCTTATCCGGCAGGTCGCCAAAAGCCCATCGACAACGGTATTAATACAAGGCGAGAGCGGCACGGGAAAAGAGCTGGTCGCCAAGGCCATCCACCGTTTAAGTTCCCGAAAGAACGGCCGTTTTGTGGATATCAACTGTGCGGCGTTGACGGAGAGCCTGCTTGAGGCGGAGTTGTTTGGATATGAAAAGGGTTCATTCACCGGTGCGGCAACGACGGGTAAGCAGGGGTTGTTCGAGGTTGCTGATAAGGGTACGATTTTTTTGGATGAAATCGGGGAGATGGGCGTCTCACTACAGTCCAAACTTTTGCGTATCCTCCAGGAAAGGCAGTTTAAGCGGGTAGGTGGTCTCCAGGATATCAAAATTGACGTGCGGGTTATCGCCTCGACAAACCGCAACCTGGAAGAAGAGGTGGAAGCGGAACGTTTCAGGAAAGACCTTTATTTCAGATTGAAGGTGTTGCCCATCTATGTTCCGCCTTTACGGGAACGAAGAGATGATATCCCGCTTTTGGTAAAACATTTTGTTCACAAGTATAATACTGAATTTAAGAAGAATATTAATCATATACCACCGGAAACCGAGAAGATACTTGTCGAGTATTCATGGCCGGGAAATATTCGTGAATTGAAAAACGTAATAGAACGGGCGGTATTGATTGCGGGAAAAGAGACGTTGTCGCCGGAGTTGGTCGCCCCTATAGAATTAGTAAAAAAATCGCCCGGAGCGATAGTTGCCGTGCATGCTGGTCCTGTGGGTAATGCTGATGACGCCGGTGGGACACCAGCAGGCGGCGGAGAAGGCGGGGAAAAGCAGGACGTGCGCTCCCTGGCAAATATCGAGAAACAGTATATCCAGAAGGTACTTAAAGAGACCTCGTGGAGACGCACAGAGGCGGCCAAAATACTCGGCATCAACAGGACGACTTTGTATAACAAAATAAGAGAATACGGGCTTGATCCGCCGCAGTAGTCCACACAGCACCGGAGGAATAGGTATGGCAAAGAGAATTTTACTCGTTGACGATGAGGAAACGTTGCGATTGGCTTTGCACGAAGCCCTCACTGATGACGGCTACGAGGTTGAAAACAGCGGCGATAGCGTTAAGGCTCTGGAGCTTGCAAAGAGCCGCTCGTATGATTTGGTTATAAGTGATTTGAAAATGCCGAACATGGGCGGGCTGCAGTTGGTTGCCGAGCTGAAAAAACTCCATCCGGACATTAAGCCGATTGTCATGACGGCGTACGGTTCCATAGAGACCGTGATTGAGGCCATGCACATCGGGGTTGTGGATTTTCTTACAAAACCGTTTAAAATTGAGCAAATCAGGGGTGTAATACGGCGGGTATTAAATACCGCACCTCCCCTAACAAACAACAACGAAAAAAACAACGCCGGGTTGAAGGTCGAATACAAACATGCCGCTCAACCGGCAGATGCCTTTTATATCGCACATGATGAGGCGAGTGTTACCGGTCAGATTTTTTACGATTTTGTAAAGACGGAAACCGGAAGGGTGTTTCTCTTCGGAAGTGTTCCGGGCGAGACAGAGGCGAAAAACCTGGCCATGGTAATCAAAACGGTCTTTCGCCAGGCATCAAAAGCCATAAAGTCTTCCGCTGTTATGCTGAGGGAGATCAATCAACATCTTTGTAATAATATCAACGACCGTTTCCCCATAACGTTGTTTTGCGCCGTCCTGAATGAGCAAAAAGAAGCACTTTGTTATTCGATACACGGTGAAGGACTGACTTGCGTGCAGAGTTTATCGGGTAATAAAGAGATTGTGATGCTGAAATCGTCTCCCCATCACCTGAATGTGTTTCCTGCAATAAGGATTATGGAGGACAGCGTATCTTTTACATCCGACAGCAAGATCGTCCTGATAGGTAATAATTCACTATCGAAAGGCATCAAAAAGGGGGCAATTGCGGTTGATACCCTGAAAAACATCCTATCCGATGCGGTGAGACCCGGTTGTGAAGATATGGCTAAGCGCATTAAGCTTCAGGTTGAGGGACTCCACGATCTGGGCATAGTGGAAAAAGGCGCGGTTGTAATGGTTTCAAACCTCCGGTTTAAAGATGAAGCGCCGGGTGATTTCTTTACGGCCATACCGATTCCTCTTGTAAATTATGGCGAAACGGTGAAACTTTTCGACGAAAAGCTATCGCTCATGGTAGAGGATGACAACCTGAAGCACGCGATTATCACTTCTACCAACGAGGCGGTGGTAAATGCCGCATCCTTCGCATACCAACCTAACGAAAAGGGGCAGATATCGGTAAAGATGTGCCTGCTGGGAGACGAAATCATTGTCGAGGTATGTGACCAGGGCTGCGGTTTCGACGCACAGAGGTACATGTCGCCCGATGCGGTATTGGACAACAATCTATCCCAAAAAAATGGGCGAGGAATTTTTATGATAAAGCAGTTGATGGACAGGGTGGCTATACAATCTTATTCAAGCACGGGTACTACGGTTTACATGGCAAAGCGGATAACCGGCAATGAAAATTAGAAAATACGAAATAGAAAAGGTTACCATAGTATTACCGGGGGGAGACCTGGTTTACGAAGGAACGAAAGACCTCGACGTCTATCTGGGTACCGTTGCAGACGCGTCGCCTTACGTTCTCCTTGACTTAGTAAACACGAAATATCTCTCTGCAAAGGCGATCGGGTTGATTGCTTTTTACGTAAAACACTTTAGGGAAAAGAATGGCGGACTAAAGCTTGTCCATGTAAACAACAACCTAAAAAGGTTATTCGGTATTGCCGGGTTACTTAAGGTGGTGGAAATATTTGAAAGTGAAGGCGTGGCCCTGTCCAGTTTTGGGCCCCAAATTGGAAAACTGGAAAAAATGTCTTTATGGGCTAAGGAAACAGTTGCTTAGAAACCATTACGAAAGCGAGTATCAACATGGCTGAAGATAAAGATACAACTCAACAGGCGCGAGCGATCCTTGAAAAGGCGATGGACGTCCAGGATGATCCGCCGGCCAAAGAACCTATGATAAAGATAGATGACGCTGTAGACGGCGTTGTCGATGCCACTCAAAGCGGCATTAAAAGGCGTTCCGTGTTTCGGCGGCTTGGAGTTGTTGCCGTAGCGCTATCTCTCCTCCTGGGTATTGCAGGCGCATTGCTTTTCTTTCAATGGCATTGGTTTCAGGCCGGAACCCAGGTTCTTGTAAAGATGTTGGATGAAAAAATGCGGGAAACCATTAAAAAGAGCTTGGATGAAACCATCAACAAGTCCGCCGTGAACGAAACACCCGGCGACGATGACGCCCCAACCAATAAACACGCCGACAAGGACGCGCCGAAAAGCGGAGAAGAAGCTGCGCCCGTGGATACCTCAAAGTTTATCATTGAGGCAAACAGGATATATGAGCAAGGAAATTACGGAAGAGCGGCAACCTTGTACGGAAAAGGGATGGATAAATCCGCGTCTTTCAAAAATGAGGACTTTGTGGTATACCGGCTGGGCGACTGCCGTTTTAGAACCGGCAAATACGAAGAGGCGTTAAAAACGTTTCAATCGTTAAACAGCGAGTACGTAAACAGTCCCTTTCGCTTCAAGAGCTTACTGAAGACGGGCGAATGTTACGCTGCAATGGGAGACCTGAAAAAAGCCAGAAAAACACTCTACACCATCATTGCACAAGAAGGAAATTGTACTGAGGAAGAAGATAAATCAATCGTCGCGGACGCTTATTTCAAAATTGCGGATTATTACATGGAAGAAGGTAAGCAGCTTCGCAAGAAAAACGCCGATAGCTCCGTTATTCATACCCAGTCACTGGCATTCAAATAAGAGATAACCATGAGAAAAAACACGTTCATTAAAGCGTTGTCCATACTGTGCCTCTGTTGCGGAACGTCCGTTGTCTCCACGGCGCAAGGAGAGATAAAGCCTGAGAGCCATTCCCGGTCACAGGAAGCGCTAAACCAGGAAAAAAGCAATTTGGAAAAACTGAACGTTCAATTGCGTATTCTTGAGATGGAGGCGAGAGAAGACGCGCTAATGCCTAAACCGGACGTTGACGAACAAGAAGAGGACGAGCCGGTCGTCATTAGTCCAAACGAAGACGTTATGATAACAAAGGTTATGGGAGAGTACGACGTTCCCGTTTACTCAATTGAAGCAACCTTAGTGCCGGCATCCGACATATTAAACGCGTTATCTGCCAGTATGGGTAAAAGCATCATCGTTGACGAGGACGTCGATCCGATGTGCCTGTCACAACCCCTGATCATATCAATCCTGAAAAGTCCCCTGCAGGACATCCTGGAAATCATACTTGGCACACGCGGACTGGAATTTACACGGAACGACAATTCCATATACGTCACCTCGCTCTCAAAACTCAATGTAGATACGGCTTCTGAATACTATCGGGATAAAGGCGCTCATCTTTATCAAAAGACACAAATAAAGTTTCCTAGCGACCAACGGGTGGTAAACGCATATTTCGCGCTCGGAAACTATTATCAGGAACTGGGGTTTCACTTTCTTGCATTACAGGAATACAAAATAATCCTGGATAAATACAAAAACTCTCCATTGAAAAAAGACGCTCTTTTAAAGATTGGCCATTGTTATGATAATTTAAAAGACCCGGAAAACGCGAGAAAGGTATATTTTCATTTCATTTACAGTTATCCTGGCGACCCCTTAACTGATGAAGCCCTTTTGGCGGTAGGAAATTCATTCCAACAACAGGGGCTTTACACAAAGGCGCTTGATATCTACGATAAGATTGTGAGTGAATACACGGACGTGGAGACGGTAATGCTGGCCAAATTCAACGCGGCGAAAACCCACGAAATAATGGGGGATTACAAAAATGCCATACAATCATTTCTTCTGGCGAGGAAAAAATGCCCCGTTGAACGGCTCAAGCCGGAAATTGAATACCACATCGGTAGTTGCCTGTATTTACTAGGTGAGTACCAGGACGCCGGAAACGTGCTGGGCAATCTTTTAGAGACCTACGATGAAGAAAAATTTACCGAAGATGCCGGCTTTTTGCTGGGCGACTGCTTCTACAAACAAGACGACACCTTTGCCGCGTTTCAGATGTACAAAAAAATGGTTAGCGAGTATCCCAAAAGCGATAAAGCTCCCCACGGGACGTATTGGCTGGGAAAATGCCTGAATGCTATGAACATGCACGAGTCCGCGGTGAACGTGTTGAGCGAAGGAGTGCAGAAATTTCCTAATGATTGGTATACCACCAGAATGGCGCTGGAGATCGGGCGGTGTTACGCGGATGGCGGCAATTACCGGGCGGCATATAACGTCTTTGATAGTTTTGTAAAACAATATCCTAACGATGAATTGCGTATAGAGGCGTTGCTGGGAATGGCTGATGCGCTTTTCCACGGCAAAGAGTATGAAAAAGCAATAAACAATTATTTGGCGCTAATAAAAGAAGACTGTGGGGAGAACGTCAAGAATTACTCATTCAACCGCATCGGAGACTGCTACAAGTCCCTGGGCCAATTGGAAAAGGCAACCATGGCTTATAACACCGTACCAGGCAAAGGCGCGGGCGGGGGATGAACCCCCGCGCTACAAGATTAAGGCATTCGGCGGGGTTTTTTGTTCACACGTAGGGACACGGGCACCGTGTCCCTACGTTAATGGTTTTCTGCTTTTCCCCGGGAAAGAAAAGGTGCTTACCTGCAGAAGCACGCCAGGCCAAACCCACTATGAAAGGGTTTTTCCGATGAAGACCAGGACGAATAGGGCGACGGTTTCAATGACGCCGAGCGCCATGAGGTAGTTTCCGAAGCCTTGATTTGTTTCGGCGAGGGCGTTTGAGGCGCCGGCTGCGGCGAGTCCTTGTAGCCAGGCGGATATGCCTATGGCGACGCCGCCCAGGATACCGGCGCCCATTGAATCCACGCCTTGGCCGGGGGATTTCAGGATGTTGCCCATTAATATCATGCCGTAGATGGTTTGCGATAAGGGCGCACCGACGAATGCCACTAACATGAATGGCGCCGGTTTATTCTGCATATAACATTTTTTCCATGCGCCAATGGCCGCGGAGCCTGCCGCCCACGTGCCGAGGGCGGATCCGATAGCGGGGAAAATAAGTGCGGCAATAGCGCCTATCTTCGCAAGGCTGGCAAGTAATTGCAGATCTTTCACCATGTAAAACTCCTTTCACATCTCTTAAGTTAATCAGGTCAATTATTGTGTTCCATACAAAATGGGTTGTAGCGAATGCCCTTCCACTGAACGCCGATATGGCCGGAAAATTCCAACGTGTTCAAACGCACCCCATGCACCAGGATGCCCAGGGCGACCAGCGCTATGTTCAGTACGTGGCCTAGCAGGAGTATTACCGCTGCAATCAGCCCGGCCAAAATGGTTGGGACGCCATGCCCCAGCGCCATTTCATTAAAATTCATCGCTACGGCAAGTGACGCGCTCCCTACCGCAAAGAGCCGGATGTAGGATACCACGTCTACAAAGTTGCCGATGACGTTCATGGGCATCATCATCAGGTGAGGCCAGTCCTTCTTTATTTTTTTCGGCGGCACCTGGAAGAAGATCAAGGCGACGAAGGAGGCCACAACCAGCGGGACCCCCCAGGATGGAAATGGTGCGTCAAGTATCATTGACCGCGCGGCAAGGTACATCGTCCAGGTCATACCGATCCAGCCCAGTTGCGCAATGGCCTTGGCGCTATTGATGATTCTGACGGCGTTCCACACGTGCGCTACGCTGAGGTGGATGGCGCCTATCATGAAACAGACGTTTATCACGTTCTTGTCATTGCCAAGCCAGTCTATGCGAAGCCTTGCAAATGGGGCAGGGATGGCGGCAATCCCGAAATAATTACCGGTGACAACTCCCCATACGATGGAACTTAGGCTAAGTATCCCAATGAGTGTGAAGGGGGCGGAAGGGGCTTTGGGGAATTTTTTTCTTGCAACAAACGTCAGCACGAGAAAAAGGGCGCCATATCCGGCGTCCCCAATAAGCAGGGCGGTAAAGACGCTAAAGAAGACAAGGAAGACGCTGCTGATATCCACTTCTCTGTAGCCGGGTAATATGTTGATCATGGCAAATACCGTTTTTATGGGTTGCACCCACTTGGGGCTTTGTATGAGGGTTGGCACGTCATCGTCTTCGTTCGGATCGGTTACAATGACGCCCCATCCCTGGCGAGCGGCGTCTTGCTGTATCTCGCCAGCCCTGTCCGCCGGACAGTACCCCTGAAGGTATACAATCTTCTCCGCGCACCCCATGCCGGCCATTACCTCAAGGAGCGCTATTTTCTCCTTCGCCTCACGAAGTGCCTTTACAACCACGCCCTGGTAATTGCTCCACGTTGCCAGGGACTCTTGTACTGCGCGTAATTCCTCTGCCGCGTGCGAGATTTTTTGCTCTACTTCCGCAAGTGAGTATGCCGGGAGTTTCAGTTCTTCATAGCCGCACGTGAATTGGCTGTTTCCCATAACGACAAAATAGCGGTATTGCTTGTCATTATTCAAGAGGTGGAAAAAAGCGCCCGGCGGCACGGCAATCTTTTCCTTCGCCGGGGTGCGGCACAAACGGACGTGTACGCCCTTGTCCGTAAGCGCGGCGACGTGCGCCGGTTCGAAGTGTCCGAATGGCTGGAGGAGGGATTGCTCTCTCTTCAGCTTTTCCTGTAGCTCATCCAGTTCCTTTTTTCTTTCGATGAGCGTCTCTACGTTCGTCGTGATTTCATGGGCCGGGCGGTCTTGCATACCGGCGTTTGTTGCGGCAATAGAGGATAAGACGCCTAACACGTTGCCAAGCCTGTTATAGTCAGACCGCACCTTTTCCAGCCCGTCGCAGTGCGGCGGGTTTACATGGATGACGTGTAAGACGCCTTTTTTTTGCAATGCATGAAGGGTCGTCTGCCGGTCTTCTTCCCGGCAAAAAAGGGTGACTTTTTTCATGGGGACTATCATACGGCGCTCCGGATTTCTATGGCATTCTTTTTTACCATCTTCGCGCGAGACACGGCTGCGGCCTGATCGTCGCTCAGGTAAATCCTGATTTTTCTGATGTTGCTCATGCATTCAGGGATTTTGATTTTCTCAAACAAGTTCACGCGCTGGGACGTTACCAGTAGCTCCTCAGCCAGGAGTTTTCTTTGTTTTTCGAGGATTTGCAGTTCAATGCGCAAGGTAAGCAATTGTTCGAGTATTGCTATCCCGTCGTCAATCCACGCAGGGGTGGTAAAGTAATCCACGGGTTCCCGCCGGAATGAAATCGACTCGCAGACGGGGACGTTGACCCCGGCGACGTTCCCCATCCGCTGTTTCACCTCTTGCACATGGACGTACGCGCCGATATCAACCTCCTCGCTGAAGAGGCGTATCCAGGTTGCAAGGTAAGCCCGCTTTTCATTATCTTCCGCCAGCTTTTTTGAAATCTCGCCATCGGCCTTTCTGACCTCAATCTGTAACTGCGCCTTTTTCAGCTCAAGGGTCGGCAGGTAGCGCTGATAACGTTGCAATGCGTTGCGCTGGTGCTTTAATTCGTTTTTTGTGTATTTAATTTTAGGCATAGGAATTGACGCTTAAGAATAGTATGGCGTAATCAGTCGTCCCTACGGGACTTTATAGTTCGGTTACTTGGAAACAGGCAATGAATTGCATGCCTATTAGCAATTGCCCCTACGGGGCATATACAAGCAGAAGTATTCTCCGGTAATTTGAAAATTACAAAAATCCGGGAGTAATTCCCGTTTTTACTATGAAACAGGCCAGAATTTTTCAATTAATTTTGAGGTAATGCCGGTTTCCGCCTTTTCAAAACAGTCGGCAAGGATTCCCCATCCGAGGTCCAGGGCTGCTTCCAGGGGGATGTTTACGTTCAAGTCCATCATTTCGCTTTCGAACCGCTTACCGTATTTTAAGAGCTTGTTATCCCACTCACTCATACGGAAGCCCATGGATTGCTTTTCCATGCTTTCCCGGTATGCGGCGTACAGTTGTATCATGGAGTCCATAATGGTGCGGTGGTCTTCCCGTGTTTGGTCATTTACCAGTTGTTTCAAGCGGCTCAGGGAGCCGAATGGCTCGATCCTTCCGTGCTTCAAATAAAACTGCCCCTCGGTAATGTATCCGGTATTGTCGGGCACGGGATGGGTAACGTCGTCGCCCGGCATCGTGATTGCCGCGAGGATAGTGATGGAGCCGGCGCCTTCAAAATCGACCGCCTTTTCGTACCGTGAGGCAAGCTGGCTGTAGAGGTCGCCCGGATATCCACGGTTCGAGGGAATCTGTTCCATGGTGTTTGCAATTTCTTTTAAAGAGTCTGCAAAGTTGGTCATATCGGTCAGCAGCACCAAAATCCGTTTTCCGCTCAGGGCAAACTGCTCCGCCACGGCGAGGCAGGTGTCGGGGACAAGGATGCACTCAACGGTCGGGTCCGCCGCCGTATGGATATAGAGGATAGACCGCGTAAGGGCGCCGTGTTCTTCAAGAATTTGCTGGAAGAAAAGATAGTCGTCATATTTGAGTCCCATGCCTCCGAGGATGATAAGGTCAACCTCCGCCTGCAGGGTTATGCGGGCGAGAAGCTGGTTGTATGGTTCCCCCGCCACGGAAAAGATAGGTAATTTCTGAGATTCCACCAGGGTGTTAAAAACGTCGATCATGGGGATACCCGTTCGGATCATCTTTCGCGGTATGATGCGTTTTGCGGGATTTACCGACGGCCCGCCGATATCAATCAGGTTTTCCGTGATAACCGGCCCGCCGTCCCGCGGCACTCCGCCTCCCGTAAAGACGCGTCCGATCAGTGACGCCGAGAAGGGCGTCCTCACCGTGTGTCCGAGAAAGCGCACCTCGGAATATTTCGCAATGCCTCTTGTGCCCGCCAGCACCTGTAATGAAACCCGGCTGCCTTCAAGGCGAATAACCTGGGCAAACGATTTACTGTTTTTGGAAGAGATGACTGCTATTTCCCCGTAAGCGACGTTCTCCGCGAGGACGGTAACGACGTTTCCGGCAATTTGTTCGATTTGAGTGTATACCTTACGCACGTTTTTTCACCCCTTCGGCCAGCTTATCCAAACGGGCCTCACACGCCCTGAATTCATCCGAATCCATCGCCGCCCGATTCCGTCCTTTGTTACCTGTGTAATACCTTGATTGTATAGGAATTTTCATTTTATTTATGCGGATTTGCTAGTGAGTACAGGAAATTCAACTACACGTGTAGTGGCAAGGTGCGCCTTGCCACTACGCTGCTAAAAGTCTACTGTAGTTTAAACATTTCATGCAATTTAATCAACACTGAACTGAAGCGAAATAAAAAATCTGCGTGATAAGATAGCGACTTTGAAGAAACATTAAGACGTGACCCCTGGCACTCCCCAATAGGGCTGATAAAATAAAAAGACTTGAAATTTTCTTTGTTTTTGCTAAACTGACCACCTGATAGAAAAAAGCAATTCCCTATCATCTCATCCAGCAGTAAAATCCAACGGGTTTTTAGCGTCTTTCTGGAATAGTGGCGCGTTTTAATCTCCGATGCAAGCCCGGCAACGGCCGTGTCCCATTCCGGCGAATCGGATTTCACAGCATAGCCTTCTTCCCACATACGCCAGCGCTGTCGAGTGACCTGCCTGCTTTTGCTGGGCCGGGGTCTGCTTTTTTTCGCGCAATTTGTCAATGAACAAACGCACAAGATCCGACCGTGCCGCAGGAACCGGATATTTGGCGCAAAAATCCAGAAAATAGCGGAGCCACTTCTTGTAGTCCGCACGCTGTGCTGGCGCAGCGGTACGTTTACTGAGAACGGCTTCAAAACTTGTCAGAATGTTGTCTGGAATAGTCAGCATCGGAATTGAACAGCTAACCTCCTAAGAACGTAATTTGAATATTGAATGTAATGGCTTCCAATAGATATGTCAACTGCATTTGCCATTTAATCTTTGCGTTCCCAGACCTTTCTGATATTATCAGGAAACTATTCAATAACTTGTTATGCGATAATTTAAATGAGTTACACAAATTCAATTTTATAAATAGAATTACATTTTAACATTATGAATTACGATGAAATTAGTTGGAAAATGTTAGATCATCTTTGGCAAGAAACCGATGAGCGACTAGATGAAATTGAAAACTGTATTCGTGATAAAATTCGCCAAGAAAGTATCTTTAATAAGTATCCATTACCAAGAAGAGTTGCTGAACTCAATACTGTTCTTGAAGAAAAAGAACGAAGAAAGAACAAAAGACAAAAAGACCGCGTTGCAAATGCGATTATTCGTATAGCTCAGAAGCTTGAACAAATAGAATATATCTTGCGGCAAAACTACGAAATCTCCAGAATGCAAAGAGAAGAAATTAACGAGACTTTGAGAGAAATTCGTAACGAAATGGATAACCAAGACCTTCTTTACACATTACAAGATATTCGTGAAGATTTGGGAAAGGATGAGCTTCTCAACAATATTAAGGAAATCCGAAACAAGTTATTGGGCAAATATTAATTCAAATTAACATTGAACTAAAAAATAAAGCGATATTAGAAACGAATGAAGACAGGCATCGCATAACAAGTCATTCCAGCGGATGGCTGATAGCCACCGCTGACTTCTGTCGTTGGGCATGAATTGAGGAGCGTAGGGATGCCAATACCAGAAATCGGGGGCATACAGAACTTCTACTGCGACTGCTTGGGTTCGGAGCGAAAGGAGTCTTATCGGGACAGCAGTTCACGTTCAGAAGAAAGAACGGTCAAACAGAGTGGTCCATTGAGCACGGCATGGGTTTGTAAGGCAAAGTTTCTGAAACAGATATCCACGGGCGTCTTCTCGTCGGCGAGCACTTGGATGTACTACTGGCAGTGCATGAACTGCGGCAAGACTCGTGATATCGGTGTTTGGGATAGCAACGGAGCCAACTATGGGGATGGTCGACATCTCGGGCGGTAGCATGCCCAACAAGGCGCTGCACCGGACGTATTCGCCTTCGCTGCGCTACGGAGAATCCGCCGGTGAGCTTGAGCGTTATGCCGTATGAATTGTCAATAAAAGTCAATGTAACTGTATTTAAAAAATGGAGGTAAATCATGCATGGAATGAGAGAAATAATACAGGAAGCATCATCCCTTCCGGTTGAAGAAAGGGCTATAGTCGTTGATTCGCTGATTAGAACGTTCAATCCTCCAGATGAGAATATCGAGGAAGAATGGGTAAGTGTGGCAAAACGTCGGCTCGCTGAGCTACGATCCGGCAGAGTGAATGCCATTCCAGGAGATGAGGTATTTGCGAAAATACGGGAGCGTTTCAAGAAATGACTTTTTCATTTCATCCCGAAGCAAAAGAGGAGTTTAACGGAGCCATCGAATACTATGAAGATTGTGAATCTGGCCTCGGTTATGATTTTTCAATTGAGGTGCGTGCCGCAATCCAAAATATTGTCAATTACCCAACTGCGTGGACAATCATAGATGAAGATGTCCGGCGCTGTTTGGTAAACCGTTTTCCATACGGTATTATATATAGCATTGAGCAAGATGAAATTTTCATCCTTGCAGTAATGCATTTGCGGCGACATCCTGATTATTGGAAAAACCGATATCGAAAGGCATAACAAGTCGCTCCACATTGACGTTAACGATTTATTGTCATGCGCCCTGCAAAAGGCCGCAAGCCATACGCCAGAAGCGCAAGGACTGGTTATAATCCTATATGAGAAACATGGAAACGAAATAACACCAATCACAATTCATGCAACGACACAACAACAAATTAAGTTCCGACTTAAAACGGGGAGGTTTATATATGGATAAAACAAAAATGGCTTATTTTAAAGATGAAGATATTTTGCATATAGTCATCTCTGACGAAAGAGAATCAGATAGCATTGAGTTAAGCCCAAATATTACAGCCGAGTTGAATGAAAGTGGAGAATTAATCGGCATAGAGATATTAGAGGCAAGTTCTTTTCTGCGCGATTCTATATTAGAATCACCACAGGCTAAGATATTGAAATTAAAGAAACCTTATAACAAATCAATATAGCGGACACGATAAAACTGTGCCGCTGATTTCAGGCGGTGTCTGAAGTGATTATCACGATAGTATTTACCATATCAAAGGCATGTTATATTGGCAAAATACCTATATTCCACATATTATGCGGATCAATCTAATCAATGTTAGGTTCTTATGAGCATTC
>JACVXV010000002.1 GCA_015661205.1 Candidatus Brocadiaceae bacterium
GCGAAGCTCAAAAGCCTGAGAATAGATACGTGGGTGCAGGTAAAAGAGGAAGGCCGAATCCTGAAAATAGAGAGTGACGAAGAAGCGTTGAAAGAGGAGAAATTTCTTGACGGTTGTTACGGAATAAAGACAGACCTTAAGGAGGACGCTGCCGATAAATGCGTGGTGCATGACCGGTACAAGGATTTGACAGAGGTGGAGAGGGCGTTTCGTGATTGCAAGACAGTGAATTTGGAGGTTCGCCCTGTCCATGTGAGAATCAAGGGGAGTACGCAGGGGCATGTGTTTGTGGTGATGCTTGCGTACATGATTATTCGAAGACTTCGGAAGGCATGGGAATCTTTTGACCTAACGGTGAAGGATGGCGTTGGACAATTGGCAACCGTTTGTTCGATGGAAGTGAAGATCGAAGGGCAAGCCACCAGTTGCGTGAAAATCCCACAGCCACGAGAACAATCTCGTCGGTTGCTGGAAGCGTTGAAAATAAAGTTGCCGGAGGCATTACCAAAGAGGGATATACGTGTAGTCACAAGAAAAAAACTACCGAAACGAAGAAAATCCCAATAATATTAAGGCATCTCAGTTGATTTTGTTTTTTCGATTGGGATGAACATCCGTTAAAATGAAATGATAGGAAATGCTTTTGCCATCAAATGACATACTACCAAAACATCTTACGTATTTCCACGATTTACAAGGTTTTTTTCAGATGTTTGATTTTCGAATCGGAATTTGGTACTTGAGGGGATGGGGCTGAAGAAAAACAATAATACTTGGGGGGCTGCTTGAACTTGCAAGATTGAGTCCGCGCGAAGAGCGCTAAGTTTATTTATACGCATCGCCTCTTGTACGTATCTTTTGAATCAGCAAAGTATCCTCAATAGCGGTAAACAGAATTCTGTATTTTCCAACTCGAACCCTGTAAGTGCCAACCTCTCCAGCAATGTGTTTTATATCAACGGGTAATCCTTGAGACAGCTTTAACAAAGCCAAATCAACCAAAAGCTTATAATCCTTTGCCGCTTTTTTTGAAAATTCTATTTCAAGTCTTGACATGGAATTGTTTCACCTTTTTCATACTCGATTTTCCCTTTTCTAACGTCTTCTTTTTCCTCGTCAGTAAGAGGGGAAATATCACTTTCCACTAAGGTTTTCCAGAAAATCTCCACCAGTGTATCCTCCGGTAACGCCTTGAGCATATTTACCAAAGCATCTTCCGGCATAGCTAACGTTTTAATACTCATGCTTCTTGCCTCCTAATAATAGGGAAAAATGGATCACACCTTGAACAGTGATTTAATTCCTTCTAATCGTTTATTCATTTTGCCTTCTCCAGGCCTCTTTGATTACACAATGGTCACTCGTCCTCTCTTTTCCTCGTGATAAGATGTGGTAGTAAGCCTCTTCGAATTCTATGTGGCATGACAGATAGGATAGCAAAATTGACTTTCGTTGTTAATAATTTAATCACTAATCAAGGTACAACCCCAAACTGACCTGTTATATGGGACAAAAAGCGTTAGATTTATGGGGGTTTTGGCGCTATTAATTCATTATTTTTGCTATGGTTTAATTGTTTGGCGCTCCGCTTAATCCAACCTACTTGGCGAATACGGAAGTCACCGGGAGCAGGAAAAACTCGACGTCAGAAAAATACTTGAAAAGCAGCACAGTACCCACAAGTCCACTGCATGCTATGTTAGGCTTCGTTTTGATTCTACCACTTGCATTGTAACTATAGGCACTTTTGCTATTATACGGATTTCTGGTTTGTATGTAGATAAAGCCCATGGAACGATGTATTTTTGAAAACGAGTGCACGCTTCAAAAATTGGGTCAAAATTAAACGATTTTTCTCTAACGCCAAGACAAACTTTGCTCACCCATTTGCGTTCAACTGTATCAAAGACACTTCCTGAGTAACTCGTGCTGCTGATTTGAGCACCAATAAAAACTGTGTGGGTGCAAGATGAATCTTTTGGGTCAACCCATGACAGAGACCCCCAAACTGGGAAGGGGCTTACTTCTCGCTTAGACAGTTCAGCCCTGAGATGCTGTATGTAATGGCGATATTCTTCTGCCAAATTTGTTTCTTCAAGAAATGAAACTAATTCTTTATCTTTCCTGCTAAGTCCAGGCAGAGCCTGTGCAATCTCTCTAATTCTGTGTAACACATCTACAAATGACCAACATTGCCAAATGGCTGGAATTAGTGCTTCTTGGTCATCTTTAATTTTTGCACACACTTCATGTAATGACGAGTAAACATATCGAAGAATCTCGAATGAATAGTGAAGACCATCAAGGCATTTTACAATTCTGATGTCTGATGAAGCGTGCATATAGTATTTTTCCTGACCCGTTCGTGGCATTCAAAAGATGTTGGGTTTGCTCCGCTTCACCCAACCTACTTGGCTGTTTACTTTTTTTACAAATTCTCTGGCTTCCGGATAAAACCAAAAGCCTTTCATGGATATTTCTTGTGAAGGCGCAAGAGCGTCTCTTCTCCAGGCACAAGCTTTATTTTGCTCTTGTCAACTTACGGGCAAGTACCCATAGCTGTTAAGCTAAGCGGTTTTGCTGGTGGCCTGGCAAACTTTGTTTGTCGGCGCCGACACGCGGCTTATACTGTTCATCCGGTTTGTGTCGCCCCTACAGGGCTAAAAACAACAGGTATTTCTCTTTACCCACCGCTTACGCAGTGGGCTACTGTTGTTACACCCCGATGGGGTGTCTTTGTCTGCCCCGTCAGGGGCTACACAATAGTAGCCCACTGCGTAAGCGGTGGGAAAGCTGTTGTGAAACGTTATCAAGCCCCATAGGGGCGACACAAATACCAAAATATCCAAATATTCTTTTGTACAACACCAAAAATAGGCGCCAAAAACCTTATTTAATAAGGGAGAGAGTAATTACAAACATACCACACTCTGATTGTTATATTTACTTGTTTCGTCTAAATAGCGTTTTAATATCTATTGATATTCCGCCAATACCCGGCTTTAGTGATACTGCTTCAATAATACGTTCAACAATACGCTTTAGCCATGTAATTGCGCCTTTTTCAACCCTCTGAATGTAAGGAGTAATACTAATTGGCTCCTCTTCATCAAAGCGAATTTCTTTAATATTTTCTGAATCGTAAACCTTTAAAAAATTAAGAACTTCGTTATTACATGAATTATAAATTTCAATATACATTGAATTTATTTCTTCATATTGTGGATTAGATTCAAAATTATCAATATCCCATTTCTTATATTCTAATTCTAACCATTGGCACATAGAGTAATACTCGCCCAAAATATTTATGTTTCTTCGGGTAAGATTATTTTTCTTGGATATTTCAGCGACAAGGAATTTGAGATATTTTTCGAATTCAAAATATGGCATAAACTCAATAAAACCATTAAGAACTCTATCAAGGTCATGAAGGTGTTTATTAATGACTTTACAAAGTTGATCTACTGCTTTTGAATTCATTGATTTGTATCCATGTAAAGACAACTCTCCGCATAAGCCGCGCTGCCAACGACCTTGATGTGTAGCAACACCGTGATTCCCGGCGTAGGCCTTAATGCGGTTGTTAGACGTTTCTTGTTCATAGTTTTATTTTTGGAACTTGCAGTATGCCAAAAAGGCTAAAAATAAAACCAAGCAGTAGTACTGTACAGCATAAACGGGGAATAATAATTCCAATTACACGTCGGCGGCTACCACCTTTTGAAGCATGTTTGTTAATAATTGTGGCGGGATGCGACTCATCAGAAAATAAGTCTTTTAAGATTAGATCTAGTTTTTCTTGAGAACGTTCAAGAGTCGAGGCAAGAAGTGTGCATATGAGAGAACCGATGCCGAGGATGATTTGTAACTGGAATTGAATTTTAGCGTTTATTGAGCCAGCCACAACAAGAGAAAAAAATACGAGGAAAAAATTAAAACGTTGGCTTAATAAATTTTCTATAAATGCCCGTTCTTGACTCATGTCCCAAACAGGCCCAGATTTATCTCTTTCTGATGCCGTTTGTTTCGGGTGTATTTCATCTTCAGGGCAACTCATAAAATATCATCCTTCATTATTTCTTATTCGTATAACCAGTTATTAGATAGTTATAGAAAATGTAGCACAAAGTTTTGATTCTGTCAAATGCTTCGGTCGTTGACTCAGGTAAAACTTTCGCAAGGGATTGGTTATGCATAACTTACCGGTACACATTATGCGGAAAATGCCTTCATCACAACAAATCATTCATTTACAAAACGGTTTCATGCATATTAACCATTTACGCCCGTACAAATCTCGCATAAATAGAAATACATGGTAGGCTATGCCTCCCATGTGTGGCTTAACACGTATGGAGAGAAGGGAGTGGCAGGGGGAGGAATAATTGGTTTGAAATTCGTGATTGCGACGAATACGGAACATTCTGACTCCCGTCCCCTGTCTCCCGAATTCTGTGTAGATACTTGACCATCTTATGTCCCCAGCGACGCCCTGATAAACTCCTTAAACAACGGATGCGGATTTGTGGGTTTTGATTTAAATTCCGGGTGGAATTGTACGCAGAGGAACCAGGGGTGGTCTTTGAGTTCCATGATCTCTACCAAGTCGTCCTTCGGCGAGCGGCCGCTGAATATCATGCCGTGTGACTGGAATAGCTCTTTGTAGCCGTTGTTGAATTCGTAACGGTGGCGGTGCCGCTCGGATATCTCCTCGCGTCCGTAGGCGCTGAAGGCCTTTGTGCCTGGTTGTATGATGCACGGTTGCGCGCCCAGACGCATCGTGCCGCCTTTGTGGGACACCTTGTGCTGTTCTTCCAGGAGGCTGATTACTGGGTGTGGGGTGTTGACCTCAAATTCCGTGCTGTTTGCGCCTTTCAGGGCGCACACGTTTCTTGCAAATTCGATGGACGCGCACTGCAAACCCAGGCAGATGCCGAAGAAGGGGATGTTCTTTTCGCGCGCGTACCGTATTGCGGCAATCTTCCCCTCTACGCCGCGTACCCCGAAACCGCCCGGCACTAGGATGCCCTTTACTCCTTCGAGATGTGTCTGCACACCGTTTTTTTCGATGTCTTCCGACTCCACCCTTCGCACCCGCACCCGCGCGTTGTTGCCGATCCCGCCGTGGATGAGGGATTCGTAGATTGACTCGTACGATGACTGATGGCAAATGTACTTGCCGACGATGGCGATCTCCGTCGCCTGCTGCGGGTTCTTCAGGATATCCAATATCGCGAGCCACTTGTGCAGGGTGTTACCGTTTGTTTTGAGTCCCAGTTTTTGGATGATGAGCTTGTCCAGCCCTTGTTCTACAAGGATCAGCGGGATTTCGTAGAGGTACGGCTTTACGTCGCGTTCTTCAATAATTGCGTTTCTGTCCACGTTGCAGAAGAGCGACAGCTTTTCCTTTATCTCCGCGCTGATGTGCTTTTCCGTCCGGCAGATGAGGATGTCCGGCTGGATCCCGGCCTGGCGCAGCATGCCCACGCTGTGCTGGGTGGGCTTTGTCTTTATCTCCTCCGCGGCGCTCAGGTAGGGGACGAGCGTGAGGTGGATGTACAGGACGTTTTCCCGCCCCGTCCTTTGGCCGAACTGCCTTATGGCCTCAAGGAAGGGCTGGTTTTCTATGTCTCCCACGATGCCGCCGATCTCCGAGATAGCCACGTCGGTGTCGGGGCCGTCCAGTCTTTGAATGCATTCGATAATCTCGTTGGTAATGTGCGGGATGACTTGCACCGTCTTCCCCAGGTACTCCCCCTTGCGTTCCTTCATAATAACCGCGTTGTAGATGGAGCCTGTGGTGTAATTACAGTGTTTGGAGGTATCCGAATGGGTAAAGCGCTCGTAGTGTCCGAGGTCAAGGTCAGTCTCCGCCCCGTCCTCCGTCACGTAGACCTCCCCATGTTCGTACGGGCTCATCGTGCCGGGGTCTACGTTTACGTAAGGATCAAACTTCTGTAATTTCACCTTCAACCCCCGGCTTTCCAGCAACATGCCGATAGAAGCCGCATTGAGTCCCTTTCCGAGGGAAGAAACCACACCGCCTGTCACAAATATATGCTTAGTCATGCTTGAATTTCCCCATAAAAGCAACCAAATCTTCCCGTGTATCAATACCGATGGAAGTATCGCCGGTTATCGATACCTTTATCTTGTAACCGTTGGAAAGCGCGCGCAACTGTTCCAGCTTTTCCGCGCCTTCCAAAGGAGAAGGGGGGAGTTTGGAATATTGCAGCAAAAAACCCTTCCGGTACGCATAAATGCCCAAATGCCTCAAATGTGCAACGCCCGCATCGCCCGCGGCACGCCCACGATCCCGTATATACGGAATGGGCAGGCGCGAAAAATAGAGCGCATACCCGCGATTGTCCAGCGCCACCTTTACGACGTTCGGATTTGCCAGTTCCGCTTCGTTCTTTATCACGTGCGCAAGGGTGGACATTGCCGCCCCGTCGTCACCCGCCAGTGCGTCGATCACCAGATCGACCATGTTCGCGTTCACCTCCGGCTCGTCTCCCTGCACGTTTACGATAATATCGGCCTTCAGCCGTCCCGCCACTTCGGCAATCCGGTCTGTGCCGGATTCATGGGCGGGCGAGGTCATTTCCACCTCGCCGCCAAACCCTTTGACGATATCGTAGATCAGTTGGCTATCTGTGGCGACGATCACCCGTTCCAGACGCCTCGACCGCTTCACGTTCTGATAGACGTGTTCTATGATATATTTTCCCGTAGCAACCTTTACTTCCGGCAGGATGAGCTTGCCGGGCAGCCTGGTTGACGCATACCGTGCGGGAATGATGACAACGGCGTTCAATTTATTCATGCAACGGTACACCTTTGAAACCACAGATTTCACAGATTTTTGATTAATAAAACCCACAGCCAAGCAGGGCAGGGTATTTCCTGCCGAAAACAACAAGTTTAGCCTTATGAGAAAAGGAATCGTTAACCACATCTCCAGGCGTTTCACCTGAGAAATCCTTTTCTCACACAAAGGCGCGAAGGACACAAAGAAGACGATAAAAAGGAGAACGTAGAAAAACTTTCCCTACCGCTTGCCTTTGTGATCTTTGCGTCTTTGTGTGAAAATTTCCATTCCCCTCCTGGGAGGGGTTAGGGGTGGGTTGGCATTGAAAAAGATTTTCTATTCACGTTGCCACAACCATACCTACCGCAAAACCCCTTTAAACAAAAATCTCATTTTATGGCACAAGTATCGCTTATTCAAACATTTTTTGTCAAATTTATTTCGAGCGAGATATCGAGCGCCCTTGCCGAATGGGTGATTGCGCCGATGGAAATTCTGTCGATGCCCGTTTCGGCCACCTGGCGCACGTTTTCCAGCGAGACATTGCCGGACGCCTCGGTAAGAGGTTTATGAAAACCCTTCCAGCCCTTTACCAGGGAAACCGCCTCTTGCATCCGGGCGACGTCCATGTTGTCAAACAAGATAATGTCCGCCCCGGACTTTAGGGCGTCGCGCACCTCGTCAAGTGTCCTCGTCTCTACCTCAATCAGGACGCCCTCTTTTACCTTTTTCCGCAGGACGGAAACCACCGTTTCTATGACGCTCGCGGACAGCGGCACATTGCTGCCCGGCCTGTCTTTCATGATGTCCACGTGATTATCCTTCACGAGAACCTGGTCGTAGAGTCCCATCCGGTGGTTCACGCCGCCGCCGGTAATGACGGCGTATTTTTCCAGGTAACGCCAGCCGGGTGTGGTTTTCCTCGTGTCCATAATGGCGGTTTTCAACGGTTTTATCTTTTCGGCAAATTGAGCGGTAACCGTTGCGATGCCTGACAGCCGTTGGAGGAAGTTTAATGCGATCCGCTCCCCAGTAAGTAGCGTCCTTGCCCTGCCGGATATCGTGGCGATGATTTCACCGGCACGCACAAAGGCGCCTTCTGCGGCGACGCGATTGATAAGAACAGATGTGTCGAGCCGTGAGAAGAAGTATTCAACAACGGGCAAACCAGCGACAACGCCGCTTCCCTTTGCAAGAAAGCCGCCTGTGGCGGAAAGGCTATCCGGTAAGAGATTTGCCGTCGTAATGTCACCCGTTCCGATATCCTCATCAATGGCTAGTTGAATGAGTGCATCGATCTTTTTTGGTTCAAATGTGTTATTCATGGGTTAAGTAGCGCAGGCTTCCAGCCTGCTGTGTCCCTTTCATGAAGCTATGCAGGCTGGAGCGTGTTGTCGAGACGCGGCTCCCGCGTCCCCGTTGTGTAAACACCTAAAGCCGCCAAATGCCTTATTCAATGTTTAGGAATTTCAAACGCATCGTTGTAGAGCGAAGAGGCTCTTCGCTCTACATGAAAAAGTCGCCGAATGCCTAATGCGAGCCCGGAGTTTCTACCTAACAGACACTGGTGCGTGTTCGTTGCAGGCACGACGCCTGCGCTACGCAACGCTACGGCATCTGCAACCGTAGGCCATCCAGCGACTCCCATCGTTGATAGACCTTGGTCAGTTCTTCTTCGATGGCTGATATCCTGGACTTGACTTGCGCTATCTCTTCCTTCCCCTTTTGAAAAAAGAGAGGGTCACTCATGGTTTGGTACAGTTGGTGTTGCTCTGTCTCCAAGGCTTCAATGCGTTGCGGAAGAGAGTCGAGTTCGCGTTGTTCCTTAAAGCTGAGTTTACGTTGGCGTTCGCCTGGTTTGCGCGCAGGCTCAGACTTCGCCGGGGTTTTCTCCGGTGACGCCTTCTTTTTTTCTTCTACCAGACGCTGCCAATCGTCATACCCGCCGACGTACTCGTTTATCTTCCCGTCTCTCTCGTACACAAAGACGCTGGTAACCACGTTATTGAGAAAGGCGCGGTCGTGGCTGACCAGGAGGAGGGTTCCCTGATAGTCCAAAAGCAACTCCTCCAAAAGTTCCAGCGTCTCTATGTCCAGGTCGTTCGTCGGCTCGTCCATCACGAGGACGTTGGAAGGCCTGGTAAACAGGCGAGCCAGGAGGAGCCGGTTGCGTTCCCCGCCCGAAAGGGCGTTCACGGGGACGCGCACGCGTTCGGGTGAAAACAGAAAATCCTGCAAATAGCTGATGACTTGGCGCGGCCTCCCGTTAAAGGTAATAATGTCGTTGCCGTCCCCCACGTTGTCAAATACTGATTTATTCTCTTTTAGTTGCGCGCGAAGCTGGTCAAAATAGGTGACGTTGAGACGTGTTCCCATGCGCACGGTTCCCTGTTGTGGCTCCAATTCTCCCAGCAGCAGGCGGAGAAGCGTGGTCTTGCCGGAACCGTTGGGTCCGATAATCCCGATCTTGTCGCCCCGCATAATTGCCGCGGAAAAGTCGCTGACTACCGGATTTTCGCCATAGCCATAGGAAATATGCTCAACCTTCACCACCAGCGCGCCGGAACGTTCGGCCTCCTGGGTTTGCATACGCGCAACGCCCACGACCTGCCGACGGTCTCGCCGCTCCTTACGCATGTCTTCCAGCACCCGCACGCGACCCTCGTTCCTCGTGCGGCGTGCCTTGATGCCCTGCCGTATCCAAACCTCTTCCTGCGCCAGCTTTTTATCAAAAACAGCCTGCTGTCCCTCTTCCGCGTCAAGCACCGCCTGCTTGCGCACAAGAAAGGTCTCGTAATTGCACGCCCAGCTTGAAAGGCGTCCCCGGTCAAGTTCGATAATGCGGGTGGCCAGTTTCTGTAGGAACGCACGGTCGTGGGTAACGAAGAGTATCGTGCCGCCGTAACGTATGAGAAATTCCTCCAGCCAACGGATTGAATCGACGTCCAGATGGTTGGTCGGCTCGTCGAGCAGTAAGATGTCCGGGTCGCACGCAAGCCCCCGGGCGAGTAGCACCCGGCGTTTGAGTCCGGCGGAAAGGGAATTGAACTCGACGTCGCCATTTAATTGCATTTGAGAGATCACCTTCTCCACCCGGTGCTGCCGTTTCCAATCCGTATCGGTATGGTGGCCGGATTGCTGGTGATCTACCGCCCCGGCGCTGCCCGATACGATATTGAATACGGTACCCTCCAGGTCTTTGGGGATATCCTGGGAAAGGTATGCGGTACGCATCCCCTTTTGCCTGATAATCTCGCCGGAATCGGGCGGCAGGTCGCCATTAATCAGCTTGAGCAAGGTGGACTTGCCGGCGCCGTTGCGGCCAAGCAGGCACACCTTTTCGCCCCGTTCTATCTGCAACTGTGCGCCCTCAATCAACAAAGGCCTTCCAAAGCCCATACTTACGTCCTGCAAGCTTATCAATGCCACGAAAATCCTCCTGACAAATTATCCCCGGAAATGGTACTGCGCGCCGCAGCGGTTGCAAGCATATCGGTGACGTGGTGGAAAACTACTCAGGTGTTTAGGCTGAAGACTGAAGGTAAAAACCTTTGCCTGCCGGAAACTTTGTGTATTTAACCTTCAGCCTGGCTACCTGAGTATTTAAGATAATAAAGATTTCATTGTGCGGCCAAGCCGCAGCAAAAGGAAATTTTAACCGCGAAGGGCGTGAAGGTCACGAAAAAAACATTTTAGGAGGGAAATACGGAATGCGGTTGGCATTGCAAGAAGTGAAACGGCGATGCAAATCCCGGCATTGTAAAAGGCGAATTAGGTAAATTAGGCAACCCCCCCCCCATGCGTAGGGGCGGGGTTTCCCCGCCCTTGTCAGCTCTTGTACCGCAACCGAGAAATCAGGCTTGCGTCTTGTTTCACGATGGCTGAATTCATAGTCGCCGTAGGCGACACAATTTGAAACTCGAAACTCGAAACTTGGAACATAAACATGAAACATAAAAAAGGGGGTGAAACGTGTTTGGGATGAAAAGGACAGGCGCGAGGTGCGCTGTTGTATGCTTGATAGTTTTCGGCGTGTGCCGTAAACCGTTGATTATATTGGTAGCGGGGGTGGGATTCGAACCCACGGCCTCCGGGTTATGAGCCCGACGAGCTACCAGACTGCTCTACCCCGCGTTATTTTTACGATGTGAACTACTTTGTCATCAACATGCTTTCTTGACGTTTGTTAGTATAACAGTCCACGCTTAAGTGTCAAGTATAAAAAACTTTCCATTTTTTCCCGGAGTTCTGGTACAATATTTTTATGCGGCAAAATATTTCACCGGTTTGTACACGGAAAGGCTGGGTGGTATTTTTTTAACGATACCGTTGGTAATCCCGCAGGAATTTTAAATTGGTAGCGCAACCGTCTCGGTTGCGCGGATGAAAGCCGCCGAAATGCCTAATTTAACGTGCAGGAAATTCAAAACGACCGTGTAATGGCAAGGCGCGCCTTGCCACTACGCTGTTGAAAGCCGCCGAAGGCTTAATTTTTAAGATGATGTCTTATACATAATAAACGTTTTACGTGCCTGGTAACATAAAAGGTGGAGAATAAGATGAAGGTATTAATCGTTGGGAGCGGCGGAAGGGAACATGCGCTCGCATGGAAGATTGCCCAGTCGCCTTTGGTGAAAAAGATTTTCTGCGCCCCCGGCAACCCCGGAATCGCTGAAATTGCCGAATGTGTGGATATTGAGGCGGAAAATATCGAAGGGCTTTATATCTTTGCGCAAAAACAGAAGATCGATTTGACCGTGGTCGGGCCGGAAGACGCGCTTGTGGCCGGCATTGTGGACAGATTTAGGGATGGCCATCTGAACGTCTTCGGGCCGGATAAAAGGGCCGCTATTATCGAGGGAAGCAAGGCCTTTGCAAAGGCGCTTATGAGAAAACATGGCATCCCAACGGCTGATTTCAAGGCGTTCGACGATGCAAAGCAGGCGAAGAAACACCTGACTACGGGCAAATTCCCCGTTGTCATAAAGGCCGACGGCCTGGCAAAGGGAAAGGGCGTTTTTATCTGCCAGACGCTGGAGGATGGCGAACGGTATATTGACGATATTATGAAGGAGAAGATTTTCGGTTACGCCGGGAATAAGGTTGTTATTGAAGAGTTTCTGGTCGGGGAAGAGGTCTCGATCCTTGCCATTACGGACGGAAACACCATCGTTCCCCTCTCGACGGCGCAAGACCATAAAGCGGTTTTCGACGGCGATAAGGGGCCAAACACCGGCGGTATGGGGGCGTACTCCCCCGTCCCCCTCGTTACTCCAAGTATGCAGATTTTTGTCGAGGAAAACATCCTTGTCCCCATTGTACACGCAATGAAGCGGGAAAACCGGCCATACAAAGGCGTTATTTATGCCGGGCTTATTATTACCGGCACGGGCCCCAAAGTATTGGAGTTTAACGCCAGATTCGGCGACCCCGAAACGCAGGTGCTGCTTATGCGGATGAAAAGCGACATTGTGCCGCTTCTGCTGTCAACGGCAAACGGTAGCTTGGACCTGGAGAAGACGGTGATAGACTGGGACGACAACGCCTCTATCTGTGTCGTTATGGCGTCCAAAGGCTATCCCGGCGGCTATGAAAAAGGGTTTTCCATTACCGGGATTGAAGCGGCAAAAGGGCTGAACAAGGCGCAGGTCTTTCATGCAGGGACGACCAAAAAGCATGGGAGGCTCGTGAGCAATGGGGGGCGCGTTCTGGGGGTGACAGCGCTCGGCAAAACGATACAGGATGCACAAAGCAATGCTTATGCGGCAGTGCAAAAGATATCGTTTGAAGGGGCGCATTACAGAAGGGATATCGGCGCTAAGGCGATTGTTAGTAATAAATAGCCGCGGGTTGGGTTCCGGGCACAAGTAAGAATGTTAGCAAGTGTACCACCCGGCAATCTATATTATTTGTTTAGACAATCATGTGAACTATGCAATGATTGGTGAACTAACCGTACGATTCAGGAAGAAAATTGGTATTCAAAGAAAAGGGGTAGTTGAAGATATGAACAAGTTCCATATCCCCCCCCTACCCCCCGCCAGCGGGGGACACGTAGGGTGCGATACGCTCAAGGGCTTAATGGTAATTATTGTTTTCTTCACTTAAGCACGAATGGGAGCGGGATGGACACAAATAAAAAATGTATTCCTTATTACGGCTGTTTTTTGTGTATAATAATTGTTCATATTGCAATGGGTATAATGTGTACTGCCGTGTTTTCCGGTGAACGGGATAAGGTTTTTTGGGATACAAAGTACGGGACGGAGGCTTATATTTTCGGGAAAGAACCGGTCGCGTTTTTAAGGGAGCATATTGACGTCCTACCCAAAGGAAAGGCGCTGGACGTTGCGATGGGGGAAGGCCGCAACGCCGTGTTCCTGGCTAAAAATGGGTTCGAGGTGGACGGTTGCGATATTTCCGAAACAGCCATTAAAAAGGCGCTGGAACTGGCACGGGAAATGCGAGTGGATATCCACGCCTTTGCGGCGGATTTAGAGACTTACCGGATGCCTGAAAATACGTACGACGTGATTTCCTGCTTTTACTACCTCCAGCGAGACCTCTTCGCCCAAATGAAGGATGCGCTGAAGCCGGGCGGTATGATTATTTACGAAACCTACACCACGGAAAACCTGGAACGCGGTTTTGATGGTCCCAAAAACAAGGATTATCTGCTGCAACCCAACGAGCTTTTACACGCCTTCAAAGACCTCAAAATCATCTATTACCGGGAATTGGTGGTAGATAATAAAAAGGCTGTTGCAAGTTTGATTGCACGGAAATAAGGCGGAAACGCTTACCGCAGAGGGAGCGGAGGTGCAGAGGAGATGTGGAGAACGTAAAGGGTGGACACAATGATCGGTTGCTTCGACCACAAATTACACAGGGTTGGAGCAGGTGGTGTGATAAAAACCCTGCTTACGAGCCTTAGAACAATCTAAGTGTTTTGTTAATACAATCTGTGTAGTCTGTGAAATCTGTGGTTTCAGGTTTTTTTATTTGATTTGCGACGTGACCGCGCTCGTTACCGTGTTTCCAATAGGTAACAATGAAGAGTCCTATTATCCGCACCCCTTTACGCGGGTGCGGTTGAAGCATTTTTGATACTTTCAAGAGGAAGATTAACGGCAAATACTATGCAGCTTTTACATGACGTTACTGACCAGCAGCGGGAGGCGATCGTCCATTTCGAAGGGCCGCTTTTAATTGTGGCGGGCGCGGGCAGCGGAAAGACCCGTGTGATTACACGCCGCATCGGCTATTTGATGTCGCAAGGGGTAAGCCCTTACAATATCCTGGCCATTACCTTTACCAACAAGGCCGCCCACGAAATGGGCGAGCGCGTTAAGCAATTCACGTCCCACAAGGGGCTGTGGGTTTCCACCTTCCACAAGATGTGCGCACGCATCCTTAGGCAAACAATTGACAGGCTCGGCTATTCCAGAGACTTTAGTATTTACGATTCGGCTGACCAGATGAGCCGTATTAAGGCTATTATGGCCGAATATAAAATGGATACGGCGCAGTGGAAACCAAAGACCATCATCGCCGCCATCAGCAATGCAAAAAACAAGCTTATCAGCACGGAGCAGTTTGCCGCTAGTGCCTCCGGCTATTTTAATGAACACGTCGCAAAAATTTATAGAAGATACCAACACATTCTTAGGACGGATGACGCATTGGATTTCGACGACCTCTTAATTAAAACGATTGAATTGTTCAAGGCGCACGCCGATATCCTGCAGATGTATCAGGAGCGGTTCAAGTTTATCCTTGTTGATGAATATCAGGATACCAATTACGCCCAGTATATCATCACACGCCTCCTGGCAGACCGGTACAGGAACCTTTGCGTGACGGGCGACCCTGACCAGTCCATCTATGGCTGGCGCGGCGCGGATATCAGAAATATTATGGATTTTGAGAAGGACTACCCGGACGCGCGGGTGGTGCTGCTGGAACAAAATTACCGTTCCACGAAGCACATCCTCCACGCGGCATCCAGCATAATCAAGAGGAACAAGTATCGAAAACAGAAGGATATTTGGACGGAAAACATGCAGGGCGAAAAGATCAAAGTGGTCGCCTGTGAAAATGAATACGCGGAGGCGGACGAAATTGTCAAGTTGATTCGGGCATGTAAGAATAAGAATATCAAGTATTCTGACATAGCCATATTTTACCGCACCAATGCCCAGTCCCGCGTCCTGGAAAAGGCCTTGCGCAACCACGCGATCCCTTACACGCTCGTCGGGGGGCTGGCGTTTTATCAGCGGAAGGAGATCAAAGACCTTTTGTCGTATCTTAGGCTCTACGTTAATCCAAACGACGAGGTGGCGTTGGAACGCGTGGTCAACACGCCGGCGCGCGGCATAGGGGACATGACGGTTTTTAAACTCAGGGAATGGGCGGCAACGCAGGGGAAAAACCTCCTGTATGCCATACGGAACGTTGATCAAATCCCGGAAATCAAGGGGAAGACGGCGTTGGCGATAAAGCGTTTTGCGGAAATTATTGCGCATTTGCATACGCTGCCAAACTCGCCGGTAGAAGAAATCCTGAAACAGGCCATCGACAAAACGAATTACATGACGTTCCTCAAAGAATCCGGAGAAGGTGAACGGGATGCAAAGGACCGCATCGCGAACGTGGAGGAAATGGTGAACGCCGCGCATGAATACGACATGAATTATTCCGAAGGCTCGGCGCAGGGATTCCTGGAAGAGGTGGCGTTGGTTTCCGACGTGGATGAGATGAAGGACGTTGCGGATGGCGTGACGCTCATGACGCTGCACACCGCCAAAGGGCTGGAGTTTCCCGTCGTCTTCATTACCGGTATGGAAGAGCGGCTGCTGCCCCACGTCGAATCAAACGATTCGGATGAAAAGGTGGAAGAGGAACGGAGGCTCTGCTACGTCGGCATTACGCGGGCGATGAAGGAGCTTTTCATTACGTACGCCAGACGCCGCACCAGATACGGCGAGACGACCTTCTGCACGCCTTCCAGGTTCCTGGGAGAAATCCCAAGAGAGATTTTAGAAACGATAGACAAGACCGACCGCAGGGATTGCTCCAGCAGCTTTTTCGCTAAAGACGATGATTTTGGGGAACCAGTCTTTTCGGTCGATATGGAACAAGACGTCTTCGTGCCTGTGCAGGTAAAACCGAAAGCCTTTGTCGCCTCTTTTGCAAATGGCGAGATAGTCAGGCATCCTGTTTTCGGTATTGGCAGGATACTTGAGGTGTATGGCAGCAACGACAAGGCAAGCGTCAAGGTCAACTTTAGCGCCGGAGGGGTAAAGAGTCTCCTGCTGGCTTATGCGAAGCTGGAGAAGGCGTGATTTAACGTATAGAAATCTCGTAGCGCGGGGGTTCATCCCCCGCCTGGCGTGCATTCCCAATGCCATTGCCGGCCATGAAGGCCGGCGCTACACAAAAACCGTCGCCGTAGGCGACATAATTTAAATTGTATAAAAATTCCAAATTCAGGGGAATAAGGGATGTTGTTTATTAACAAGGAGGTTAAATATGGCACATGATATTTTACTGGAGAGTGGAACAAATGAGGCGGAAATTGCTGAGCTTATAGTTGGCAGTCAGCACTTCGGCGTGAACGTTGTAAAGATTAAGGAGTTTGTCCAGTACGACCGGCTGACCGTTACAAAGCCGCCCGGCAGGCATTCCTCCGTACAAGGGATATTCTTGTTGCGCGGCAAAACCGTTCCGCTCATCGACCTCAACGCGCATCTCGCTATTAAGGCAGAAAAGCTAACGACTACGCGCATTGTCGTAATTACCGAATTCAACAGTATTGTCATGGGATTCATCATTGATGCGGTTGATCGTATTCACCGTGTATCGTGGAAAGACATTCAACCGTTGAGCGCCATGCTTCAGGCGCACCCTTTACCCGTTACCAGTTCTGTAAACATAAAAGGCACGGAAATCATGATGCTTGATCTTGAGCGTATTGTGGGGGAAATTATCCCTTCTGCAGGGTTTGGCGCTCCGGTAGTCAATCCCAAACTTATTGAGGTCAGCAAAGAAGAGGCACGCAAGGCATACAAACTTTTGTTTGCCGAAGATTCCAATACGATCAGATCTCATGTGACAAAAGCGCTTAAGGCTGTCGGTTATATCAATATAACGGGTTATGAAAACGGTCAGGACGCCTACGAAGCCATTATTGCACTGCAAAAACAGGCGGAAGTTGAAGGACGTAAAATAAGCGACTTCATATCCTTGGCAATTTTAGACATTGAAATGCCGCAACTGGATGGATTAACGTTATGCAAGAGGATAAAGTATGACCTTGGCCTGACAAGCGTTCCCGTTTTGATATTTTCATCCCTGATAACGGAGCAAATGGCTATTAAATGTGAAAAAATGGGGGCAGATGGATATACAACAAAACCCAGCATGGAACATCTTATTGAGATGATTGATAAGTTTTGTTTTAAGAAGGGATGATTGTGCATCCTTAGTACGTTGCGGAAAACCCACCCCTGCACGATGTGTAGGGACTTGATGAGGCTATGTATATTTCGGAGCGTTGCAAGCCGCAAAACGTTCGGTTCAGGCTACAAGCATGAACCGTCCGGCTGTTGATGTAGGGACACGGCGCCCGTGTCCCCGGCGCGAATACGAATAGATCGCCGAAGGCCAAATTTACGCCGTATAGAAATTTCAAAATAATCTCGTTGCGCGGGGGGCATCCCATACGTGTTAATCTCTTACAAATAATATTTTGATATTTTCAGCAAAAATATTTTTACCCATAAGAGAAGTAATCACACAAAGGCACAGAGGCACAAAGAATTACAAAAAAGATAAATTGCGATAAATCTTTGTGCCTTCGTATCTTTGTGTGAGAAAACAGAGATTTTTCCTCTTCCGATTCCGACTCGTTCGAGTTAGGAAATGAAAAGGCGGACAAACTCAGCCTAACCGTATTAGCAATACAGCCCCAAAGGGGCGCAATATGACAGCCCAGGGCAACGCCCTGGGTTCTGCATTGATAGCAAAACCAGCCCTGAAAGGGCGATATAAAGGTATAAACCAACGTGTAATTTCGTATCACGCCCTTTCAGGGCTTGTTGGTTTTTCCGTGTCCCCCAGGGCGTTGCCCTGGGCTCAGCTACTTCGCCCCTTCAGGGCTAACAAAAACAAGGGTTTGGTGGTAATTATAGGTTTCTTAACTTAACACGTATGCCCTCCCCCACTAACGGGAGACATGTTGGAAGCAACATAAACAAGGGTTTCACGGTGATTATTGATTCCTTAGCTTAACACGTATGGGGTTCATCCCCCGTTTGGCGTGCATACACAGAAAGGAACAAGGCTGAAGCCTTGCCCTACGTGTGAAAACACAAAATGATCTAAAGATTTTTTTTAAAGGACTTTTTTATGAACAAAATATATATGGACAATGCATCGGGCGCCCCCATGCATCCACAAGCCATTGAGGCCATGATCCCATTTTTAAAAGATGGGTTTGGCAATCCATCCAACCTTCACCAATTCGGCAGGATGACAAACGAGGCAATCCTGACGGCAAGAGGGCAGGTAGCCAAGCTCATCAACGCAAAACCGGGTGAGATAATATTTACATCGAGCGGCACGGAGTCCAACAACTTTGCCCTGAAGGGTATTTTGGAGTCTCACAAAAAAAAGGGCAACCACATGATTACTTCGGAAATCGAACACTTTTCCGTCCTCAACCCCTTAAAAACGCTGGAAAAGTCGGGGTACGAAGTGACCTACGTCCCCGTTGACAAGCATGGAATGGTGAACCCAGACGACGTCAAAAAGGCTATCAAGCCCACAACGGTGATGGCGTCTATTATGTACGCCAATGGAGAAATCGGATCCATTGAACCGATAAAAGAAATTGGCGCAATTACGCGGGAAAAAGGCATCGTTTTCCATACGGACGCGGTTGCTGCCGTGGGGCAGGTACCCGTGAACGTTGCAGAGGTACAGGTGGACGCATTAAGCATGTCGGCCAACCAATTCGGGGGGCCTTCGGGAATTGGCGCGCTTTACCTGCGAGAAGGAATGAGAATACTTCCCTTATTACAAGGAGGCGTGCAGGAAGGCGGGCGCAGGGCGGGTACGGAAAACATCACCGGTATTGTCGGTATGGGTAAGGCGGCGGAACTGGCAAATGCAGAGATGCAGCAGCGGGTAGATAAAGTAAGGGAATTAAGGGATCGGTTAAAAGACGGCATTTTAAAAAACATCGGCAACGTGTTTCTTAACGGCCACCCGACAAACCGCCTTCCCGGAAACCTTAGCTTGTGTATTGAATTTATTGAAGGCGAGTCCGTCCTCTTGTTTTTAGACATGCAGGGCATTGCCGTGTCGAGCGGTTCCGCATGCACGTCGCGGTCGCTGAAGGCGTCGCACGTCATCATGGCCACGGGCGTGGATGCCGCGCTCGCCCAGGGAACCATACTCTTCAGCCTGGGCGTCAACAACTCGGACGCCGACATCCAATACGTCCTGGAAAAGCTGCCGTCCATCGTGAACAGGCTGAGGGAAATGTCGCCACTCTACAACACGAGAGGTAAGAAATCTTAACCATCAGGAATTTCTTCTTCACAAAGGATACCGGGTCTGATAGAATGGCAAAAATTTTTTTAGTGAAATGAGAAAGGTCGCCAACGGCGACGGCTTTTCGTGTGGCGCCGACCTTCATGGTCGGCATTGCTGAGAATGCACGCCAAGCGGGGGATAAACCCCATAGGTGTTAAGTTAAGAAACACAACCCGAACGAATTGAGGGAGTGAAGTGAGGACATCGCTGGCATCTCAGTACGATTTAACCGTGCATTGAATTACGAATATCGAACAAGGAATTTCGAGGTAGGAAGTATGGATACGGAGCGCCATTTCACGACACAAACCGTGACTAAACGCTAATACTTTTCTTTGCTTCGAGTTTGCCAGCATTCATTGGCGGTTATCGGGGAAATATCTTTTATCATTCGACATTCGATATTCCTTGTTCGATATTCGCTTTCGTGTTAACCGCAACTTACGGTTGCCATTAGTGCTTAAAGTGCTTTCCTTAACTTAACACGTATGGAATAAACCCCCTGGCTACAGAATTACCCGTTATTTTATACCTTTATGTCGCCCTTTCAGGGCTTGTTTTGTTAATAATACCATAGCCCAGGGCGTTGCCCTGGGCTATGGTATTTCGCCCCTTTGGGGCTTGCATTTTAAAAAAATATATCCATGACCCACGCATATACACCCGGTTTACGCATATCAGAGAAGAAGGTGGTCACGAGCCACCGCTCGCTTCCCTTGCTTGGCGACGTTATTGTAAAAAAGGGGGACATCCTCAAGGCGGAGGACGTTGTGGCACGGGCGCATCTGCCCGGTAAGGTGCAGGCCATTAATGCCGTTAACCGTTTAGGTATCCAGCCCAAAGACCTCAAAGAATACATGCTCAAGAAGGAAGGCGATCCCGTCCAGAAGGACGAACCCATCGCCGAGACCAAGCCATGGGTGAAAATGATGAAATCGGTTTTGCATTCGCCGATTACCGGTACCATCGAGACCATTTCCACGGTGACGGGACAAGTCCTTTTGAGAGAACCGCCAAAACCTATCCAGGTGCTTGCATACATAGACGGCGCCGTTATCGAGGTGATGGAGAAGGAAGGGGTTGTTATGGAGGCGATGGCCACCTACATCCAGGGCATCTTCGGGGTTGGCGGCGAGGCCGTCGGCGAGCTTGTTATTGCCGTGGAGAAGCCGGGTGACATTCTAACGAACGGCCATATCCTGCCGGGACACAAAGACAAGATAATCGTAGGCGGCGCCTTTATTCAGCACGATGCGATTAACAAGGCGCAAAAGATAGGGGTCAAAGGCATCATTACCGGCGGGTTTGACGACGAAGACCTGCGAAAGCTCCTCGGATACGACCTCGGCGTGGCAATCACCGGATCGGAAGAAATCGGCATCACCCTTATCATGACGGAAGGGTTCGGCAATATTCAAATGGCGCAAAGAACCTTTGATCTCTTAAAATTCCGTTCCGGCGCCAAGACGTCTATTAACGGTGCTACTCAGATTCGGGCAGGCGTTGTAAGGCCGGAAATTATTATCCCCTATACAGACAAGTCATCCGGCGAAGAGGTCACTCAGCCCATCGACAGAGGCATGGACGTTGGGGACCCGGTAAGGGTTATCCGTGTGCCGCATTTTGGAAAGATTGGAAAGATAAAGAACCTTCCTTTCGCCCCTTGCACTATAGAGACAGAGGCAACGGTTCGTACACTTGATGTGGAGTTTCTTGATGGTTCCACGGCAACGGTACCACGTACAAACGTAGAGATGATTGAAAAATAGAAAAATAATGATGAAATACGGCAAAAATAGTATATAATATTCGCCGTATGTGTATCGCATCACACTTGCGAATACCGTAGCCTAATATTTTGTGCCAGAGTGGTGGAATTGGCAGACACGCCAGACTCAAAATCTGGTCCCCGTCACAGGGGGTAAGGGTTCAACTCCCTTCTCTGGCATTTAACAAATATCACGGTAACGAAACAAGAAACAAAACGCACCTTCCTTTGTACGCCCCTTAGCAGTAACATCAGCCTTGACAGAATCCATCAATTGAATTGCAAAAGTAAAGTTATAGCCAAACAAACTGTTTTCGAGAAACATCGGAAAAAGAAATGTTTTGGAAAAAATGAAGCTGGAGTTTCTGAGAAAGGCAAATTACTAACCTGAAGATTAGGAACGAGAAAATATTTGTACGAAGAAAGACCTTGAAATCAAATGCCAGAACCTACGATTAAGTGCCCAAAGTGCCAAACCGAGTTTCAAAAACGTTACTTGCGTTGCACAAAATGCAATGAGATCGGCATCCATAAACTATGCAAGTATGTAGGGTTTTGCGATCGTTCACTCAAAATATTGAAAGACAAAAGTATTTGGTTTCCAACTGGAGAATCATTAAACGACCCATTTGAGTTTAGTTTTAATCTTTCTGAAAAGCATGTCGGGGGAGTTAAGATAAATGACCAATCTCGCGAAGAAGCGATAATTGATATGAAACAAATGGGGGGGTGCTTTCACTTAGCGAAATTAACGATAATATCTTGATGTGGTCGCATTATTCATATTCGCATACGGGTTTTTGTATCGAATTTGAGCGAACAGGCAGTAACGATTTGGGAAATGGGAAGTATTGTATACCTGTCCTGTACGATGATCCCCTTCCAACATTTAAACTGATGGAACTGTCCGATCCAGCGGTTGTCTCAAAGATATTAACTACAAAATCATCGCATTGGTCATATGAAAGAGAGTGGCGCATTCTAAGTAAAGACGGTAATCAAGAACACCCTTTACCAGGCAACATCACGGGAATAGTGTTTGGCTGCCAGATGCCTAGTGATAATCGTCTAAAAATCGCAGATATTCTCGGTAACACTGTCATATATATGCAGGCCACTAAGAGTGAAACCAAGTTTGCTATTGATATAAAGCCTGTTTCGTTATCTGATTTAACAAGTGATGTAGAGTTGGTCAAGCGAATGAGAACCTACCCCTGTTCTCCCTCCCAGGATGGGGACTAACTAACAATGAAGGATGTATAATAAAATAACAGAAATTTGCATAAACGATTTTGAATAATTACAAATGACTATCATTGACAGAATTGAGATTAATCCACGAATATGTGATGGTAAACCGGTAATCAAGGGAACAAGGATACCCATATCAGTGATCCTTGAACTTGTAGCAGAGGATAAATCGTGGCAGGCAATACTTGATGGTTATCCTGAATTGACGAGAGCTGATATCCATGCGGCCATGCAATGTACGTAGGGCAAGGCTTTAGCCTTGCAACTGTCTGACATGTACCAGGAGGTGCAACCCTAAAGGGTCGCCCTGCAACAGGCCCGAAGGGCAGAAAGTATATAGCCAGGGGTGAAGCCCCTGGTAAACGCAATAATATAACAAGCCCCGAAGGGGTGACAGAAAAGAAGACTCAACATGGCCAGGACGCCAGTTTTTTCTAAAATTTCTTGTTGTTTTGATCACGAAAACAAAACGTCGTGCCCCCCCTTCGGGGCTTGTATTCTTTTATTATCTTTACAGGGGGCTTCACCCCCCGCTATATCCTGTCGGCCTTTCAGGCCTGATTTTGAATTTACAATACATTAAATTATGCCTATGGAAAGGATTTTGATGCGTTCTCAAGAGATCTGAAAAACAAGGCAACTCCGGAATTAGAAGATGGATGGAGTGGAGTGGCGCAATAGAAATGAAAAAGGCTTGGAATGATGCATTGAATGAGGTTATTGCCAGTGAAGCCGCCGTTTAGCTTTCATGACGTGATTTTATCGTTAAAAGAAGTGGATGCTGAATTGAATGTCAATATCACCAAATAAGAATTTTAATGTTATAACAAAACATAACAATCATTAAATTGAGAAAGGGAATACAACATGCTGGTGGCTTTGGTTTGGAGGTGTCTGCCGTTTTTGTTAGGTGTCGTTGCCATTGCGGCGGCGTTTGATCTGCACGCAGGGGTGGCTGGCAATACAAGGATTTTAGGCCACAATTTGGAGGTGGAGCTATATCTGAAGGAGCATAAGCTGAAGGCGACAGACCACCTGCTTGCACAGGTCGCGGATGCGGAGACGTTTTCGTGCTTTCTCAATAAGTCATTCCGCATCCTGTCCGTAAAATCTTCTAGTGCCAAGTTAGATTTTAAGGTACGAGATGCCATGCCGGGAAAAGGCGTTACCGCTCATCCCGATATGTCCGGACGTCCGCAGCGCCTGGAGATATCCATACCGCAAGAGTTACGGGCGCTACCGGCGGTCACAATCTCCATCGAATATGAAGGCGCGTTGCCCGCATCGCCCTATTCCCTAGAGAAAGAAGACGTTGGTGATACAACCGGCATTATTGGTGAAGATGGCGTTTATTTGAGTCCCGCGTGCCTGTGGTATCCCGATGAGCCTGATTCACTGGCAACGTTCAAGGTGACGGTGACAACCCCCGGTGAATACGAGGCAATAACCGAGGGAGCGCTTGTTAACAAAGGGGTGTCCGGTGGGAAGTCGGTTTCCACCTGGGAGGAAAAGAACGTGTCCGATGGGTGTAATCTGGTCGCGGGCAAATACAAAGTGACAACTGTGCAACATAACGGCATAGAGGTGTATGCCTACTTTTTCCCTGAAGACCAAGGCCTGGTAGAGTCGTATCTGAACGCTACAAAACGGTATCTGGACATGTACCAAAAACTCCTGGGGGATTATCCCTACAAAAAGTTTGCCATCGTGGAAAATTTCTTTCAAACGGGATATGGTATGCCGTCGTACACCTTGCTGGGCAGCGCCGTTGTAAAACTGCCCTTTATCGTCGATACCTCGCTGGGACACGAGATTTTGCACAATTGGTGGGGCAACTCCGTCTTTGTCGAAGAGTCGGAGGGAAACTGGTGCGAGGGGCTAACCACCTACATGGCCGATTATCATTACAAAGAACTTAAGGGCGAGGCACAGGCGGAGGATTACCGCAGGGATCTATGCAGAAAATATACCAGTTACGTGACGGGACGCAACGATTTTCCGCTAAAACATTTTGTCAGCAGGAGTGATCAAGCCAACCGCGCGATCGGATACGGAAAGACGGCCATGGTGTTCCACACCCTTCGGCGGATGGTCGGAGATGAACTGTTTTACCGGTCGCTCAGAAAATTTTATGCGGATAAAATATGGCAAAGCGCCAGTTGGAAAGACATACAGCACACCTTTGAGGCGGTTTGTGGAAAGGATTTGGCCTGGTTTTTTGACCAATGGGTTAATAGGGAGGGCGCGCCCTTCATTGAACTGGGAAAGACCGGGGTGGAGAAGACCGATGACGGCTGGGTGACACGGGTGGAGATTATCCAGGGAAAACCCCCATACCAATTCCCGTTGCCGATCCGGATAGGATTGGACAATGAAAGCAGTACGACCGTTGTTGACATAAAAGAACAGGTTAACACTGTGCTGATCAAGACAAAATCCCAACCCTTAAATATTACGATAGACCCGCAGTGCGAGGTTTTTAGGCGTTTCTACGCCGAAGAAATCCCGGCGACCATCGATTCCATCTTGGGCGATGAAAATAAGATTGTTGTGTATCCCACCGGGGGTGAAGCGGCGTCACGGCAGGCATACAAAAAGCTTGCGCGCCTTTTGGCGGGGGACAAGGGATTCGTGAAGGCCGATAATGAAATTACGGAAACAGAGGCCGCGCAAAAAAGCCTGTTCGTTCTGGGCGGGCTGGAAAACAAGCTGACAGGCTCATTCCTGGCAAACGTGCCAAAGAATTTTTCCCTGAAAGAAGGGGAATTTACGGCGGACAACACAGCCTACCGCACTACCGGCGACGCCCTGTTCGTGGCCGTCAAGCATCCCACGGGCAAGGGGAAGGGGGTTGCCTTATTTTATGGCATTGGTGCATCTGCCATTAACAACGTGGGCGCCAAGCTGCCGCACTACGGGAAATACGGCTACCTGGTCTTTTCCGCGGAAAAGAAGATCGATAGCGGCACACCCGCCCCGGCGGACAATCCGCTTCAACGGTCTTTGAAGGACTGACGTTCCTCGGTTTGCAATGAATTTACATTTGAAACGGAGATAGCAGTGAACAATACTATTTCACATGACCGTAGCGAAGAGACGCCGGAAGCCAAGGCCCACTGGTTTCAATCATTGCCACTTTCGGAACGGATGGATATGCTCTGCTATTTCACCGATCTGATATTAAACTGCAACCCTAAAATCATGGAGCAGAAAAAAAATGATCAACCGGCTTCGGGACGTATTCGCGTCATTTCAAAAACACCAGGTTAAGTACGTTGTCATTGGAGGTATTGCCGCCGTATTGCATGGCGTACCACGCGCGACGTTTGACCTCGACATACTCATTGCAGCCACGCAGGATAACGCGCGGCGGTTGCTTGACGCATTTTTGGATGCGAAAGTAGGCACGGCGTCGCTTATTTCTGCCGATGAATTGCTTGCCAACGAAATCACCATATTTAAAGATCGCGTTCGCATTGACGTTCAAACTTCAACTCCAGGGCTTCTTTTCGATGATGCCTGGCAAAATCGGGAAACCATGAATTATAAAGGCCAAAGCTTTTATGTCGCTTCACGCGATAACCTCATCGCTTCAAAGCGTGCTTCAGGCCGTAAGATAGACATGGAAGATGTACGGTTGCTTGAACTGGGTAATGAGAATGGCAAGACCTAACAAGTCGCTCAAGTTGCGACATGGTAATGTAAAAAGTGGAGGAGTCAAAGTCATGAAGGAAAGCGCACGAGTAGTCGTTTAGCTAAAGAATGTACCACGCTTGACACAGCCTTTGAAAAAGTAATGGCGGAGAAAGGTTTGACTGAAGAATTAGGACAAATCATTGAAGGACTAAATGAAATAACAGGGACATAATAAACCACTTCATAGGATACGGAGAAACAATCGCCACACCTGTACGTTTTGTGTTATATCATATCAGGAGGGAAAGACATGGACGGAGAGGCAGTTATGAGAACTGTTTCTATCATTGCAGGTGCGTCGAGCCTTACTTTTGGCGCTGTTTCTGGCGGTTTAGCTCTTTTCGCCAAAGCCAAGGAACTCAGGCGAATCCAAGCCGAAAAACGTCAACAAGAGATACTTCGTCTACTAGTATAGCGTTTCATTAAAACATTGACATATTATTTGCCATTGAAAACAACATCAATCTGTCTTACGTGATTTACCTACAAGGCATTAAACTAATTACAATGACACCTTTAACTATGTATATATTTTAATGAAACGTTATACTAGTGCTTAATTGCAATAACAAGCGATACATGTTATCGCCTTTGGTGACAATAAGTACGGGGATTGTAATTTAAAAACCATATCGCTAATTTATGCAATTAAGCACTAGTATTCCTGAACAGATTAGCGGACTGGACAGCAAAGTCACGAGAACTGAAAGAGCTTAAAAAAGAATGTCCATGGTGGACAACCATAGAGAATGATTAGGAACTATTATGGCTTATGTAGAAAGAACCATAATTCTGGCGTGTGCATGATCGAACGAGCCATTGTAATATTGATATTTCAGCATGTCTGATATAGCGAATAAAACGAGCAGCAATATCGAAGTAACAATAGAGTCCATGAGGCTATCACAGGTGGCGTTCATTGACGTCTATATTGCCGTTGATTACCCTAAAAAATCTGAGGTTTGAAATGAAAAAGAATGTAAAAAAACCAAGTTGGCAACAGGGCGCTATCAGGACTTGCAAGGCGTGGAAAGATAAGTAGGGACACGGCGCGCCGTGTCCCTACGTGTGAATTATGACAAACCGCCAAAAAAGGGTGATTTTGCCGGTCATAAACAGATTATCTACTGAAACCTCGTATATATCTCCGCGTTCCGACCGACGCCTATCTGCCATTCAGACATAATAGCCTCTTGTTTTTCAGCTAAATACCGTTTGGTTACGTTGTCTTTGTCACGTTCGAAGGCTATTTTGTCGGCTGGTTTTCGTTCAAGCAGGTTTACAATGTAACACGCCTTTTCTCCCGTCGTTTCCTGCGCAACGCCGAACTGTCCAGCCTTCAAATCAAATGCCTTTTTGGCCACGTTGGGGCAATCCTCCTTAAGAGCCTCTATGTAACGGGACTCCTTGTTGAAGATTTTCATAGGACGGGCAAAGTAATCCGTTTCACTGACGGGAAATTGCTTGCCTCCGCCTTCCGTTTTTAACAGGTTTATGGTCTCGTCAAGGGTCATTGCCTTTGTGCTGCCGGTGATTTTTTCAGCGATCTCCTTTGCCTTCAAAAGTCCCTTTTCCATCTTTAAGTCGTTTACCACCACGTTCCGAACCTCTTCCAGTGGCGCAGCTTCAGATGGTTTTTTGTCGATAACCTGGAAGACCACCTTCCCTGCCACAAAGGCAATGGGGGTGGAAGGCTCGTATACCTCTCTGGAGAACGCGGCCTGAGCCGGATGCTCTGCGCCCGGTAGTACGTCAAGGAAGTCTTTTTCCGTAAGATATTCGCTGCCGGTGACCTTGCTTTTTGGTATTTCATAAACCAGCTTGTACTTGTTTGCCAGGTCTTTAAAGGATGGCCGCTCTGTTTTGTCCATGGCCTCGTAAACTTCTTCATCCATTGTACCGATCACTTCAGACACCTTTTCCGTTGCCTTCTGTCTGCGGAGCGTTGTTTGGATGTCTTCCTTTACTTCGGCGAGGGGTTTGTAAGAAAGCACCGGTTTATTGTCATCCGCGCCGTCAGCCTTTGCCGCGGGAGGAGGCTCCGGTGCGGCTATTTTATATTGCGCGTCTTTGTTTTCTTCGTAATATTTCTTTATTTCATCTTCGCTAACGACGGCGAGTTTTGCAAAATCTTCTAAATTTGCCACAACACACTCGATCTTCACCCGATCAGGAAGTTTATAGCCTGGCTTTCCGGCGTCACGATTATCTTCTTCATTCCTGTGTTTTTCATAAAATGCCCTGATTTCATCTTCCGTCACGTTCACTGAATCCACGAAATCCCTGGCTTTTAAGGCAATCGCCTTAATCTTCGCCTGCTCGTTTTCCATGGAATACCTTTGCCATATCTCCTCCGACGTCATTTTTACGGAAGACCGCATGAAGGAATCCAGTTTCTCAACAAGGAGCGCCTCGCGCAACGTGCGCATGATTTGTTCCTGGTTAAGCCTGAAGTTGTTGCAGAGAAATTGCACAAGGGTGTTTCTATCGATGTTTGCCGCTTCACCAAACATCTGGAAACCGAGTCGCAGGAAGCCTTCTTCTGCCTCCTGATCCGTCACGGCAATACCCATCCGTCCTGCCTCTTCGACAAGCATGAGCTGTTTCCAAACCAGGGAAACAACCGACTGTTGCTCCTGCGGGAAAAACAATCTTTGCCAGCGCCCCAGCATATCGGCAAACTCGTTCTGGGTGATTTTCCTTCCCTGTATTTTTCCTATCGGTTTTTGAGGTATCAATTCCATAGCGGAATAGCTGATACCCCATACAAACATCGCAAATATCATGACACTGTAAACTATTTTTTGATGCCTTCTGAACCAAGAACTCGAAACCATATTCCCCTCTTTATCAAATTACGATAAGCCGTTGCAGCAGTGACGCAGAAAATAATTACAAAAGAAGCATTCTAGCGACATTTATACCAATTATCAAATGGTTTTTTGTTTATGAAACAAAAAAAGTCTTGACTCTCTTTGGCATCATTGCTTACAATTCCAATCTTTCGCCCCTAATACTTTAGGTAACAACACGCATGGCTAAAGCAAAAAAGAATCTGGTAATAGTAGAATCGCCCGCTAAAGCAAAGACAATCGGTAAGTATCTCGGCCCAACGTTTACTGTCCGATCGTCAATGGGACACATTCGGGACTTGCCGGAAAAGAAACTATCCGTCGATGTTGAAAACAATTTCACGCCTGAATATAAAGTAATTCCCAGCAGGAAAAAACTGGTTTCTGAATTGTTGGCAGACGCAAAGAAGGCTGACGCCATTTATCTCGCATCCGATCTTGACCGTGAAGGGGAAGCGATTGCATGGCATCTTTCTCAGGCGCTTGAAATACCGGAGGAAAAGACCTATCGTGTTACCTTTAATGAGATTACCAAGGATGCGATTGTAGAGGCATTCAAGCATCCCAGCCCCATAAATATGGCAAAGGTCAACGCCCAGCAGGCGCGGAGGATTCTTGACCGCATCGTGGGATACCAAATAAGCCCACTCCTTTGGAAAAAGATTACAAAAGGTCTCAGCGCGGGGCGAGTCCAGTCCGTTGCCGTACGCCTTATTGTAGACCGCGAGAAGGAAATTGGTGCGTTTAAGCCGCAGGAATATTGGAAGATCACTGCAGATTTAACGACGGATTTGTCTGAATCGCCGGCGGAAAAGAAAAGCTTTAAGGCTCTTTTGCACAAACAAGATGATGAGACTATCGAGGTAAAAAATGAGCAGCAAGCAAAGGACATCGTCGGTGAACTCCAAATAGCAGTCCACGTTGTCTCCAATATAAAGAAACAAACAAAGCGTAATAACGCGCCTCCCCCTTTCACGACCAGCCTTTTACAACAACAGGCCTCTACGCGCCTGCAATTCAGCGCAAAGAAGACCATGCTCATCGCCCAGCAGCTTTACGAAGGTGTCGATGTGGGGAGTGAAGGATCCGTGGGTCTTATTACCTATATGAGGACGGACTCTTTTCACGTTTCGGAACAGGCGCTGACCACTGCACGGAAATATATTGTAAGCGCGTATGGCGATAATTACCTCCCGGAGAAACCCAACATGCACGCGTCTGACAAGAAGGGGACGCAGGGCGCGCACGAGGCCGTTCGCCCGACGAGCACAGACTATGCGCCGGAGAAGGTGAAGGATCATTTAACGAAGGACCAATACAAGCTGTACGAGTTGATATGGAACCGCTTTATTGCCAGCCAGATGAAACCCGCCCTCTACGCCGTTACGGAGGCGGAAATCGGCGCCGGAAGATATATGCTTAAGGCCAGAGGCAGGGAACTGTTGTTCGACGGCCATACGGTCATTTCGGGACACGATATGGATAAGGATGAGCAAATCCTTCCGCCTTTGGAGCAGGCTCAGCCGCTTAAGCTGTTGGAATTAGCGCCCACCCAGCACTTTACCCAACCGCCGCCGCGTTTTAGTGAGGCGTCACTCGTTAAAACACTGGAGAAAATGGGCATCGGACGTCCCAGCACGTATGCGTCGATTATTTCTACTATCCAGGACAGGGGTTATGTTAAACAAGAAAAACGCGCCTTTTATGCAACGGAATTAGGCATCCTGGTCACGGAAAAGCTTGTCGATCACTTTGCAAAAATAATGGACGTCAAGTTTACCTCACACATGGAGGATGAACTGGATAAGATTGAAGATAAAAAGGTCGAATGGATTGACGTGCTGCGGGACTTTTACGGGCCGTTTAAGGCCGACCTGGAACGGGCAACGGGTGAGATGAAGAGCGTGAAAGGCGCGCCTGAAGATAGCGGGCAGAAATGCACTGTTTGCGGGCAGCCTATGGTCATCCGATGGGGAAGGCACGGTAAGTTTTTAGGTTGTTCTGCCTTTCCCAACTGTAAAACCACGCTTCCGCTGGGAGAAACGGGTGAGGTTCTTCCTCCCGAAACTACCGAGCAGAAGTGTGAGAAGTGTGGTAGCGCAATGGTGGTTAAGACCGGTCGCCACGGGAAATTCCTGGCATGTTCCGCATACCCCAACTGTAAAAGCACAAAATCACTTGCGGGCGATAGCGTCAAGTCTGAACCCACCGACGAAAAGTGTGAGAAGTGCGGTAGCGCGATGGTTATCCGTATCAGCAAAAAAGGCAGGTTTATGGGCTGTTCCGCCTATCCGAAATGCAGAAACCTCAAACCCCTTCCTACCGGTGTAAAATGCCCGAAAGAAGGCTGCGATGGAGACCTGATACGTCGCCGCTCGAAAAAGGGCGGGGTGTTTTTCGGATGCAGTAAGTATCCTGACTGCGACTATATCACCAATGAACTGCCGGACGCCGCGAGTACCCCGAAGGAAGAGTAGGGGCTTAAGTGAAGAGGTGAAGGGGGAGCAGGGGCATAGGTGTTAAGGTGCTATAAGCACAAAATCGAATATCGAACAAGGAATAACGAATGTCGAATGATAAACTATCTTTCCCCGATAACCGTCAATAAATGCTAATAAACCCGAAGCAAAGACAAGGGTTAGCGTTTAGTCATGATTTGTGTAGTGAAACAGCGCTCCGTATCGATACTTCATAATTCGAAATTCCTTGTTCGATATTCGTAATTCAATACACGATTAAAACAGCGCTGAGACGCCGGCGATTTCACCACTTCACTCCCTCGACTCGTTCGGGTTGTGTTTCTTAACTTAACGTCTATGGAGTAGGCGTGCGTTGCCTCTGTTCCCGTGCGTGCTTAGTAGCGCATGGCTGCCAGCCTGCGTGTATTCGCTTGCCGGTAACAATTTCGTTAATATCCGGCACAGCCGCTCAAAACAACCATTAACTGTTTGTATCTCTTTTGCCTCTTTTAACATCGCCGAACCAGGCATTGTTTGGTGGATATTCCACCATTCAGATGAAGAAGAAGCTATCCGTTCCCGATAACCGGCCACTGGCGGATTTCCTGCCCACGCTGACGATTAAGGCCAAAGATTTTGCAGCCGAACTTAACAGCCATAACGTAATTGAAAAAGATTTGTCGGGTGAAAAAGCCATCTCCATTGAGCATGTCGAACACAACCGCGCTGTCCGAAAAATAAGGAAAATTCTATCTCCGGCGGGTTCAGGCTTGCAACATGAACCCTGATTTTGATAGCATATATGCATCGTGTCGTTGATAATGCTCTCAAAAAATAATGGTAGGGTTTTAAATATTCGCTAAGTTGTTACCAAAATCAATCTACAGGGAGAAACAATGCTGAGGGAGATGTGCAAATCCAAAATTCACGCTGCAACAGTTACCGAAACCAACCTGAGCTATAATGGCAGCATAACCATAGACAAGGCGCTTCTTGAAAGGGTAGACATCCTGCCCTTCGAGCGGGTACAGGTTCTCAACGTTAACAATGGGTCACGGGTGGAGACTTATGTTATTGAGGGGGAACCAAATTCCGGCGTTATATGCTTAAATGGCGCGGCAGCCCGCTGGGCACAGCCGGGCGACAAGGTTATTATCATTTCGTATTGCTTGATGGAAGACTCGAGCGCAAAGTCATGGAAGCCGAAGATTATCCTCGTGGACGGAACCAACAAGTTTGATAAGAGTCTCCCGGTATGAGAAGGATTTTATTCGAAATACCCTTGCCTTTTTTCCAGAAACACATCCCTATTTATGCTTACGGTTTCATGCTCATGGTTGCCTTTCTGGTGGCCATTGCCGTTGCGCGTTGGCGTGCAAGGAAGGAAGGCATCGATCCGGCCAAGGTTACCGACGTCGGCATTTATCTCGTCTGCGCCGGCATTGTAGGGGCAAGAATCTTTTTTGTTATCCAGTTTTTTGATGACTACAAAAACAACCTCTTCAGTATCTTTAAGGTTTACGAAGGTGGACTGGTTTACTACGGAGGATTATTTGCCGGCGCCCTGACGTTGTTTGTGTATGTGAGGAAGCACCGCCTGCCGGTTTTGAAACTGTTTGATATCGTCGCCCCATCCATTGCATTAGGGCTTGGCATCGGCCGTATCGGGTGCTTCCTGAACGGATGCTGTTTCGGGAAGCTGGCACCCCATATTCCATGGGCTGTTCAATTCCCAAGGACGATAGATAAAGCGGGTATGATTGACGGCAGCCCGGCGTTTCTTCATCATTATGAACTTGGACTCGTGCGCCTGTCTGACACCCATGCCCTCCTAATTCATCCCACACAGTTGTATTCTTTTCTCGCGGACGTCGTCCTCTTCTTTCTCTTGAACGCTTTTTTTAAGTATCGGAAAAAGGATGGGGAGGTTCTCCTCCTTTTGGGAATTCTTTACCCCATCATAAGATACTCCATGGAATTGCTGCGAAACGATACGCCGCTCTTCTTTAGCTTTTTTACCGTAGCCCAAATCATCAGTATTTTGGTATTCATTGTCTCGGTAACTCTTTTTGTTGTTCTCAGATGGAGAATGGCAAAAAACAATCCATCTGCATAGTAGCAGTAGGGCGACCCTTTAGGGTTGCAACCCCTGGGTCGTATTTAGACAGTTGCAAGGCTAAAGCCTTGCCCTACGTATAAACAGCTAAAAGCCGCCGAATGCCTAATTTAACGGACAGGAAATCCGATGCAATCTTGTAGCGCGGGGGTTCATCCCCCGCTGGGTGTGCATACCCAATCCCATTGCCGACCATGAAGGTCGGCGCTACACAAACGCCGTCGCCGTAGGCGACATAATTTACCAGTTTTTATCAAAAAAATGTTGTTACCCTGCCGTTTCTATGGAGTGAAGCGTCCATAAAAGGGTGTCGGCATTGTAGGACAGGGAAAAAAGGGTTGCACCATCAGTAACCGCAAAATAGTGGATTACCGCCTTTCCTATCCGTTCTGTCCAAATATAGGTAATTTCCTGAACGGCGTACTTTCTGCCGCTCCACACAAACCAGACGGGTTTGAGTTTTTTCTTGTTATCGCCAAAAATGGCGCCAACCTTGATGGATTCGTTTATTTCTGTAATCATAAAATGGCTCACTTATGGCGTAGCTTTACCCCCGCCTGCTTATCCACCTGTCTTATTACCGCCACAACCCTTCCGATGATGGATACGTCGGCGGTTTCTCCCCTGATAATGATGGGCTTCATCGTCGGATGTTCCGGTTTTAGGTGTATGGCGTCGCCCCTTTTGTAAAACCGTTTTACCGTTGCCTCGTCGTTGACGAGGGCTACGACGATCTCGCCATTATTGGCCACCGGCTGCGGGACGACGAGAACAAGGTCTCCATCCACAATGTGCGCCTCGCACATACTGTCCCCCACCACCCGGAGGAGGAATGCCTTATTGTTGCGGCATATCGTCTTGTCCACCGAAATGTGTCCTTCAACGTCCTCTATGGCCGGGTGTGGCGTGCCTGCACGCACCTTTCCCACGATAGGCACGGACACCACGTCTGCCCCCCTTGCGGAGAGTATCTCCCTGGAGTCATAACCACCAACGATCTCTATGGCACGCGGGCTGTTGTATTGCCTCCTGATATAGCCCTTGCGCTCCAGGACGTTCAGGTATTTTTGGACGATATGTGGGCTCGAAAATCCCAGTCCCGCCATAAGCTCACGCACCGTAGGCGGATAGCCCTTCTCCTGAAGACTCTCTTTCAGAAAGGAAAAGAATTCGGCCTGCTTTTTGGTAAGCGCCGGTTGTTCAGGTTTTTGATTATTGGTGTACATGTGTACACCTATTATAAATAAAATGTATTACCTGTCAAGTGCCATTTGTTTTAAGGGGGGCGTCCGATTGGAACGCCGTCGATACGCGGCGTTCACAAGGAAGGGTTTTTAAGGTTGCAATAGGTATTATATTCTTCCGGCGTGTTCAGGTTGAGGAGCGGTTGAATGGAAGGGTCTATCGCCTTGAGTTCGTCCTCGTTAACAATCTTTACCTTTACTTCTGAAAAAAAATCGATGACCCTCAATCGCCCCTCTTTGAGGCACTGCTGCATGGGTGCAATGCAATTCTTGGAATAAAACGCGTGCAGGGGTTCCAGGCCGCGTTCCGTCCGGGGGACGACTACGTCGTAGTCCGTGATGAATTTCCTGAGATGAAGGATTACCTTTTCACTGAGAAAAGGCATGTCGCAAGCAACCGCAAAGGTATAATAGTTTGTGGCGCGCATGATTCCCGCGCAGATACCGCCAAGCGGCCCCTTTCCCGGTATTACGTCGGGTACCACAGGCAGCGGCAAATGCGCATAGATGCTTGCGTCGTTAGCAGACAGGATGATTTCATGAAAGATTTTACTAAGTCTTGCTATCTGGCGCTCAATAAAGGTAGTGTCTCCGTATTTCAGGAGCGCTTTATTTGACCCCATCCTTTGGCTTTTGCCGCCTGCCAGTATGATTGCCGTTACTTCTGGATTTTCCACGGACATCTTTGAACTCCTGCAAACCGCTTAAACGGTTTGAACAGTTTAAGCGGCTTAAACCGTTTAAGCCGGAATTTGAACGCGCGGTATTTCCCTGCCGGTACCGCAGAATCTTCCCGGTAATCAGGGGGCGCAAACCTGCCGTATTCCAAAAAACATTGACACTGTAATTTTAACTGTGATATAATCAAAAATCAAATTTACTTTAAATACAAATTATTCTATAGGTACGGTTACTCGTTACATTATGATATGTGCAAGAACAGGGATTTCCACTAGTGTGTCTTTTTTTTCTGTCGTAATTTTTTCCGCAAGTGTTTTTTTTGCCCAAAACGTTTTGGGAGAAACGTCAAAAAACTCTAAACCTCCTTCTCAGAAGAGTCCTCCGCCGGCCGCACAGAAGACCACGTTGCAGCCTGCCCCTCCTCAGAAAAGCGATCAACCGGCAATTGAAGACAGCAACGTCGTTGCCTTAGTTAACAACAAAAAGATTGCGCGGCAGGAGCTTTACGATATTTTGGTTGAGACGTATGGAGAGGAAGCCTTGGACGTGCTTATCAGGAGGACGTTGATTTACCAGGCAGCGGAAAAAGACGGGGTTATCGTTACCGGCGCGGAAGTGGAACAAAGGCTAAAAATCTTGGTTGGCAACGAAATTGACGGTTTGATGGCCAATTACAAGATAAAAGACAAGGCTGACCTTGATAAAGAGTTAGCCAAAATGGGGGGCAGCCTCGCGAAACTTGAGGAAAGGCTTTCCAAGAAGATGAAAAAGCAGGCAGAAATAGAACTTCTTGCCGAAAAGGTTTTGGCAAAGACCATTACCATTACGGACGAAGACCTTCAAAAGGTTTATGAACTGGAATACGGTGAAAAGATAGAGGCCAACCAGATCGTCTATAAATCCCGCAGGGAGGCGGAAGAAGCGCTTCAGAAATTACGCTCGGGCGCAGATTTTGCCGCGCTTGCTAAAAGTGAATCAATTGACCGTGTTACGGCTGCCAGAGGCGGGAAGATGCAGCCATTTAGTCCTAAGGATACCCTTGGCGCACAAGTGGCGAACCTTAAGGTGGGGGAACTTAGCGACATCATTAAAACGGACTACGGGCATCACATAATTAAAATTACCGGGAAAAAGGCAGCAAACGGCAAGGGATTTAAATCGGTAAAAGGGGAGTTGGAAAAAATTGCCAGAAATCAACAGTATAAGGAAAGGCTCGGTCCGTGGCTCTTGAATCTGGTAGAAAGCGCGTCAATTACTAAAAATCTGAATACTAAGTAAGTGTGTTGTCAAGGCTTGTCTTGACAAACGAGTAAGAACTACTGGAACCACAGATTGCACAGATAAAAAAAAGCCAAAGAGTCTGTTGCCTCAGTGCATAATCTAAATGTGGTTTTAAAATACTCGCCCAAAAAGAAGATTGAAGCTGGAAGAGATTCCTTTTTGCCATTACAGGCACTGTGCAAACTCTAAAACAATGCATGGGTATTATTAATACCAAAATCTGTGAAATCTGTGAAATCTGTGGTTTCAGGCTTTTTCTTGGCCTGAGGCTTTGCTGCGTTAACGTATTTTAATACTCAATAAACCCTCATAAGGGGGTTTATATACATCATTTATTATAATAATATACAATGCCTGAAGAATTTGTTATTAATGTTGCAAATAGGGTTAAGCAATTACCGCCTTATCTTTTTGGCCGGCTGAATGCGTTAAAGTACGAAAAGCGACGTAACAACATCGACATTATCGACCTCGGTATGGGAAACCCCAACGACCCCACCCCGCAGCCGATCATTCAGAAGCTGTGCGAGGCCGTACAAGACCCCAGAAACCACCGCTACACGGTCTCCGCCACCGGTTTGTTTAACCTGCGGCGTGAGGTTGCCCGGTATTACGAGAAGCAGTTCGACGTTAGCCTTGACCCGGAAACAGAGGTTGTCTGCACCATCGGGTCAAAGGAAGGGATATCACACCTGTGCTTGGGGCTGTTGGAGACGGGTGACACCGCAGTTGTGCCTAGCCCTGCGTTTCCTATTCATATCCATGCCGTGAATTTGGCGGGCGGCAGCGTTGTCAGTGTGCCGCTTACCGATGATGAGGCCTTTTTGCCGAAATTGATGAACACGATAAAGGGCCTTATTCCGCGTCCAAAGATTCTCATCCTGAATTTTCCCCACAACCCTACGGCTGTTACCGTCGAATTGGGCTTCTTTGAAGAAATAGTGGCATTTGCCAGAAAGTACAATATTATCGTTGTCCACGATTTTGCCTATTGCGGAATTGCCTTCGATGGCTTTAAGCCGCCGAGCTTTTTAAAGGTGAAGGGCGCCAAGGATATCGGGGTGGAGTTTAATACCATGTCGAAGTCGTTTAATATGGCAGGCTGGCGGCTGGGATTTTGTGTGGGAAACAAAGAGATTGTGGCCACACTGGGAAAGGTAAAGGGGTATTACGATTACGGTATTTTCCAGCCCGTGCAGATTGCGTCAATCATAGCGCTCCGGGAATGTAACAAATATACCAAAGAACAAGCGCAGATTTATCAGGCCAGGCGGGACGTGATCTGCGACGGATTGAACCGCATCGGGTGGGATATTAAAAAGCCGCGTGCGTCAATGTTTGTCTGGGCGCCCATCCCCGAAAAGTGGAAGGCAATGGGTTCGGTGGATTTTGCCTTTAAGCTCATGGACGAAGCAGAAGTATCTGTTGCGCCAGGCGCGGCCTTTGGTGAAAACGGAGAGGGCTACCTGCGGTTGGCTATTGTGGAAAATGAACTGCGTTTAAAACAGGCCATAAGACAGATTGATCGAGCATTGAGATAACCCGGTGAAATTTTAGAATTACCATTATGACAAGGCAACAGCTACCGTGTTATCCGGTGAAGCGCCCATTAAAATTATGACAACGCATCAAACATCAAGACTGAAAACCTTCGTTGGCGGCATACATCCCGAAGATGACGGAAAACATCTCACAAGGGAGAAAAGCGAAGTAACTGCCGTCGTCCCCAAAACGGCCTATTTGCTTATGGGCCAGCACATCGGGGCTCCTTGCAAGCCATTGGTGAAAAAAGGCGATATCGTTAAGAAAGGGCAGATGGTTGGCGAGTCGCAGGGGTTTGTTTCCGCCCACGTGCACGCCTCCATTTCCGGCAAGGTGATGGACGTTGTACCCTGGCCGCATCCTATTACAGGCGCAAAATCACCGGCGGTAATTATAGAAAAAACGGAAGAAGACTCCTGGTTTGACGACGGCGAGCAGCCCGTAGCATTCGAAGCGCTTTCTTCAGACGATATCCGGCGGCGTATTCAGGCGGCGGGCATTGTCGGATTGGGCGGCGCGACCTTTCCCACACACGTAAAGTTTACCCCTCCAAAAGACAAGACCATAGATACGGTTGTTGTGAATGGCGCGGAATGCGAGCCATATCTCACCTGTGATTACCGGCTTATGATGGATAAGCCGCACGAGATTATCCAAGGTTTGAAGCTGGTGTTGAAGTGTCTTGGGTGTAAACAGGCGCATATTGGCATTGAGGCGAACAAAGAGGACGTTTACAACCTTTTCAAAGATATCTTATTAAATGACCCCCAAATTAAAATAGACCTCGTTGAGGTGAAGTACCCGCAAGGCGCTGAGCATCAGCTTATTAAGGCGCTGTTGAACCGTGAGTTCAAGCCCACCCAGTTACCCCTTGAAGTAGGCGCAATGGTAATTAACGTGGGAACTGCCTTTGCCATCTATGAAGCGGTAAAATTCAAAAGGCCGCTCATCCAGCGAATCGTTACCGTTACGGGGGATGGCGTGGACAATCCCCGGAATTTCCTGGTGCGGCTGGGAACGCCTATTAAGCAGTTGCTGGACGAGGCCAAGGTTTCCCCAAATATAAGCAAGGTTATCTTTGGGGGACCCATGATGGGTATTGCCCAGGGTAAAATTGATACGGCTGTCACCATTAAAGGCACGGGTGGTATCCTCGTGCAGAAGGGCGCGCAGCAGTGGGAATCGCACGCCTGCATACGATGTGGACGCTGCATAGATAGTTGCCCCTACGGACTTAACCCCAGTGAATTAAGCATTATTTGTGAGGCAAAGGAGTTCAGCCTGGCGAAGGAAAGTGGCGCTATGGAATGCAAGGAGTGCGGTTGTTGCAGCTATATTTGCCCGGCAAAACGACCCATCGTCCACCTCATTAAATTTGCAAAGGGAGAGATTGTAAAGCAGAAGGCAAAGTAAGCAAGGTTCGGACGGATAAAAGGTTTTTGAAACCACAGATTTTACAGATTGCACAGATTTTGGATTGTTAAGGTGTTTGGTTTGAAGCATTCGGTCTTCCGCTGCTTATTAATGCGGGTTTGCTGGTGGGTATGAGAACTATTGTTAGACACGGTAACCCACCCCTGCGCCCCTCCCGGGAGGGAAAGTATAAGGAATCCCGAGCGATGAGGTTTTCTTACTCACTTCAACATTCGATATTCGACATTCGGTGGTAATTAAGGTTGCCAAATGCCTAACGTAGCGTATTTTTGTCAGTAGACGTGTGTAAAATAGAATATCAAATTTAACTTCTAAGAGTTCCCATGGCCGATCAGGTTAAAGAAAACAATTCATTGATAGTGAGCGCGTCTCCGCATATCCGGGACATTGATAGCATCCCCAGGATCATGTGGGGGGTAGTATTTTCCTTAATCCCAGCAGGGATTGCGAGTACCGTTGTGTTTGGGTATTACAGCCTTTACATCGTCTTTTTAAGCTGTCTAGCCGCAGTCTGTTCGGAAATGTTTGTGCTGCAATTACGAAAACTCCCCGTTTTGAGTACCATCAAAGACGGCAGCGCCGTCGTTACGGGCATATTACTGGCATACACCTTGCCGCCCAGCGTTCCGTGGTACGTGCCGGTGGTCGGCTCGTTCTTCGCCATTACCATCGTAAAACACACCTTTGGCGGATTAGGAAACAATATCTGGAATCCGGCACTCGCGGCGCGCGCATTCCTGCAGGTGGCATATCCAGCCACCATAAATTCAGATTGGCGCATTTTGAATCCGGACAAACTTTTCCACAACATCATGAAGGTTGACGCCGACGGCAAGCTGTTAGACGCCGTAACAAGGGCCACCCCATTAGCAAAGGAAGCGGGCGCTGAAACGTACCGGTTCGCCGAATTGCTTATCGGAAATGTTCCGGGCTGTATTGGAGAGACCTCGGCAATTGCCCTTTTGCTGGGCGGTTTTTACCTGATCTATAAACGGTACATCAAATGGTACGTTCCCACGTGCTATATTGCCGTCGTTTTTTTCATGGCAATGTTTTTACCGCCACGGGTAGCAACGCCGTGGGCGAATAACCCATTTTATCACGTTTTTGCGGGTGGGTTGCTGTTGGGGGCATTCTTTATGGCCACCGATATGGTCACCTCTCCCTTGACAAAAAAAGGACTCATCATTTTTGCCGTAGGCGCCGGGGCGCTGACGGCGCTGATACGCTTTTATTCCGGGTATCCTGAAGGCGTCTGCTATTCTATACTACTCATGAATACCGCAACGCCGCTTATTGACCGGTTTACAAAACCACGGTTGTATGGTTCTAAAATAAAGAAGGTTTAAGACAGATGCAAAAGAAGGCTCAATATACGATAACGTTAACGATAGTTTCTCTTCTGGCCTCTTTGGGCGTGTCATCAACGTTTCTGCTGACAAGGAACACCATCAGGAAGAAGGAACAGGCCGCTCGCACGGAGGCGTTGTATAAGGTGTTGCCGGGGCTGGAAGGCGAACCGGTAGAAGTCACGCCGGCCAATGCGCCGGACAGCGACCGTATCTATAAAGGGATTGACAAGTCAGGCCAGATTCTCGGCTATGCGGCGTGCGGCGAAGCACAGGGATATTCGAGCAAAATCAAAGTGATGGTTGGCGTAGACACCCATTTCGAAAAAGTCCTCGGCGTCAGCGTCCTTGCGCAAAACGAAACCCCCGGACTTGGCACTAAGATGACCGAGGTGGAAAGCAATGAAACGTGGTGGAGCTTGATCTTTGGAAGAGGGGGGGAGTCCTTCGTCGTAAAATCATTCACTGATGACGACGGCGTTCCATCCTGGAAATTACCCATTATGGAACAAGCGAAAAAGGCAAAAAACATTAAACAGTCAGCCAGGTCTGCTGATATCCCCCAACCGTGGTTTCAGGAACAGTTCATGCATAAAACGAACCGCCAACTCGTCGTAACAAAGACGCCTGACCCTGAAAAGATACTGGCCATTACCGGCGCCACCATATCTACAAAGGCGGCAATCAACGCGGTGCAGAACGCCCTTGAAAAGGTTACGCACGGTATTCAACCAGAGAAATGGGAAATAAAATAGTCACTCCGGCCATAGAAAGCGATCATTCCTGCCATGGAAGAACACAAAAGTATTTTGGAATTAAGAGAAGACCTTGAAGACGCCAATGATCTTCTGAGTGCAGTGCGAGAAGCAACGTCTTTTATCCCATATAACGAATTTCGTAAAACATGGCTTAAAGAAGGGAAAAGCCGTAGTTGTTTATAGGATAAAGAACAAAGGGATATCCACCTATAAATCCAATCCATAATCTATGAAAACCGCTGAAGAAATCAAACCTATTGTTGAATCTCTCATCTTTGCCGCAGAAGAACCTGTCACCCTTCGTAAACTGGCGGATATCATCGGGGACGTCGAACACGACAAAATTCTGGAGGCCGTTGCACACCTAAGAAACGACTATGAGGCGCAGGGACGGTCTTTCCAAATTGAAGAGGTTGCAGGCGGTTATCGGTTTTATACGAAACCGGACTACCATGAGTGGGTAGCGAAACTTCGAAAGAAATCGGGAGAAGCAAAGCTTTCCCAGGCGTCTCTTGAGACGTTGGCTATTATTGCATACAAACAGCCCGTTTTGCGGGCAGACGTAGAAGCGATTCGCGGTGTACAATCCGGCCAAATCATCCGGCTGCTTATGGAGAAAGACCTTGTCAAGGTTGCGGGAAGGGATGAATCGTTAGGACACCCTTTGCTCTACGGCACGACAAAAAGATTTCTCGAATACTTTGGCTTAAAAGACATTCACGACTTGCCCAAGATTGAAGAGTTGGAAGCACCGTGATGCACGGGTACGGTTTCCCCCAAACGGTGTGGTTTCATTTACCGGCAAAAGTCTCCACCTGTAGCTCAAACCTTTAGGTTTGATGGATGTAGCACTCGGCACAGGCATTGTATGGGTATTTAGCACAACGTACAATGCAAGCGGCCATCAGGGCTGAAGCCCTGAGCTACAGCGACGGCCTTCATGGCCGGGAATGCATACACAGCGGGGGATAAACTCCCGCACTACGAGGTCCCTTTGAAATTTAAACAACTACACTCGTGGCGGATAAGCGGTAAGAAAGCCGTTCAGGTTCAAACGGCATTAAAGAAATTATTGGTTTTTAGAAAACAACGGGGGGTAATAAGGATAATCGCGGGGGCGGATATCTCTTACGACAAACAAAGCGAGCGATTTTTTGCGGGCGTTGTCGTGTTTCGGTTAAACGGACGTTTGGAATTGATTGAGGAGTGCGCGGTTACAGGTAAGGCGCGATTTCCCTATATCCCTGGACTTTTGTCATTTCGTGAGGGACCTATCCTGCTTAGGACATTCCGTAAACTAAAGGCCAGTCCTGACGTCATCCTGTTTGATGGACAGGGCATTGCCCATCCCCGCAACTTTGGTTTGGCGTCGCACATAGGGCTAATCCTTGATACGCCCTCCATCGGGTGCGCGAAAAGCCGGCTGGTAGGTGAGCATGGCGACGTGGAAAACGTCGCTGGCGCGTACTCAAAACTCATCTACAAGAACAAGACCGTTGGCGTGGCGCTTCGAACAAAAGTAAACACAAAACCCATTTTCGTTTCTATCGGACATAAAATAACGTTGGCATCGGCCATCAGCGTGGTTTTAAGAACCTGCTGCGGATACCGTATTCCGGAACCGGTACGGTATGCCCACCTATTAGTGAACAAATTACGAAAACAACACTTATCGTAAGGACTAACTATGAAAATAAAGGCTGTAATCTTTGATCTGGATGATACCCTCTACGACTGCACCGGCTCGCTTATTGATGCATCACGGCGGCGCGCGGCCAAGGCAATGGTTGAAGCAGGGTTGCCCTGCAGCGAAGAAGAGGTGTATGTACTGCAAAAAGAACTTACCGAAAAGCATGGCCCTTACCACCTCGTGTTCAATGAAATCGTGAACAAATATGGGGCGGATAGAAAGCTGGTCACCCTTGCTTACAAGGCATACAATAGCAGTGAAGTTGTCGATATCAAACCGTTTCCCGACGTCATACCAACCCTGCAGGAACTAAAAGGCAAAGGCCACAAGCTCTTTCTGTTAACGGTGGGTGTGTACGAGCGACAGGAGAAGAAGATACAAATCCTGGGATTAAAACCATACTTTGATGAAATAATCATTAATGACCAGGAAATAGGCCTTCGCGTGGAAGATTGCATTCTTGATATCCTTGGCAGGCATTCCATCAGCACGGGAGAAACCGTCATGGTGGGAGATAGGGTGCGGGATGAACTACGGATCGCTAAATCCATGGGCATGACAACCATCCAAATGCTGCATGGCAGGTTCAAGAATGAACCCGCCGATAATGGACACGACAAACCGGACTACAAGGTAAAACGCATCTTCCAGATACCCACGATACTCCAGCTTAATAACATGGGGAAAATACCAGATACGCTTAAGATTGTCGCCATCGGCGGAGGCACGGGACTGCCCATTTTGCTGGAAGGCGCAAAGACGTACAGCAGGCACCTTACCGCCGTAGTCGGTGTGACGGATTCCGGCAGAAGTTCAGGCATTTTGCGGAATGAGTTTAAAATGCTTCCCCCTGGTGATGTGAGAAACTGCCTTGTGGCGCTTTCTGAAACGGAAGAGCAGGAACGGGAACTGTACCAACTGTTTCAGTACCGTTTTAACAGGGGGTCGCTGGAGGGCATGAGTCTTGGAAACCTACTGATGACTGCGCTGACGGACATTACGGGCAGTTTTGAACAAGCCATTAAGACCGCCAGCAGAATACTCCATATTCGTGGAAAGGTGCTTCCTTCCACCCTGACCGATACGCACATCTGCGCGAACCTGGAAGACGGCACTTACGTTGAGGAGGAATTCAACGTGCGCGGGTTAGGCAAGTCGCCCATAAAGGAAGCCTTCCTGAAAAACGCAGACGCGGTGGCGCCCTCGGAGGCGATAGAGGAAATCCTGAAAGCAGACATCGTTGTTATCGGCCCTGGCAGCCTTTATACAAGCTTGGTAACAAACATACTGGTACAGGGCGTCAGAAATGCAATCCGGCAAAGCAAGGCAACGAAGATTTATATATGCAATATCGTTACCCAGCCCGGCCAAACGGACAAGTACAATGTTTTCAACCACATTAGCACGATTGTCAAGTATTTAGGGGAAGGGGTGCTGGACTACGTCCTCGTGAACAACAATATCCCCCGCAAATCAATCCTTGAAAGATACCAGAAAGAAGGGGCAGACATTGCGCAGATGGATGAAAGCGTCTCTCACCTGCAAGTAAAAGTCAAAATGGCCGATCTGGTTGAAGACCTTGAGCAAAAACGCATCCTATGGGAAAAGCAAGATCTGATCCGCCACGACCCAGACAAGTTGGCCGACGCGATTTGCCGGGTATATGCAAACTTGCCGCCACAGACGGCGCAATAAGAAAAGGCGTCTGCATGATGAGCGTCAATTTGCGTTCATTCGCGGTTGATGAACGTCGATAAGAAAGATTCGCAATTTCTAATTCAAGGCTACAAGGATTGAGGAGTCTCAAAGATGAAAGAGAGCGCAAAATATATCAAAATCGTTGAAGGGTCTGAATAAGACCAATGTTTTGTTGGTTCTTGTCCGGGAATCATAGGTACATATTGTCATGGCGATGATGAGGTTGAGGTATACAAGGAACTATGCCAGATTGTTGAAGAGTGGTTAGAAATTGCTCATCAACAAAATAAAGAATTACCACCCCCGACGGCCGGCAGAAATGCCGCTGCATTATTGATAACGGCTTAACCTAATCAGTCGGTTACGGTTACGGTTGGGTTGGGTTGGGTTGGGTTGGGTTGGGTCGAGTCAGGTAGGTTGGGTTGAGTGAAACGAAACCCAACTTTTTTTGAATGCCACAAACGTTTATCGTTCGGTTACGCCTTGCTTAACCAAACCTTATAGAACTGGCAGGAAAGCAATGCAATATCGTAGACCAAAAACATCGGGGCAACCTTTTTTGGCTCGTCCGCAGAATCTGTGGGTAACAAGTAAGACTTAGGAAGAGAAAAGGTGTATTGCCTTCCCAAAAGGTGTAAGATGTTTTTATTGAGAAAA
>JACVXV010000198.1 GCA_015661205.1 Candidatus Brocadiaceae bacterium
GTCTTTACGTGCGTGCCCTGGATAAATCCGGCGCTTGCTACCCCGCCGAACGCTATCGCTGCGCCCACTACCAATGAACCTATTATTCCTCTTTTCATCTCTCTCGTTTACCTCCTAATATTCTGTGTACCAAAACGTTGGAATATAGATTAAAACCTACCTATATACAGCAAAAACCACAATTACTAACAACCGGTAAAACAAACTGCACCTGCCGCCTACCACCCCCTTCCTTCTCACAAAGTCCTCTTGATGACATTAAGAACTCCTAACTTGTGGAATAAGCAACAATCATACCACACCCGATTACTAACTCTACAATACAGCATAACTACCCACAATACAACATCTTATTAAATCAGCAACAAATCTATCCGCTTCACAAGGAAAGACCACATACGGTCACCAAAAAACACCAAATATCACTTGAAAAACACCAAACACAACACAATCAACACGTTACGACATGACCGAATTTGGACATGGGCTGTCATGGGGAAGACATAGCCCTGGCAAAAACTCGCAAATTAGACTTAACTGTCAATTACGCAGTAGCTTAAGCCACAATAGCCACAACAATCATAACCGAAGAAGATTGCATGGCAAGGCTAAAGCCTCGCCCTACGCGCGGATGGCTGGTTCAGGTTGCAAACCGGAACCCGCACGAGTTTTTTTGGGAGTGCAGCAACCGTGTTATTGCCTGCATTAACACGGTCAATGCACTCCATAACGTGAACCGTTACTGGTCTTTTTCGCCGGAGCAACCCTGCAATTTAATCAATCTATTGCGGAGGGTTGTTCGGGGAATGCCTAAAATCTCGGCCATTTTCACTTGATTACCGTTGGTTTTTTGGTGGGCCCACTGGATGAGTTTCTTTTCAACGTCCGTAAGCACGTCTTGCAAATGTATGGTCTGCCTGCCGGACAAATCCATGGACAACAAGTCGGTGCGCACGTCGGTCCGTCTCAAATAAGCGGGCAGGGTTTCCAGTGAAATGCCCTTCAATTCGGAAAATGCGACTGCGTGTTCAATTACGTTTTCCAATTCCCTAACGTTTCCCGGCCAATCATACGCCACAATGGCATTCATGGCCTCCGACGAAACGTCGGGTAATGCATCTTCATATTGGGATACGAACTTTTTTAAGAAGTAATTAATTAAGAGTGAAATGTCTTCCTTCCGTTCACGGAGCGGCGGGATGTGGATAGGCACGACGTTTAACCGGTAAAACAGGTCTTCCCTGAAACGCCCTTCTTTTACCAAGCCTAAAAGGTCTTTCTTTGTCGCGCAGACCACCCGAACGTCCGCGCTTAAGGTTTCCTCGCCGCCGACCCTTTCGAAGGTTCTTTCCTGAAGCACGCGCAGGAGTTTGACCTGCATATCCAGGGGGATATCATCCACGTCGTCAAGAAAAATTGATCCGGTATTTGCCAGCTCAAACCTTCCACGCCTTGTCTTGACGGCGCCGGTAAATGCCCCCTTTTCGTGGCCGAAGAGTTCGCTCTCCAGTATTTCTCTGTTCAATGCGGCACAACTGACGCGAATAAAGGGACACGTCCGCCTGGTGCTGTGGTAATGAATAGCGCCGGCGATTTTTTCCTTTCCCGTGCCACTCTCGCCTTGAATAAGCACGGTGGTGTCCCTGCCGGAAACGCTCTTAACGTTTTCCAGCACCCGTTTCATGGCCTCGCTGTTTCCAATGATGTTGTAATATTCGAATTCGGCCTGTATTTCCTTTCTCAGGCGGGTCACCTCGGCGGTGGTATTTTTATGGAGCAAGGCCCTCTGGAGTTTAATAATTAACTCGTCGGTTGAAAAGGGCTTCGATACGTAATCATAAGCGCCTTCTTTAATCGCCAGGACGGCGCCCTCAAGCGTTCCGTAAGCCGTCATAATTACCACGATAATTTCCGCGTTGAACTTTTTTATTTCCTTAAGAAAATCCATACCACTCATGCCGCCCAGCCGCATATCGGTCACCACCACGTCATACTCCTCGGATTTCACCAACCGCAACCCGTCCATCGCGTTATCAACCGACTTTACCTGATATCCCTCTTTTTTTAGTTGGCTTTCCAATGAGATCCTCATCAGTTTTTCATCATCGACAATTAATACTTTACTGCTCATAGGCACGTCCTGGTGAAAAGATGCGAGATGCGCGATACAAGATACGGGATACTCAAGAGCGAGCATCCGGTTGCAAAAAACCGCTAAAAACGTTTGGAACCACAGATTTCCTGGCACCGCCTTTGGCCGCAACCACAAAAGCCTTTTCAGACTCAAGAAATATTGAGGTGGCACGACAAGGAGGTTCTACAAAAACCGGAATACCTAGCGAGGCCTTTGGCCGCGACCAAAAAGGCCAGAATTTCTCTTGTTCGCTGATGATAACTTTGGTCCCTGATGTTAAAGCTCTTACGTAAACGTAAACATGAAAAACACGCATTAAAAACAAAAAGTTGATGGATAGTAGTACAGATTGCACGGATTTTGAATGGTTAAAATTAAGATGATAAGCAAAAGCCATAGTTTGGCAGAACATAAACATTAAGCATTTGCGCTTACCTCAACGCAAAACACGAAGATATGAGGGAGGTACCATCTCATTTTATCAGGTTGTTTTCAGATAAACAACCATAATTTGTACCCGCCCATCTGCAAATCAAAGCCCGCTCCGCGATATTACTCAGCCGCCTTCCCGTCTCCCCGACCCAACCCACAAGCAATCCACTCTCCCACAATAATGGCTTTAAGCGCCGTAGGCGGCGATCCGGAAATCGGCGCGGCCAGGATTTTACCGTCGCCAGGGCCTTGTTTTTTGTTACTTCGCCAAAGGATGCCGACTCCACGTCCAACTCCCAAAAACCACCCTACCGAATCAGCGGGATATGTCCGGGAAGATGCCTTTTAAACCACGATTTTTGATTGACAAAACGCATGGAACGACTTGGTATGGGGCAACGATAAACCACCTTCTCTTTTTGCCATTGAAAATATTCCTCCAGCCAAAAGAACCGTTCCCTGATTTTCCAGATCAAACGATAACAAGACGCCTTTTCAAGGTGGGCAAGATAAGAGTTCAAGCACTGCCTGGTACGTTCCAACAGTATCCATGGCCAGGGATATACCATCCGGCCAGCGGGAAAATTTTTCATCCCCAGTTGAATAAGGTCATCCTCCGTCTGCCTCAGCCGCCATCTCAATGCATCGACCACTCTTCCGCGTACCAGTAGATAGTCCGGACGGACGATATAGCCTAAAAAATCAATCCCGTCGGATACAGGGCGAAGCTTCCGATGCTCGTTTAATCGCAGACCTAGATGGGTGGACAGAAAAGCTTCATTTTCCCGTTCCCACTCCGCCAGTTCCTCCCTGTTTTCCGATAAAAGCACAAGGTCATCACAATAGCGAAGATAAAAACGGGCTTTGAGTTGATGTTTAGCGAACTGGTCTAAGGCATCCAGGTAAACATTGGCAAAAAACTGGCTTGTTAAATTACCGATAGGGAGTCCGCAACCAGTACTTGCCTTAAAAAGCGTCTTGTGTTCCGGAAGGCATTCGAAATCCTGTCTACTCGCCTTACGAAACCGGTAGTTTTCCGTAACCTCCGTAAAAAGGATTACCTGAATCAGCCAGAGTATGGTTGGGTCTTTTTCGTGGGTTTTCAGCCTTTGGCAGAGAATATTACGATCAAAGTTGATGAAAAAACCCTTTACATCCAGTTGCAGATACCAGGCCATCTTCGAGCCGTTTGCCGTTGCCATGCGCGTAAAGGAACGTAGGCGCTCCACTCCCTTGTGAGTTCCCTTCCCCCTCCGGCATGCGTAAGAATCGTGTATAAAGCGCCGTTCCCACTGCGGCTCAAGATATCCCACCAACACGTGATGAACCACCCGGTACCTGAAATCAGCAGCAAAGATTTCCCTGAGCTTCGGTTTTTCTACTAAAAAGCACAGGGAGCGGCTGGGCAGGTAGGAACCGGAATCCAATCCATCGTGAAGCGATACAAGGTTTTCTTCAAGATTTTGTTCAAAAAGCATGGCGTTATGCGTGTTCCACTTGTGCCTGCGGCATTTGCGATATGCCTGGTAAAGATTCTCCAGAGAGAATAAGGGATGTTTCGAAACCTTGGTTTTTGGTAACATTTTGTTATTTTGAAAAATTTTCAGAAAAATGGTAACTACTCAGGTTCGGGGCTGTAAATAAATTACAACTTCATTCTAACGATTTTAGAATTTTATAATTCCAATCACAGGGAAAAACAAATTCACCGCAGAGGGCGCAGGGGGCGTGGAGAAAAAAGGCCCGTCAGAAAGGACTACAGATCAAACCGCCAATGAACGCTAATGAACGCTAATAAAGAAACCCATTCGCGTATATTTGCGTGTATTAGCGGTTAAAAATTGTCGTTGTTTCTCTGCGTTCTCAGCGGTGAATTGTCTTTGCCATATTGGCGTTTGTTTGCGTTCATTCATTAATCAGGGCGGCGGGGCCATCATTCTCCTGCGCGAACCGGCCATACATAGTTCGTGTTGGTCTTATTGTCGTTGTTCACGTTGCCATCGTTCAGGTTCACGTTCCACGCGTTCGTCGTATTGTTCGAGTAGGTAGTACTCGACCAATAGTTGTTCGACTGCACGCCGATAAAGGCGCGTATAGTCCGTCAGGATACCTCTTCTCTTTCTGGAGTTGTTGGCATCGACAATTTTTTCCAGTATCCTCCGGCTTTTGTTTCTTAAATCCGTACCCAGGGTATACTTGTGGTATCGGCTGAAATTTCGCACAATCTTTTCTATGTGTACTGACAAATCGTATGCCTCTCTAAAAATAGGCAAATGCTCATAACGCGCCATCTTTCAACTCCACCAGGTTCACCCTTATAATTTCCTTGATATGACGCTCCTTTTGCTCATCCTGAAAGGCAATGGCCACGGAATAGCCTGCCCTGGTCATAGTCCCAACGTAGGCATTCAGTCCGGATTTTGGAAAACCGCCCAATACCACCGGATCGCCTACCTCCCCCGCCATTTGAAGCTTCAAACCCGTTAGTTGCGATAGGGTTTTAGCATCATTATCCATCACCTGCATAAGCAGGATGCAATCAGGGACTTCCCGCTTCAACGCGCGGTAACGTGCTATTATTTTTTTGGAATTCACCATGAAATCAAGCTGCCTCATGCGACGACTTATTCACATTACTAAAAAACGCACGGAAAGGCGGCAAGGGGGGACACCCCCCTTGCATCCCCCCGTCAAAGGGCACAAAGATAAGAATCTATTGTCCTGAGCGAACCGGCCATACATAGTACGTGCTGGTCTTAATGTCGCCGTCGCTCACGGAGCCATCGCCCAGGATCACGCGCCACGCGAACGTCGCATTGTACGCCGCAGGAAATAAGGGCAATAAAACTGGCGCTCAATCACAAGGACGATCTTGGTGCGTTGGGTTCATTGTCAGAATCAATCAAGTTGGAAGAAGGATTGTCTGTTGGCGCCGTCTGGTGTGTGAGCCAGGTTGCGAGGGAATTGGGGATAGAGAAATCGCTGGGGAATGATTTCCAGGGAAAGCTTG
>JACVXV010000199.1 GCA_015661205.1 Candidatus Brocadiaceae bacterium
AAACCGACAAAAACTGAAGTTTATTATCGTTTTTGCCTGGCAAGGGCATTATAGAAGACCGATTTTCGCTACGCGAAAATCAATTGCAGAATTTAGGTTGCATAATCAATAAAATTTGGCTCGTCCGCAGAAAGATTTTGGACATGAAACACCTTGTCTCTTAACGAATGATACTTTACCATCTCTCGATATGTTCCGCACCCATCTCCCATTTTTGTTATTTTGTTTTGCGGCTACGCTATGCTATATTATGAGTGCGAAGTGGTTGTTTTGTGAAGAACTTCTCCTATTAACGGGGGTTTGTGTTCCGGCTTTGCGGATACCATGTAAGCTATTTCAATTAAGGGGCGCAATAAAAGGGATTGCACAACCTGCCCTGGAAAAGGCGTATTCCCTTGACATTCAATATACCGTTTTTTATAATCTTGCAACAGCTTATTTTTCAACTAGTTTTGGGGATTTTGCCGAAGTTTTATGGGAAATACAACCGGGGGTACTAATTCTTGCATTGTTGGATTACAATGGGGTGATGAGGGTAAAGGTAAGATTGTTGACATACTCACTGAATCGTTCGACATTATTGTGCGATATCAGGGGGGTAGTAACGCAGGGCATACCGTAGTTGTAAACAATGAGAAGTTCGTTTTACATCTCATACCATCCGGGATTCTGAGAAAAAATAAATATTGCGTTATCGGCAGCGGCGTAGTGCTTGATCCACGCCAGTTATTGGAAGAAATTGCCGAATTACGAAGTAAAAACATCGAAGTAGGCGGCAACCTCCGCATCAGCGAAACCGCACACCTTGTCTTACCCTACCACAAGAAGTTAGATGAGCTTTCCGAAAGTGAAAAAGGCGATGAAAAGATCGGCACCACCCGCAGGGGCATAGGTCCCTGTTACACGGACAAGATGGCCAGAAGCGGCATAAGGGTGTGTGATCTGTTCTATCCCGACCACTTTAAACAGCGCATCAAAAAGATTGTGGAGGAGAAAAACAGGATTTTTGTACGGGTGTTTAACGCGGATGCATTGTCGTGGGAGGACATCTACCGCAAGTATTGTGAATATGCCGAGCAGATCAAGCCTTTCGTATGCAATACCGTGACGTTCATGGATGACGCCATTAAGGCCAGCAAACGGATACTGTTTGAGGGCGCGCAGGGTACCATGCTTGACGTTGATTTTGGGACGTATCCTTATGTTACGTCGTCATCCGTCACTGCTGGCGGGGCGGCGGTAGGCACGGGTATCAGCCCCAAGCATATCCATAAGGTGCTTGGCGTGATGAAGTCTTATACGACGCGGGTCGGCAGCGGCCCATTCCCCACGGAACTGGACAATGCGCTAGGGGAACATCTGAGGAAAAAAGGTGGAGAATACGGCGCTACAACGGGCAGACCCAGGCGTTGCGGATGGCTCGACGCGGTGGCCGTGAAGCATGCGATTATGATAAACGGCGTTGACGGCATTATTGCAACGAAATTAGACGTGCTGGATGAGCAAAAAACGATTAATGTTTGTGTCGGATACCAGTTTGGCAATAAGGTATATGACGTGTTTCCGCTGGACCTGGCAATGCGCGGCGAATGCAAGCCGGTTTATAAAGAACTGCCAGGCTGGCAGAAGGATACCTCCGGTATACGCAGCGTAAAAGATATACCCTATCAGGCAAAAAACTATTTAGACGCCTTGGAGAAGCTACTAGGCGTGAAGATGGAAATGCTTTCCGTAGGCCCTGACCGTAGTCAGGTTGTAAACTTATTATGACAGAAAAAGCAAAAACACCGGCACATATAGCGATTATCCTTGACGGCAACGGGCGATGGGCAAAGCAAAGGGGCTTAACAAGGATCAAGGGACACACCCGAGGCGCCGACACTGTTACCGAAATAACACAACATTGCGCGAAAAGAAAAGTGAAACAACTGACTTTTTATACGTTTTCACAAGAAAACTGGAAACGCCCGAAGCTGGAAATCAGGTTCTTGATGAGGCTTATTACGAAGTATCTTATCAAGGAACGAAAGAATATTGAGGAAAACAACATTCGTTTGACGGCTATTGGACGGATAGATGGATTACCGGAGAACGTGAGAAAAGAACTTGCCGTCTCGATAGAAGAAAGCAAAAACAATACGGGTATGGTTCTCTGTCTTGCGCTTAATTACGGGGGGCGTTCTGAAATTGTTGATGCGGCAAAAAAAATTGCCCGGGAAGTTGAGTGCGGGAATATGGAATTGGAAGACGTAACAGAAGAATCTTTCAACGACTATTTATATATGCCTAACATGCCTGATCCTGACCTGCTGATAAGGACCGGCGGTGAGATACGGATAAGCAATTTTCTCTTATGGGAAGTTTCATACACGGAACTTTGGTTTACAAGGACCTGCTGGCCTGATTTTAGTACGAAAGAACTTGATGAAGCCATTAAGGATTACGGAAGCAGGGAACGCCGTTTTGGTGGGGTGATACGAGGGTGAGTGTACTAGGAACCAGGGTTTTACTCGGCGGGATTATGTTCGCGGTGTTTTTTGGCGTGGTCATTACCGACGCCTTATTTCACACGGACATAGGGTTCGGATGCCTGGCGGCGCTGGCCGGGGCCATGGGGTTGCGTGAATTTTATGCGATCACAAAAAAGAAAGACTTTTCCCCGTTCTCCATTACGGGTATCGGCATGGGTTTGTGGTTGTTTATCACTTATTGGTTGTCGATACGTAAACATCCTCCACTTGGTTGCCCATTTTTCAGGCCGGAAATATTTCTCATATTTATCTTTTCCCTATTACTGATTCAAACCTACGTGCGCGGCACAAAGGACGCCGTAAAAAATATTTCGGTAACGGTATTTGGCGTCTTTTACGTGTTCTACCTCTTAAGTTTTGCCTTTGCGTTGCGGTATCTTTCCAACGGCGCCAGTCTATTGATTTTGGTTTTGCTGATTTCAAAGTTCGGGGATATCGGGGGATACTTGCTAGGCAGGAAATACGGCAAGCATAAACTGTCAAAGATTATCAGCCCCAATAAGACGGTTGAGGGTGCCGGCTTCGCCCTGTTATCCGGCGTTTTGATAGCGGTAATTTTTAATTCGATCCCCTCGATCAGGGTGATGAGTGTGCCGTGGTCAGCATTGTTTGGGTTGGTGGTGGGTTTCGCCGCGATGATGGGGGATTTGGCGGAGTCGCTTTTAAAAAGGGACTTGCAGGTGAAGGATTCCGGCGGACTCCTGCCTGCTTTCGGCGGGGTATTGGACGTTATTGACTGCTTATTAATAAGCATGCCGGTTGCATATTATTTCCTGGTTTATTCCAACCTTGTTTCATCGTAAAAGAAAGGACTTCAATGCAAAAAAAATTGACCATAACCGTAGATGATAACCGTATAGATAATATCAGATATAGACTGTGTGAGATTGAATGGCAACAGGGCCAAGTCATTTCTTCTATCACCAGAAGGTCGTCAAGAGTGGGATAGCCATCGTTACCAAGTAATACCCTTACATCAGCGAATTGAACAAGAAGGAATCAAATTGTGATCGAAGCCTTTTACGAGTTGAGGAGTTTGTTGCGAATATCAAAAGGGTGATTGAACAGAAAAAACAAGAGACTGAGAAGTCTTCTTAATCAAGTCCAACCAGGCGTTGAAGTTGACGCTTGGGGCTGTGGCTTTTGCACCGTTTGGCACTGTCCCAATCGCAGCCTAAATTAGGCATACGACAACTTTTTATGCATACAGGGACACGGGCGCCGTGTCCCTACTTTGACACTCCTGTACATCAACTTAATCGTTACCGAAGCTTTTTTATTGAAAAATAATGACGTATCAAAACACCATTAACGTTAAAGATGATTCAGAGGCGGCAATCCTGTATGGAAGCCATGACAGGCATTTACGCCTTGTCAGAGACGCCTTCCGGATACAATTGGTAGCCCGGCAGGGGCTGTTAAAGCTCGAAGGGGAAAAAGAGCAGGTGGACACGAGCAAGGAGGTGCTTTACCGCCTGCTGGCAATCGTGCGCTCTACGGGAAAGCTGGACATGGCGGAAGTGGAACAAATTATCGTTGAAGCAAAATGCGCCGCGGACGGCGAGGATTACCAGGCCATCGACACCTTTAAAAAAGGTAGTTTTGTTAAATCAAAAACGGATGGACAACGAAAATACATTGACGCCATTAGAAACAACGACCTGGTTTTCTGCATAGGACCTGCTGGCACGGGGAAGACCTATTTAGCGGTAGCTATGGCACTTTCCGCTTTGAAGTGCGGAAGGGTGAAAAAGATTGTCCTGGCAAGGCCGGCCGTGGAAGCGGGGGAAAAGCTCGGTTATTTGCCGGGAGACATCAAGGCGAAGGTGAACCCTTATTTGCGTCCGCTTTACGACGCCATTGCGGATATGATCGACGTGGGGTACGTAAAGAAATACCTGGAAAGCGACCTTATCGAGATACTCCCCCTTGCTTATATGCGCGGCAGGACGCTGAACAACGCCTTTATCATCCTTGACGAGGCACAAAACTGCACGGTAAAACAAATGAAGACCTTCCTTACCAGGCTCGGCCACGGGTCTAAGGTGGTGGTAACGGGTGACATTACCCAGGTTGATTTATCTCCCGGCGAGGTATCCGGTTTAATCGATGTTCAGGACCGATTGGTAAACATTGACAATATTGCCTTCATATACCTGACCAAGTGCGATATTGTCCGCCATAAGCTTGTGCAGGACATCGTTGACGCTTATGAGCTGTAAACTAGAGATAATAAACCTGCAGAAGTTCCATCGCGTTAATAAAAACAAGATAAAGGAACTGGTAAAAGGCGTCCTGAAGGCCGAGGCAGCGGATGCGGAAATAAACGTTGTCCTCGTTGATAATAAGAAAATCAAAGAGATGAACAACGCATTTCTTGGTCATAATTATGCTACGGACGTGCTTAGTTTTGCGTATGAAAAGGAAGAAAAGCAGGAAAATAAAGTAACGGGCGAGATTGTTATTTCGGTAGAGATGGCTGCCAGGCTGGCGCGCAGGCAGGAACGCGCGGTAGACGGGGAACTCGCCCTCTATCTGACGCATGGTTTGCTGCATCTCCTCGGATACAATGACAAAAAAAAAGCGGACGCGAAAAAAATGCATCAAAGAGAGCGGGTGTTGTTGACAAATTTAGGTTATAATGTCCCTGTGCCTGAATAACTTGATTGTATAGGAATTTTCATTTTATTTATGCGGGTTTGCGGGAGGGTGCGAATGTAAGTCTGTTGGTGATAGCGAGATAGAGTGGTTGCAATTGTTTGTAACTACTCAGGTGTTCAGACTGAATGCTGAAGGTTAAAAGCTTTTGCCTGTCGGAAACATTGTGTGATCATATATGATTTAGCCTTCGGTCTTCAGCCTGTCTACCTGAGTAGTGACGTAAAGTCCCGTAGGGACAAAATATCGGTAGAAATAGCAAGGGCATACAACCATAAAGTGCCGTAGGCATGAAATATTCAAAACCCAATGGTTTTTCTACGAAT
>JACVXV010000200.1 GCA_015661205.1 Candidatus Brocadiaceae bacterium
CTTTGACGGTGGCCTTCATAGGCGCCGCAAGGATTGCAGCACCGGTCTCTTTAACCTTGTTTATAACCGCATTGATGTGTTCCTGCTTTACCAGGGGTCTGACGGCGTCGTGGATCAGGATGATCTCCATATCAGGATCAACGTTGCATAAGCCTTGATATACGCTGTCCTGTCGCCTTTTTCCACCCGGAATGATTTTTTTTACCTTATGTGCACTCAGGGTATCCTGCCATTGCTCGCGAAGGGTATGGATCTCGGCGCTACTCGTTACAAAGATGATTTCCCGGACCGAGTCAATCCTGGAAAACCGCTCAACCGTATGGAGAAATATGGGTTTGTTGTGCAGCAACAAAAAGGGTTTTTTGACGGGACCGCCCATGCGCAACCCAAGCCCTGCCCCCACTAACACGACGGATACCTTCATTGTTCCTTCCCACCTTGTGTATTTGCCTTTATTCTCTCGATAGCCTCAACGACGTTTTCCCGCATCTCTTTATTCTTGCTGTGCGCAAAATCCTCAAGTGTGGAAATGACGTCGGGATTGCCGATCCGTCCCAATGCCCAAGCCGCAGCAGCGGCAACTGACGGTTCTTTATCCTTCAACGTCCACAGAAGGGCATCAACGGCGGTATTATCCCGAATCCAACCAAGCGCTTGCGCCGCGCGGGTCCTCGTCTCCTTATGAATGTCACGCAACATGCTTACTAAGGCAGGCACCGCGGGTGACCCGATTTTGATCATTGCCCACCCTGCCCGTCGCCGTGTTATCTCCTCGTTGTCCCTTAACGCATGGGACAAACGGGGAACGGCCTTTTCTCCCATTGTGGCGAGCGCCCATGCTGCCTTGTCGCGCGCACTTGAGGCGACCTCTCCGGTGTCGGTTACAAGAACGTTGGACAAGGCATTCATAGCAATATTCCCACCCAGTTGACCCAGTGCCTCAACGCACGCACTCTTGACGTACCAGCTTTTTTCCTTATTGATCACTTCGGATAAGGTAAAGGCCGCACCTCTGTTTCTCAGCACCCCCAGGGCTCTTGCAATTTCATATTTTACCCCCAGATTCGTTTCAGTCTTTAGAATATCCATGAGCGCTGAAGACGCTTGCTGGGAGCCGAGCCTTTTCAGTGCAAAAACGGCCGCCCTTCGCACGTCTGCATTTTTATCCTTAAGCATCGATTGCAGGCGGTTCGATATCATTTCATCGCCGTCTTCTTGGAAAAAACTGAGCGCCCAGGCCGCATTTTGCTTTATGTGGGGCAGCCTGTGCTTGGTGAGTTTTATGAGCGGGGGGACGGCGTATTTCTGAGGTAAAATGGCCATCGACAATGCGGCGGTTCTTGATTTGTCGCCATCATCACCTTTTATTGTTTCCACCAACGTATCTATCTTGTTTATAAAGAATGCCTTGTTATCGTTTTCCTCTTGTACCACAGCATTTTTGGGATTTTTATTTGGCTCCGGTTTATAATCATTTGCCTGGGTATCCATCCCTAAAATATCCATCATAACGCATGGATAATCTACAAGCATGACGTCTATTCCCGCCTCAATCCGGCCTTTCATGGTCTTTCGGTCATCGCTGTCCAGCAGAATGGAAAACGCATACTTCTTCTCGTCGTGAACACGGCTAACACCCTCTTCCGTCAATTCTTCAGGGGACAGGAACACGACGTCCTTTCCTTGTATGGCGGCGTCTTCCGTGTTAAAATTGCGCAAAGTCCCCCACAAATAGACCTGCGTAGACATACCGCAACTTTTTATGAGATCCAACGCCTGTTTTTCCACGTGAGTTTGCTTGATGTTTACCAGTAGTTTGAGTTGGTTAACTTTGCAAAATTTTAACACGTCGGAAAACAACGGCACCCGTTCATTTTTAAACCTTGCGCCACGCCATGAGCCTGCATCGTATTGCTGGATTTCTGCATATAATAATCGGTCTACGTACCCGTACCCATCGGTCGTTCTATCAATGGTTTCGTCTGCCATCAATATCAATTGATTGTCTTTTGTTTGGCGGACGTCAACCTCCACGCCGTCAATACCAAGCTCTACAATTCTTTTTAAGGCTGCAAACGTGTTTTCCGGAACGTCTTCCAATATGCCATGGTGTGCAAATATCTCAACCCTATGCTTTTTTCCTGCATGTGCAGGGCTTATGAAAACCAGGGATAAAAACAACAGGATGATCGTTGAAATGCGCATATAATGCATAGGGTTATTTGCCTGATTGTTGTTTGTCGATAACCTGCCAGTGGGGGCTGCCTTCCCAGGTGATTTGGTTTTTTGCCATATTAAAATACACCTCTTCCGAGAACGTTCTCGATCCACCTTTTCGCAATTCCGCCTTTGGCTTGCCGGTTAACAAGGCCGTGTTTTGAATAAAGTCCCACGTCAGAAACGAACCGAGACCTTCATTTCCGTCCAGGTTCTTACTGAGAAAATAGACGTTGCCGGCGGCGATAAGCTTTGTCATTTTCTGGTTACCGTCAAAATAAGCATCCATCTGGTCGCTATCCAACCTTTCTCCACCTCTTGTAGCCTCAACGCCTTCGTAAAAACTAGCCTTCTTTAGCTCAGCATTGTAAAACATCTTTTTTAGCCATTTAACCTTCAAGTCCTCATTTTCAACCTCATCCTGGGAATGCAGCTTATCCGCTTTTTCATATAAGCTCCCCTCTCCCTCGCAAAGCATATTGTGCCCACCTTCATAAAACACAACCTTTGGGGAGAAAATTTGTCTATTTTCTCCATCTTTTAATATAACAAAAGGATCTCCTCTTAAAACGGAAATCTTATTCTTCACGTTCCAAATCACTTGGTCGCCAACCGCTTCACTGACCAAACCACCCTCTTTTTGGTTTATGATATGGACGTTTTCCCACCCTTTCAATGACATTATGTTATCATCATGTTCACTAAGTTTCACCTTAAGGTGATTGCAGGATAGTATCGAATTTTCCCTTCTTACCGCAACGTCCTTTTCAAAATTAGCCTCCCGTGCGTCGCTCACGTAAGCCATGCTGCCTTCCCACTCAATGTTAATAACATCCACATCGGATTCTTCTGCATTTCCTGCTGCCTTGCCTTTCTTTTTCGGTTCCACCTGCAAACTACCGGCAGAGGGCACGTCTATCCTGCCTATATTCTTATAAAATATCATCTTCTCAGCGTACAAGTTCATGCCTTCCTGAACAAACTCCGCCTGGCGGTCGTCTTCCAGGGTTGCGCTTTGCGTATTTACGTCCCACGTCAGCACATTTCCCTTCGCAATCTTACCTTCCTGTGATGCAAGCACACTTCCGATTGCAATCGCCTGCTTCGCCTGCTTTGTTGCCGGGTCGATATAAATAATAAGCTTATCAGAGAAAACCGTTGTTGCGCCTATTTTCATCACAACCTGATCGTTAAAGGTCAGTATTTGAGCGTCCGCCTGCTTTTCAAAAACAAGTTGCCCACTGGAACGAATAACCGTTTTTTCGGTTTTTGCCTCTGTTGTCTCATTTGCCGCTGTTGTCTCTTTTGTATCCGCAACCTCAGCGGGAACGGTATCTTCTGAAGACGTTTCGGCCTCTTGCTTTGGAGACTTATCGGGCATGAAAAAGGGATCGTTCTTCATTCCACCCATTTCCATCACTACATCCTTTTTTATCCACATCTTTTTATTAATCAGGTCTATTTCGCAACCTTCTCCGATAATTTTTGTGCCGTTTCCCAGGATGGTAACCGGATTATCCGTGTATACCTGATTTTTATTTGGCAGATACCGTAGGTAATCCGTGTTGAGTTTTGTATCAACGTCAAAGTGTACGACAACGTTATCGGACAGGTAACCTTCTCTGGAAACGTTATTCATTTCGCCTTTGTCGGACGTAATTAAAATGGTCTGTGTTCCGTTTTCCGTATCTGTTGAATCCATCACCTCAATTTCGGGGGCGATTATTTTGTAAACATTATCGTTTAGCAGTATCGTGTTCTCGCCACGCAGTACTAAAATCTCCTTGCCCTTTTCATCGTAACTTGGCATGGAAAGCTCCTCCACAGATTGCCTTATTGTGTCGGAATTTTTGGTGCGCTCCTGCGATTTCTTTGTAGGCGCTTGAGTTTCTTTCTGCTTCTGACTCTGACTCTCCTTATTCTCCGTCGGGCGGTACACGATAAGCGACACGAAAATGATTATGAGACAAGCCAGAGGAATGGTTAAAAGGACGTATCTACGTATGGGCATAATAATTTAGTTTGGTGTAAACGTTAAAAAAATTTATTAAACTATTTATCAGTGAACAATTTAACACAGAAGCTAAAGCTACCTTAACTATTCCTGCAAATTCATCAAATAGTCCTTCATCACCTCGGTTTGCTCGGCAGGCGTTCCGGGGATGTAGTCCTGAAACTCTCCCTCACGGAAGAATTTGGGCATCTTGGTACCAGGCTGTATGGATTGGGGGTCAAGGAGCCACCGCTTGATCCACGACGGCTTGAGCCTCCGGCCGGCAAGCAGGAGATCAGGCGCCCAGCCCGACTTATCCCCTTCCGGCATCTTTTCACCTTTTACATGGCATAAGATGCAGTTGACATCCTTTGACTCAAAGAGTTTCTTTGCAGACAAGAGGTAGCCAGGCGATCGGCTTTCCTTTGCCAACAGGTATTCCTTTTTGGTCTCGGCTATGTAATCAAAGGGATACGCCTCATGACCTATCTCTGCAAAAAACCTGGCAAGGCTCGTGGCCTCACTATCAGGCAGGCCAAAGGTAGGCATCTTTACATCCAGCCAGGGTCTAAGGTCAAAAGGTTCTTTCAGGAATTCAAATAACCACTCAGGTTGTACCTTTTTCCCCTCGCCATATAATAATGGCGGAGCAAATACAAGCGCCTCCTCCGGTATCAATCCCTCGCTGTCCACGTGATATTCTATGATTTTTGGCGACACATTGCCTACGGACGCCTTTTTCTTTTCAACAACCCGCGCATCTTCTATAAATACCGTCTCACCTGCCTTGCGCCCCAACCCTGCGTTATCCTCCCAAAGTTGGAAATAGAGGCCACCCTCTTCTTCCAGCTTCACCATCCCTGTCGCCTCAACATTGCCGGTGAGGCGTAGCCGGTCCAGGTCGAGCTGATGGCAGCCTATGCAGTTGTATTTCCCGATGAGCCTCTTTCCTTCCGTACTTGCCCGTTCCCTCTCCGTCAGGCCTTTTACGTATTTTTCCGGTAATTTTTCTTCCAGTAACCCGGTGAGCAGGACAACCAGCGATTCCTTTTCATCCGCTGTCAGTCCAAAATCAGGCATCTTCAAACGGTCTTCCGGCTTCTTGTACCTTCCCTCGTCAAACTGCCTGGGATTCTGCAGCTTTGCCCGCAGCCACGCCTGCCGCGCCTTCCCCACGTTTTCTGAAGGGTGGCTGATGCCCGCCTCGCCCAATATCTTCTTCTCCAACAGCCCAAAATCAAACAAATGCACGTGCTTAGAGCCAATCGCCGACAATTCGACACCAATCTTGCCAAGAC
>JACVXV010000003.1 GCA_015661205.1 Candidatus Brocadiaceae bacterium
CTTCGGAATCGTAATCAAGATGTTCTACAAGGAGCACGAGCCCGCGCACTTTCACGCTGAGTACCAGGGCCAGCGAGGCAAGTTCGACCTCACCGGTCGAGAGGTGGCGACATGAACAGAATTTTGTATGTGATGGAGGTAGCCGCGGCAGAGCTTTAACATCTTTCCACACCTTTTTTTGTCTACGTCATACACAACAACAACGTACATGGTTCACCCCTCCGTTCAAACCGTACAAACCGTTTAAACCGTGCAAACGGTTCAAGTTGTTCAAACGGCTTGTACGGCTTAAACGGATGTTACCGCTTGAACGGTTATAAAAATCACCACCAAATGGTAAATCCGGGGGGACACGGGCACCGTGTCCCTACGTTGCGACAGCCCTGTCATCAAGCGCATAGCATCGGACACAGGCACCATGTCCCGACATTGACACGTGTTGCAAGCCCAATCTCACCAGCCGATACGGGCGCCGTATCCCAACATCGACGAAACCTGGAACCCGAAACCCGAAACTAAATCTCTCGGGACACGGGCACCGTGTCCCTACATCGCACGATATAAAATCACCACCAGATTTTAAACCCCTCATACTCTTGCTCACCAATCAGGTGTTTGACCAGTTTATAACACTCCAATCTGATAAGATACCGGTAAGAGACCTGTCTCTCAAGCTTCTTATGGTTGATCATGGTCTTCAACCTTTCGTCGTACTCCTTAACAACCGTCTTTCTCCCCTTCTCATCAAGGTAACAGCAATTAACCTCCGTCATAAAATCTTTCTCGGTAATCTGCTGCCGGTTAAGTATCGTAAATATGGTTCTGTCGCTTAGAATAGGCTTAAAGACCTCTGCCAGGTCGAGACTCAGGGAAAACCGTCGTTCGCCAGGCTCGTGGAGATAAGAGATAAGCGGGCTTAACTGGGTATGGTATATTTCACTAAGGCACGTCGTGTAGACCATCGAGTTCAGATACGAGATCAACGCATTGGTCATATTATCCGGCGGCTGCTTTACCCTGCGTTCAAATACTATCTCCTGATCAATGATGGTGGGCCACGCCTTGTAATAGGTGTTTCTGGTGTTTCCTTCGATGCCCATCAACTCCTCTACGGCCTCTGTTTTCTCAATCTGTGACCTGAAACCCTCAATGGTGTTGATATAGTCATCCACCCCTTTTCCCCTATTGCCGTAGTATCTCAGGTTCTTCAGGATATTGAAACTCGCCGCTTCAATAAACGCCTTCGCAAGGACGAGCCTCTTCTGGCGGCTCGTATAGTGGTTCACCTGTTTTACCAGGAGTTGTCCTGAGTTTAAGTATTCTCGCGGATAATAGCTGCCGGAATAAAAACCGTAGTAGTTGAATACATGAACCGGTATGCCTTTCTGGGCAAGATAATTAAAAAGTTTCGTATTGAAGTCGATCTCACCGAAGGCGTAGAGGGCTTCTGTATTCTCAATGGGTATTACGACCTTAGAACCGTCTTCCTTTTCAAAGAAGATGGTATTATCCTGGCGTTTCAGGCGACCGCTGTTAAAGATGTAATAGTTTTGTTTCATGAAATAACCGTTTAAACCGTTTATATTGATAAAGCAATTCCAGCAGTTTAAACAGATCAATCAGTTCAAACGGTTAGCGGCTTGAACTGCATACGCAGCTTGCGCTGTTTAAACTGCTTCATCAGTTTGATCTGTTTCACTCAAATCCAGCACATATCCCCATAACTGCAATTCTTACACATCTTCATTCTCTCCGCCGGCGGGGGCAATTCGGCGTCCATAATCCCTTTTATCCCAGTCAGAATCGCCTGGATTTTCTCGTCGTCCCCCGGCTCCAAAAACACGTCCAGGGTCTTTCTGAGCTTTGGATAATTAATCTTACCGGTAATTCCTTCTACGCCTTTCTGCTTCAGATACCAGAGGTAATACTTCAACTGCCAGATATGCGGTTCTTCCACCGAGTCAGACTTCTTCACCTCGTGAATAACCCTGTCCTTGCCGATGAAGTCAATCTTAATGGTACCGTCAATCTCAACCTCCTTCTTCTCCCGTTCATAAGACGTCTCGTGGATCAGCTTACCCAGGTAGACCGCGTCGCTCGTATGCTCCATCGAGATACCGTGGGAAAAATACCAGAGCTTCTTTTTGCAGATGAAGTAGTAGTTAACCTGGCTGCCAGTGAAGCGCAGCGACGTTGGTATTTGAGTATCCATAGTTTCTGAACGCATATATCAGGCCGCTCCTACGGAGCTTTTATGATGTTTCAACTCCATTGCTACAAACAGACCGCCCCTCCGGGGCTATATTGATTCATATCCGGTGGCATTCGTACCGTTGTAAGCCACAAGCAGGAAGTTTGCGTTGCCGCAACTTAACACGTATGGGGTGCAGGGGTGGGTTGTCCTATTGTATTTCCTTTTATCTTATCCATCCTGTCTATACCCGGCGCTCTATTATTTCGTTCCCCATGCAACACTTTTTGTATTTCTTTCCGCTCCCGCACGGGCAGGGTTCATTACGTCCGACTTTTGGCATATTGTTAACAATGGGTTCTAATACCTCTTCCACATCCTTTTCCACAGCCTCTTCCACTTCAGTTTCTTCATAAGTTCTCTTGTTGAGCTTCGGGTAGGCGTCCTGCTCTTTTTCCCACCGTTCCTGCCGTTGCCTTATCTGCTCTTGGTCATAAAAAGACAGCCAGTTTTGGGTATAATAAGCAGTCAATATTATATTTATCAGACCACTTTATCGCAGCCATAAGCGGTGCAATAACCTCTTGCGTACCGATAGCGCCCAGGATGTAAACGGCATGGATAGGCGCCCATATTTCCGGTCTATCTTTTGTCCAGCGCTCCTTTTCTAACACAATGTTCGAGAGCGGCTCAATCATACGTTCACCGCGCCTTACCAATTCATCCACCGCCTGACGCGGCAAGCGGTCATCTTCAGTAAAAAGCAGATTTACCAGGGTATCGTTGTCCAGTGTTGCGTAGTCCATCATTCAGCCCTCCCCGAACAGCGTAATATATCTTGCTGGCTGCATCAGATGGATAACCACCATTCATCAGACTTTCGGCCACTTTAATGGCATGTTCAGCCTTTCCTATGAGTTTTTGAACCTCTTCCATCATACGGAGACACCCTCTTCCTGGACATGCTTATAAAAGGAAAAGCCCCTGACGCTGGCATCGTTAAACTCTGGCTCAGTAAAGACCTTGAGGGCAATCATGGGTTTAAAGTCATAATCCCACATTACCCTATAGGCAATGTCATCCATTTTTTTTTCGATATCGGGCGTTTTTGTGGTTACCAGAACAATAAGGTCAAGGTCTGAATCTTCAGTCGCATCTCCCCTAGCCCTCGACCCAAAGACGATCAATTTGGTTACCAGAGTTCGAATATCGTCCGTAAGCCTCCGCTTAAATTCTAAAACGATTTCTTTGTCTCGCTCTTTTATAGTCTGTTTTTCCAAATTTTCTTTAATCATCGTATCCCCTGTGTAGTAACAGTTCACGAAGTTCTCCCTTTCTGCCTCAAGATTATCAAGGGCAAAGTAGTCGTCGTATGCAACTTCTTCTCTAATAAACCCCTCTTTTGCCTTTGAATTAAGCGCAAAGACGTCTTTTACACCATATTTCTTCGCTATGAGAAATATATCTGCCTCAATTTTAGCCAGTTTTTGATGAAGATATATCCTCAAACTCTCTTTTAGAAGTTTATTCGGGTTCAAGTAGAACTCTTTCGCTAGGGTATCAATAACAGTCATAATCTACCTCCAAAGGCATTATATCAAAGTCAACAAACTCGTACAACTTTATAAAGCAGTGATGTTTTTTCATTTTCTCTATCAAAACAGGGCTTAACAGGATAGATAGGATGCTTTTTATCATGCAGATTCAACCGCATTCGTTACTTAAATACTTTTTTTAAATTGCGTAAAGTGTTTGCTGCTCTGTACAAAGCTGTACGGGATAACAGTTTCTCTTAGTATACGATGCTTTCCAAGTTCGACTTTTCCGCTGCTATAGGTGCTAATGCGATCAAATCCATCCTTGTCTTTACACAAGATCTCCCCAAAATCATCCAGGTATTGAGACCATTGAAATTTGCCAGCCAGCAATCGTTCTTCCGGCTGTGGAAATGTGTACCCTTCGGAAAGATTCCCTTTACAAATCGAATCCCCAATATATTGCCAGAAAGAGCCTCTCTTCCCTATGCAATTAATGTGCCCCCCCACTCTTCTTATCAGTGATACTGCATCTTCTGAAAGACCATTAAGCCCGATTGCCACCTTTAGTTCACCATTGGTGTAAAAACAGAACTCCCGATAGGCAATGGTGGAGCCATAGAAACCTCTAGGAGCGTCTCTTTCTTCCTGCCGAATTTTTATAAAGGTATTCTGCACGATACAATCTGCCGGTGGGCTGAATCTTATTTCGCAGCCTTTAATCAGATCGAATACCTGTCGTGCCTTGATTTCGGCATTATTTTTATCAAAGACCCTAAAACAGGCATCAATTAAGGTCATCTTAAAAGTATACGGAGTTGGAACCAAAAGCGTCTTTCCACCCTTGCTTGTAGCATGGGTCATTCGAAGGGAAAAAAGGCTCACCGGTAAATAGCTTAGAATGAGCCATTCTCCCATGCCCCGGTCAATGAGTTTTTCCTCAACCATATTAGCCTCCATAAGGCTGAACCGTGCCTATGATATCTGCCATTACCCCGCTAAATGCAGCCAGTCCATCAAATGGTGTAACTGCTATCGGGTCGCCGGTTGTGATCCTATTGAGATTACCGGCAATCTTTTTTATCTCATCTCGATAATTTGGATTCAGTCCGCTTAGGACTGGGGCAGGCAACGTGCTTGCAGATGTGGTTACAACGCCCGTGAAATCAAGGACGTGTGGGTGTTGTGTGTTGCGATGCGCTCCGGTTGGTTTGATAAAGGTCTTGAGGACACTCATCAAAAGCGCCTTTATTCTGGACAACCTATCAATACCATCCACATAAGCAAGGGTAATGTCATTTCGTCCAACTTTGTATAGGTCTATATTTGCAACTACAGCATATTGGCCGGAAGACGCGGGACGGTGAAAGATATTCTGCCCAAGATTTTCTCCTGCGCCGGAGCCTTTTCCACGGCCTTCAGGCACATATTTGGCGTGGAAGTATGATTCTGTTCGTGTGTTATTAGGGCATCCCACAACCCAGCCAAACTCAATGGCTGACTTGCGTGAAATGGACCGTCCCTTTCCGCCTATTTCGCTGGTAATTAAAATCCCTTCAGCATCGTCAATGATGCACTTCTTGATTGCCTCAGAGAGGATTTCGCTATCCTCTGCGCCCTCTTTAAAAGTATTCTTTGTAAATGTTTCATCACCACAAATCCTGTTTGCATTAAATGTTACACAGCCTGCACATAAAGGCAGATTGGTGGAATTGGCGCCTTTTGCCTCCATAAACAAATGTTCTGCCTGGATGTGCTTGAACATATCTCCTGAGACGGCGTTTACCGTATGATTCTTGCCTGTTGCATCCACAATTTCAACCATACGTGTCATCATGGTGTTGCCTTCGCTGCCTTCGTTGTTAAGGGCGTGCATGTTCATTGTTACGATACCTGAAATACTTAAAGAGTGCAGTTTCATATTACTTTACCTCCTTGATTATTGTGTTTGGATTTTCGGTTTCAATCTTTGGCGCTCTTGCATAGCCATAGGCCAAAAGGAGCATACCGACTAGTTCACTCTGGTCTTTCCCATTATTTTCGATAAGAGATATCACCTGATCAAGGTCTTCTTTTAAAACGGTATGATATTTACCTTCAAGCCTGTTTGTCACTTCCCAGTTATAATCCTGAACAAACTCGGCCAACACCGGAACAAATTCTTTTGCCCCTCCTTTAATTTTTTGCTTCCATTTTTGGGCTAGACCGAAACGTACATCCCATTTCTTGTTGTTTTGTTGCTGTAACCACAGGGCTGTTATAGTAGCATTTCTAATAGCCCAAGCAACACTTAAGAATCCCGCATTTTCTACAATCTCTTTCATTCCGTACCCCCTTTCAAAAAGTATAGTTAGATTTTCAGTAGAAAATTCTTTTACCCATTCTTTTTTACCGCGTTTTTCCATAGTATGAACTGCAAATTTCGTCAAAAAATCAAGCAGGTCTGACACGCCACCAGTTGTAAGCCACTTTCTGTATTGTTGAAGAATAGGGACATCGCCGGAATGGGTCTCATCCAACGAACCTAGGGAGCCTTGTTTCCTCTGTCCGTTTTCGTAATAACCAATATGTTCCCGGATGATTCCCAAAAATGCATTTGCATCTTCACTGCTATCAATTCTAAACCAACTTGGCAGGGGCAAAAAGGCGTCGTTCATTAATGCCGCCGCTGTTCCCATGCCTTTAAAGTATGCCTGCCGTAATCCTCTCACAACCTCCGCAGGTCTGCGCCCGCGCAAACTGATCTTTCCCATAGTATCTTGTACAACGTCCGAATGCATTATCAGTTCTTCAACCAGACGCAATGCGGCCTCTATGTCAAGCCGTATCCCACCCCACAGCCTCAAATCGAGAAGTTTTTCCCTGAGTATGGACAACGCCTTCGTCCCTATTTCAGCAGGCTCGATGACGAAGAGTTTAAAATCGTCTCCATTACGGTAAGGAAGCATTGCAACAGAAGCCCCTCTAAATTTCATCCATTCGGCAAAAGGCTCCACTACTTCACTATTGATAGAGCTAGGCGATTTGTAAATAGTCTTGGTTGCATGCAATCCTTTTCCTGATGAAGGATTAAAAAACTGGCTGTTGCTTACTTCCGGATGTTCAAGTTGTTCTAGTTGTCCAAGCGGTATTAGCGCACTCTGTGCCCATTTGAGGGTTTTTCCAGGATTTTGAATCACCCATTGATAGACGTCTTTATCGGAACTCCAGCCTTTTCGCATTGACTCAAGGATTGCCGAAGGACCGTATTCACGATTGACGCTTTCAACTGGAGATAAACCTTGTTCTTCAAGCGCTTTATTTAATGCTTCTTTTTTCTTTTTATTGCTCTTTTCCTTTGCTTTTACCCGGCCTTGTTCTTCTTCATAATCCAGCACCCTCGTACCCTGAGGTTTTTCCTTTTCCTTGCTTTTTCGCCAAATGTAGTAAAATCCAGGCGACGGTGGTCTCCACTGTTCATCAGGCACATCCGGTGAGAGCTTGATTTGAAAATGAGTGCCCATATCATGGATAATTGATCCAACTCCGGTTACTTCTTCAAGTAGGCCTGCGGTGCCTATGGCCCTCAAGGAATCGGCATAAGTCCCCGTTCCTTTGGGAATTTCTATGACCTTCATCCTTTCCCTCCTTTCTGGCTTCTTTGGTCTGCCAGCCTGAGCCTTCTTACAAGAAATACATAAAGAGGCCACAATCCGGTATCTTCGCTGTTTGTGCCACTAAAAATCAATAGATCATTTTGGAAGTTACCCTGGGTAAGCCTATCGGGGTTGTCAGTCAATGCAATACCCCCAATGGAGGATGGCAATGTTTCATCGACCCATTTCTTTACGCCGTCAATAAGCTTAAAGTTTTCCAGCGATTCCGTAAATGCCCCATGATGTCTTGCAATAGCCGTCCAGGCTGCAACAGCATTATCGCCAAAATTTCCTCTCAACCACCCTGCCACTGAATATGCGCCTTCAGAAGCATGAGGCGGCTGTTTCGGATATTTTTTCTTATCTTCAAAATCCATGTCTGGCTCGTAATCTGAATGAGCAAGGGGTTCATCAGTCAACTTCTGAGGGTTCTTGTGGTGCTGCCACTTTCTTACACCATCCTGCCACTTCATGGAGAGCTTTCCCACATCATGTAGGGCGCAACAGACATCGGCCAATGTTTCTAATCGGTTGGCTGGGATTTTATATCGTTCGGCTAGTTGTGTTGCTGCATTGCTATAAAAAGGCATCATTGCCCGGCACTCAGCAACTACTCTTTGAACATGCTCCCGGTAAGTTTCATAACTGATTTTGTACCGTGGAATAGGCCGCCTCTCGAAGTACCGGATCTCTTCGCAACACCCCTTTACACCGATTTTCAAGCCAATGTCAGGGGAATAAGAAGCAAACTCTGGATTTATAACGACAAGCCATGAAACATTTCTGATCTGATCTTTTGACGTAATTTGTTCCCATCCAAAGGTCATTTCACTTTCATCAATAATATTAGGGGTATCAACCGGATACGAAGCAATCTTTTCCCCAGAATCACGGCATTCTTCAAAAAACTGAGAAAGTTTATAAAGGCTCGAACGGGGAACTGACAACATCCTCGGCCATTTGTCTTTATCAAACTTCAAAACATAAGGGTCATTGCAGATAATCACATTTACGGATGCCACATCCCGGACCAACTCCCTGACGGCAACTTCGTTGCGTCCGTCCATAGCCTCGTGAATCTTGGTTTTTAAAGAGTATTGATTTTGCCGGTACGATTTCAGATGCCTTTCCTCAATATTCGAATGCACCTTATCAAGTCTTTCAAGTTCTGCTGTAAAATCAAGGATTGCGCCATCCGCCGGTAACTGTTCCAGAACCTCCCTTGTATCTGAAATCAAGGACTTTTGGTCGTTCTCTTGATAGGGTCCAAAATCCGGCAGGCCTTTTTTATTTGTTAATAATTCATAAATCCAGGCAGTTCCAATTCCACGCACACCTTCATATCTTGCACAACGCCCGGCACGCTGTATAATGCTGTTCAGAGGGGCAATCTCTGTGTGAAGATTGTCCGCAGAAATATCTATCCCCGCCTCAACAACCTGCGTGGTTACCAGGATTACATTCGTTTTAGTGGCTTCTTTTCCAAACCAACCCTTGAGTTTGTCTTCTGCCTTTTTTCGATCTTCTGAGTAAAACCTGCTATGAAGCAAGAAGACGTTGATGGTGCTACCTTCCAGGCGTTTTGTCATTTCTTCGTAAATATTCTGCGCCCTTGTAACGGTGTTGAGGATGATGATAGAACGTTTACCATTATGATGCTCAAGGACGTCGTTGATAGCGAGTGGCCTGTTTATCCACCGGTATACACGTTTTTTTTCTTTGTGAGACGGCAAACTCATTACTTCGTCAGGAGTTAGGCTGACAAGCTGTCCTCCAAGTACCTCTTTTAATAAATCCAGACTTTTCGTTGTAAGTGTAGCCGTCATGACGACAAACTGGGAAAAAGGTTGAAGCCTATCCAGCATCTCTACGGCCGTTCTCATTGCTTTGTCAGACTCTAAAAGATGAAACTCATCAAACACAACCAAACTTCCAAGTAATGCCCCGGCATTGATGTTCCCGACTCTCTGCGGAAGGGATACAGGACAATTGAGATAAGAAGAAAGGCACTGGTCAACGGTTGTAAATATCACATCGCCTTCAAAAAAGGGATCATCCTTTTGCTCGCCGGTTTGTATTGTTATGACAAGTTCGTCTTTCTCACCCGTACGGGCGCTTGGGTCACACACTACCCTGAAAACCCTTTTGCAACACTCTGCAGTTTCAGCGTAAAGGGTAGTAGCTAATGTTCGAAGTGGTAAGACGTAAATTAATCTATCTACAAACGCCGTGCCTTGTTTTTTAGCCCAAAGATACGGCAATATAGCAGCCCATGTTTTCCCGCTTCCAGTAGGAGCGCGGAGGAAAATATTTCTGCCGTCAAGAAGATGTTGCGCAACTTCTTCCTGATAAGGATAGGGGGTAAGTCCTTTATTGCTCATTAATTGATCGAAAAGTATTCTCAAGAAAAAATCTTTCCCAAAGCGTTTCTTAGTTCATCTAAAACGCGGTCACTATCTGGTAACTCGCTCAAATGGCTACCCAATGATGGTTGCCATTGCATCTTTACTTGCTTAAGCCGTCTCTCTGTAAAAAATGATTCAACACCTTCAAAAGCAATGTTTTTGATCGAACATTTCTGTTGAAAAAAGGAGGGAATATTACCGGGTGATAGTTTGTCCTGGTAATTCACGCTAATACACCATAGGTCGTAATAGTCTCGTGGCGCAGAGTACGACCGTTGCAAAAGGGCACGTAGTTTTTCACAAAATATTTCCATCAAATGGTATCCTTTTACTTCCGCCACTACTTTGTAACTATCGCAGTATGGATGGTGTATTGCGTGAGAAATATGCGGTAGCAAAATTATTTCTCTTAATGAAATTTCAATCTTTATTGAGGTTGTCCATCGGCTTGGGGCTGTCTGCTTTTTGGTTGGATGATTAATTCCCCAAAAAGGTAGGATAAACGAATATCCCATCAATAAATCGTTAAAAAGCAATTCTTTATCTTTTATTGAAGCATAACGAATTCCAACATCCTGATATACCATTTCTTGAACTGCCTGTAACGACGCTATCACAACCTTTTTATCAAGTGGCTTTGTGGCGGAGAAATCAAGGTCTTCCGAGAAACGGTAATCCTTGAAATAGAGTTTCTTTAAGCACGTCCCACCTTTTAAAATCAGGCAATCTTTTAGAAACTCATTTCGATAAATCCCATTAAGGTAATGTCCAAGCGCCCAGTCCTTATCCACCGTCTCTATCGGGATGCCCCATTCCTTAGACTTTTCCCTTAAATCCTTAATATTGAACTCTCGCAACTGCCTTTATCTCCTCATCACTGAGATTCAGTAAAAGCTTCCACCGGCTGAGGTACGCCCCAACTTTTGGGGACATCGGGTCTAATAGGGTATACCTTGGCAATAATACTTTTTGGGCATGTGCGCGAAAATCCTCAAAACCATGCAAATCCAATATCTCAGATAGGTAGCCAATACGCTTAATAACGGTATTATTATTAAGTTGCAAAGCATATTGCCAAAGCTTTTCCTTGTCGAGTTTTTCTTGAGCTAAATATAACCCTTTAACTGCCTCAGTAAATCCCCCGGCAAATTCCGGGTAATCAAGGCAATCTAAAATTGTTTTTTCGATGTCCGTTATGAAATAAAAATCACGCCCGTTCCACTCTTTTCTTAATCCAAAAAATTTGTGCGAAGAAACACAAATAAACCTGTATTGAACATTAAGACATTTTTTGGATGTTTTTCGTCTTGTAGTTTGAACATACACGGTATTGTGAATTTGTTCCGTTAAACCGTAGTAATTCAAAGCTGAACCATACGCTATTGATGAAGGTTCAACTAATCCTGTACCAATTAAAAAAGAGTTAATTTCATCAGATGCAATTACTGAGGATAAAATATACTTACCTTTTTCTAACTGCTCAACCCATCCTTTTCGCTTTAAATTATTTAAAATCTTTGACCAGTTCTTGAATTGCATGCCTTCTTTAATAATTTTTGTACTAAGGATAGTCCATCCTTCCGACTTAATAAATTCCCAAAATTTTCTTTCCTGCAAAGAAATGCCTTTTGTGTAAAAACGTCTCATATATTACCTTTTATGTAAACAATCCATTCCGTAATAGTTGTTTTTAATACGATAAAGGTAACTTATGTATTACCAAAATGCAAGCAATTTAGAAAATAAAAAAGCCCACACAAGGATTCCCCGTCCAACTAAACAATGGCATGATTGCCTCTGGTTAAAATAACAGTTCAAGCTGAATAAGCCGTTCAAGCCAACAAAAACTGATTAAGCGGTAAAAACAATTAAATAGTTTAAACCGATCAAACGGTTTTATCGGTTTTCACCGTTTGAACCACTTCCACATACCCGCATCCCATGCTATTGTTTTGTCCAAAGCCGCATTCAAGGCCGATTCTTATTAATTCTCTTTGTCCGGTTACGGTAAAAGGTTGTAGTGTCCCTTTTATATTGATGGATTTCGTACTGCCGTCCAATCCTTTCTTAAAGACGGTAAATTGTTTCACAGATTTTCCTTTGATAGCATGGAAATCGAATTGTAACGGTTCTCCTTCAAAGGGTTTGCCGTAAAGGGTATCGTATTTGTGGAGGAGGTTTTGATTAAGGAGTTCTTTGTAATCTTCGTCTCCGGGGAACAGGTAGACGTCTTGTTGGCCCGGAGGCATGGGCTTTTTAATAAAGAGGGGTGATTCTAAGGGGTGCAGGGTTAGGCTGATTAAGCCGTTCAAGCCGTTTAAGCTGCTTGCACTGTTTGAATTATCCAACGAATCAGGAAGGGTTTCCACCCGATGGATATTTAGCATTTGCCGTCCAAGGACTATCTTGTTTCCTTCATGGAATATACCCTCAATTAAGTGCTGAATAAATGTATCAACCGGGGATGCGATCTGAAAGGAGAATGTAAAGGGATTGGTTTGAGATGCGTTAAATGAAAAGCCATCCCGCCTGTTTGAATTGCCCGAACGGTTTGTACTCATTGAACGCGTGATTTTGATTGGGCCGTCGAATGTTATGCCGGAAAAGACAAAGAGCTTGAACCTCTTGTCTTTTTTGTAAACAAATCCTTGCTGGTGAAGCCATTGAGCATAGTCAGGGTTTGACCTGGATAGGAAACCGTAGATCATGGCCTGTATCTGGTGCTGGTAGTTGAAGTCGATGATGCCGGCTTTATCTGCCGAGAGGGTTATTTTTATCCTCATTTTATGGCGCCAAAAGTTGCTTTTGTTTTGTGTACGGATTGCGTGAAATAGACAGGAAAATCCCTATTCAAGGCCGGCTGGATGTGTATATTAGCACTTTACAGGAATAAATCAATACAAATTCGTTTTTAAGAGGTCTACCGGTAAAATCTTTTCTTAATTAAGTGTCTTGTCAGAAGGCGGGGTGAAGAAACAGAAGTACAAACGAAGAGCGGTTTTTTTATTGAATGTCACGAAATCTGCATAAAAAAATCCCCCTATATCTTTGCAAATATAGGGGGATTATGAGCAATACACTTCCACTTGAACTGGTTCTGGTAAAACACATTTTGGGAAATTGCCGTTATATTGCTTTTTAGAACATATAGGCTACGTCAATTGCCGTTGTGAGTTCATTATCACTTCCGCCAAATATGCTTTGATCTGCCTGATCATAACGGATTTCCGGCCTGACCAGGAGGTTTTGTCTGATCTTTATGTTTGTTGTGAACGTTGCTTCCCAAATGCCAAGATCAGGAGTGGCTAACCTTGCGCCATCCTCATCTTCAAAATATTCACCTCTCAAAGCCACGCCAACAGAGTCGGTGAAATCATAACCCACGATGGTAGAAATACCCCACCATTCACCATTCCTGCTGGAAGCGTCCCTGTCAAAGCCGTTTAGTGTGCCATCTCCATCGTCGTCATTCAATGCAGTAAGGTACGTACCGGCGCCTTGCTCTGTGCCATAATCAAAATTAACGTTAACAGATGTCTTTGGTAGTGGCTTGAATGCTAAGATAAGATCCCAGAAATGCCTCCAGTTTCCTTCTGCATCTTTAACAATGTCCTCGTCTTGTTCCGCGCCGTGGCTGCCATTAACGATAAAGCCGGTATTCTCGCTTATCTTATAATTAAATTGGTATCCGAGTGTCTTCGAATTGTTGTTGTCTACGAAGGTATCCCAACCGTTAACCAAATAAAAAGTCGCCGTTAACTGGTCCAATAAAGGATAGCTCATGGCAAGGCCTGTGTTGGTAAAGGGAATGGCACACTGATAGAGGAGTGAACGTGAGAAGTTCGGATTATCCACGCTTTCCCAAAGCTCTGCGCCAATCCAGGTGGCAAATTTACCAAACTTAAAATCAAGTCCCTTGCCTACCGGGGCCTTGTAGGTAACAAAACCCTGGCTTACGGTAAAATCATCGCCGCCGCTTGCGCCATCGACACGTCCGTCGCTCGGCACGAAGGTTAGCCTCTGTGCAATCTCACCATAATTTGTTGTAAACCCAAAACCAACCGGATCCTTTTCTGTTGATGGTTTGAATACGGAAATTTCTATGTTGTCCAAGGTAAAGGAATCGTTTTCCCTGTCAAAGGCCCGCACGTCCATAAACGGTTTTGAATCATCATCGCGTATGTTGCTACCTGTGCTGCCCCTTTGATCGTGAGGTTTTGAAAAATTATAACTATAATAAGTGTCTACGAAACCAGATACTTCAATACCCTTGAAGAAATTGGACATCTTGCCTTCATCCTCTGCCGGCGCTATTATTGCAGGCGCTGCTTCTTGCGCAAAGGTTGGCGTAACGATACCTGCCAATGTGCCACAGACCATACAGGCTAGTCCCCATTTGTATAAACTCTTCATTCACATTCCTCCTTTTCAAAAAAACTTAAAAATACATCACTCAAATTTACAATCTGTTATATTTAATTACAAATAGCCAAGCCGACCAAGTTACTAACGTTGGTAACTCTACATCCGTTTGGGATGCCTCCTTTCTTGGTACAACTTTATAATATATCAGCAGCGCATATACCATACCACAGTATTTCGTATAAGTAAATAATTAAATTATACTGAATATTCGATGCCGAACGCAAAACTTGTCGCAAATTGGCACATATCAGTAAGTTACATACTACACAAAGTTCAAATTTAATGTAGTTTACACTAAATAATTTTTTTAATCAGAATAAAATCAGCTTGTAGCTATTCTATAACTGTGTGGTTCAAAACTGTCACTATAGTTGGATGATATGATGCATCAATTCTTATCGCCGATAGTTCTTTAAATTATGACGTAATCGTTGCATTTTATATACTTTATGTAATAGTTTGTCAACAAAATTATTTATACCGGCTGACTTTTTATCTGCGTAATTTTGTGAAATCTGTGGTTTCGCTAATTCTTTTTAAAATGGGGCATATCATTTTTCTTGACCTTCATCATTTTATTAGTATAATTCACGGACTAAAGTTAGATGTTCGAGGATAAATGAAATGCTAGCCAGCGCGATTACGATAGTGTTGTTTATTGTGTGTAAATAGTTGTAGTTAAAGATGTTTGGAATTTATTTAACATAATCATAAATACGTTATCATATTTTAAGAAGGAGGCGAAAAAACAATGGCATTAGATCCCACCAAACATGCAGATTGGGAAATAGCAGAAGATTCCGAAGCACGAATGAAAACGGTATACCAGTTGGCAGAGCAATTGGGATTGGAAAAGGAAGAACTGCTCCCCCATGGACATTACGTGGCAAAGGTTGACTTCAGCAGGGTGTTAAAAAGAATTGGAAATAGGCCTGATGGAAAATTTATTGACGTTACCGCCATTACACCTACCCCATTAGGAGAGGGAAAATCGACCACCACTATTGGATTAGTACAAGGCTTGGGGAAAAGAGGCAAAAAAGTTGTTGGCGCTATCCGTCAACCTTCAGGCGGCCCAACCATGAATATCAAGGGATCTGCAGCAGGTGGCGGTCTTTCTCAGTGTATTCCGTTAACGCCTTTTTCTCTTGGATTGACTGGGGATATCAATGCCATCATCAATGCCCACAACCTGGGTATGGTTGCGCTTACTTCCCGGTTGCAGCATGAATCGAATTATGATGACGAACGGCTTGCAAAAAGTAATTTGAAGCGTCTCGACATCGACCCGGACAGGATAGAACTCAAGTGGATTATCGACTTTTGCGCGCAATCACTGAGGAAGATAATCATCGGTATCGGCAGCAAGATGGATGGCTATATGATGGAATCCGGGTTTGCTATTGCCGTGTCTTCCGAGCTTATGGCGATCCTTTCTGTGGCAAATGATTTAAAGGATATGCGTGAGCGGATAGGGAGAATGATTGTTGCTTATGACAAAAAAGGCAAACCGGTGACAACTACCGATCTTGAAGTAGCAGGCGCGATGACGGCGTGGATGGCAAGCGCCATTAATCCAAATCTTATGCAAACAATCGAGGGACAGCCGGTATTTGTTCATGCGGGGCCATTTGCCAATATTGCTATTGGCCAGTCCTCTATTATTGCAGACAGGATCGGCCTGAAGTTGGGCGATTACCATGTGACCGAATCGGGGTTCGGGGCAGATATCGGATTCGAAAAATTCTGGAATCTGAAATGCCGTTATTCCGGACATCGTCCCAATGCAGCGGTAATTGTTACCACCGTTCGCGCTATGAAATGCCACGGTGGCGCGCCGATTCCGGTGCCAGGGCGTCCATTGGATGCGTGCTACAAAGAAGAAAACGTTGGATGGGTGGAAAAAGGTACGGCAAACCTTGTTCATCATATCGAAACGGTAAGGAAGTCTGGTATTAATCCTGTGGTTTGTATTAATCATTTCCATACGGATACGAAGGCAGAAATTGATATAATTCGCAAGATAGCCGATGCGGCTGGAGCCCGTGTTGCCGTGTCGTATCACTGGCTAAAAGGCGGAGAAGGCGCCGTGGAGCTTGCTGATGCGGTAATTGACGCATGCAATCAACCAACGAATTTCAAGTTTCTTTATGAATTGAACGCCCCAATAAAGGACCGTATCGAAAAGATTGCAAAAGAGGTTTACGGCGCAGATGGCGTTGATTATACACCGGAGGCTACGAACAAGATCAAGGCGCTGGACAGCGACCCTGACGTTTCAAAAATGGGGATGTGCATGGTTAAGACGCATCTTTCCATTACCGACAATCCAAACCTCAAAGGTGCTCCAAAGAACTGGAGGCTGCGTATTAAAGACGTATTGACCTTTAAAGGCGCAGGGTTTATTGTGCCGATGGCGGGGGATATTAAACTTATGCCGGGAACGAGCTCAGATCCCGCATTCCGCCGTGTAGACGTGGATGTTGAAACAGGAAAAGTCAAAGGGCTGTTCTAATGGACATGACGCTTACAGTTGGAGGCTGCTTTACAACGCTCACCATGATGGAAAGGCGAGTGTTAGCGTTGTGTGGAATACACACGGCGAAGTGGTCTGACTCAATTACCAATTAGAACTTTGCTTATCAAGAAGGCTGTTAAACGTAATGTTTTAACAGCCTTCTTTCATTTTCATTTTGTCCCTTAAAACATTGCCTTGACATAGCTATTCACATTTGCTTAGAATACTTGAAATTGTTGTAGCGCGAAGAGCCTCTTCGCTCTCTATGGTAAATTTGCCAAAGGCCAAATTTAAAAATTAAAACAAAAGGCATTATTACATTATGAGCTTTATAACGAAACTATTTGGAACATCAAATGACAGGATATTAAAAAGTATCCGGCCCATTGTGGCCCACATTAATTCACTTGAGCCTAAATTAATGACCTTAACGGAAGCTGAGTTGCGTAACAAGACGAATGAGTTTAAGGAGAGACTGGCAAAGGGAGAAACGCTCAACGACGTCCTGCCGGAGGCGTTTGCCGTGGTCAGAGAAGCAAGCCGGAGGATACTCCTTGCCCCTAACGCCGATAGCCCTAACCGCACCATGCGCCACTTTGACGTGCAGCTTATCGGCGGTATGGTGTTGCACCAGGGGAAAATTGCTGAAATGGCAACGGGAGAAGGAAAGACCCTGGTTGCTACGCTGCCTGCTTATTTAAACGCCTTAACGGGCAAGGGCGTGCATATCGTTACGGTAAACGATTATCTTGCAAAGCGTGACCGGGACTGGATGTCCCCATTGTATGAATACCTGGGGTTAACCGCCGGGGCTATTCAGGCAAACCAGGATTATGAGAGTAAAAAGCAAGCTTATCTGTGTGACATCACCTACGGTACAAACAACGAATTTGGCTTTGACTATCTCCGTGACAATATGCGGATAAACAGGGAAGAGCAGGTTCAAATTAGCCGGGGATTGAATTATGCCATTGTCGATGAAGTGGATAGTATTTTGGTTGACGAGGCGAGAACCCCGCTTATCATTTCAGGCCCCGCGGAAGAGTCCACAGAAAAATATTATATAGCAGACAAAGTTGCCGGGCAGTTAAAGGTTGGAAAGCACTTCGAGATAAAGGAAAAGGAGCGCGCTGCGCATCTGACCGAAGAAGGCACCGAAGAGGTGGAACGTCAGCTCAACGTAGATAGCCTTTATACCGGCGCAAATATGGAATGGCCGCACTATATTGAACAAGCGCTTCGGGCGCATCACCTTTTCAAAAAGGACAGGGACTATATCGTTCAGGATGGTGAAGTTATCATTGTGGATGAATTTACCGGACGTTTGATGACCGGACGCGTGTGGAGTGATGGTTTACACCAGGCTGCACAAGCAAAAGAGCGCCTGCGCATAAAAGAGGAAAATCAGACACTGGCCACCATAACGCTCCAAAATTTCTATCGTTTATATAAGAAACTGGCCGGGATGACGGGTACTGCGATGACGGAAGCCGTGGAATTCGATAAAATATATAAGCTCGAAGTCGTTACCATCCCGACAAACAAACCCATGAGCCGCACCAATTTCCCGGACCGCGTTTACCGGACGGAAAAAGAAAAATATGACGCCGTCATCCAGGAAATTGTTGAAATACATAAAGTAGGCAGGCCGATACTTGTTGGAACGGTTTCTATTGAGAAATCTGAATTTCTTAGTGAGAAGCTCATGAGAGAAGGCGTTGAACATGAGGTGTTAAACGCAAAACAGCACGAGAAGGAAGCGCACATTGTCTCAAAGGCGGGCCAGCGTGGAAACGTTACCATCGCAACGAACATGGCCGGACGCGGCACCGACATTGTCCTCGGTGAGGGAGTTGCCGCCATCGGCGGATTGCACATATTGGGAACGGAGAGGCACGAGGCGCGCCGTATTGACAACCAGCTTCGTGGCCGCGCAGCCCGACAGGGCGATCCGGGTTCTTCCCGTTTTTATGTGTCCCTGCAGGATGATCTCATGCGTATCTTTGCCTCTGAACGGATAAGTTCGCTTCTCAAAAGATTTGGTATGGAAGACGGCATGGCCATTGAGCATTCGATGGTCTCAAGGTCTATCGAACGCGCCCAAAAAAAGGTAGAGGCGCACAACTTCGAGATACGTAAACACCTGCTTGATTATGACGAGGTTATGGACCAGCAGAGAAAAACCATATATTCGTTGCGGCAGGACGTACTTGAAGGCAAGAACCTGCGTGAATACATTACCAGGATGATTGATGATTGTATAGAGGAAATGGTGGCAGTAGCCTTTGATACAAAGCATCGCACTGAAGAGGAAGAGCCGTTCGACATCGCCTCGTGGTTTAAGCTAAAGTTTGGGTTGGAAATTGATTTAAATGAGGTTACGGATAAGACGCGCGGCAACGTGGAAGCACATTTGAAGAAAAAGGCTATGGACGCCTACGAAGCGAAAAAAGCCCTTCTTGGCGAAGAAGGGGTGGAAAAAATCGCCCAGATTCTTTTATTGGAAAAAATAGACACCAAGTGGAAGGATCACCTCTATGCAATGGACCACCTGAGGTCCGGCATCGGTCTCCGGGGTTATGCGCAGATAGACCCTAAGATTGAATACAAAAGAGAAGCGTTGGGCATGTTTGAATGCATGAATTTGGCCATACGGGACGAGGTGACGGACCTCATATTTAAGTTGCAATTGGTAAAAGACGAGGAAAAAAAGGATATCTGGCATCCGGAGCAGTTCGTCCATCAGGAAGTTTCAGGGCTGGAAAAGATACACGAATCTCCTGCCGCGATCAGCACAGAGAGCGGGACTGTGGAGAATTCACCGTCAAAGCCTGCTCCGAAACTAGACCCGATTAAGGCTGGCGTTAAGGTCGGTAGAAATCAGCCCTGTATTTGCGGCAGCGGCAAGAAATTCAAGCAGTGCTGCGGCAGGACGGGATAACTTCCAGGTTAATGATATCGGGCTTGATTATTCAGAGTTAGTTATTTCTAAAGTAAATTGATATTTGTAAATTGTGGTAAAAAAACTCATCAACAGGCCATCGATCTGATGGCCTGTTGATGGACACAACTATATCTTGAAAACTTACCTACACCCTTCAGCATGTCCACCATTTTTGACGCTGCTTACGTAACAGCTCTTGCCGTAAGCTCACCATACCTTCTTCCAAAACTCTTATTGAGCAATCGCTTCCGCACGGGTCTGGCACAACGCCTGGGCCATATTGGTAATAGAAAAGAGAAGCGGCCTTGTGTTTGGATACACTGTGCCTCCGTTGGTGAGGTTATTACGGTAAAAACACTTGTAAATTCTCTTGAAAAAGAGTTTAATAATTGGGATGTAGTGATATCCACCAATACCACCACCGGACAGGGAGTAGCAAGAAAGTATTTTCCTAGAAAAGTTATCTTTTATTTTCCGCTGGATATTAGTTGGGTAGTTGAAAGATCTCTCGACGCCATACGGCCCGATTGTGTAATTTTGGCCGAGTTGGAGATATGGCCGAATTTCCTCATGGCGTTGGCGCGGCGGCGTGTTCCCGTGGCGCTGTTAAACGCCAGGATATCGGAAAAATCTATGAGATGGTACCGCGTGTTGAATAAAATATCACGCGGGTTCTTTGAAAGCCTGACAAAAAAAGAAAATGTTTTTTGCGCCAGAACGAAGGCAGACGCAGTCCGTCTTAAGGCCATCGGCATAGCCGATGAACAGATATTCGTCACGGGGAATATGAAGTATGACAATATAGTAACTTCTGTCCTTGAAGACATAAAGGCGCGGTTACTGCATTTATTCGGAATAAAGAAAGAAGAGAAAATTTTTGTCTGCGGCAGCACCCATGAGGGTGAAGAGGCAATCATTCTCAGAATTTTTAAGCGGATTTCTTCCCAATATCCTAATCTGAGACTGGCGTTGGCGCCGCGGCACATTGAGCGGTGCAATGACGTTGTCAGGCTGATAGAGTCCATGGGGCTAAAAGTGGCGAGAAAGACCTTGCTCGATAAAGGTCTCTTTCCGGTAACGGCAGAAGAGCAAGGGCGTTTGCCGAGTCAAACGGTTATTCTTGTCGATACCCTGGGTGAATTGCAAACAATATATAGCATCGCTGATTACGTATTTGTTGGAAGGAGCCTTGTGCCTCAAGGCGGCCAGAACATGATGGAGCCTGCGGGACTGGCAAAACCAGTCATCATCGGCCCACATACGTTTAATTTTCATGAGGAGGTGCCGTTATTAAGAAACGCTAACGCCATCAAGATCGTTCAGGATGAAACGTCGTTTTTTGATAGTCTCACCTACTTACTTGAACATCAGGACGAGGCTTTGGAAATGGGTAAGAGGGCGCAGTTGGTAGTAGAGGAACAAAGGGGTGCTACGGAACGTAATTTGAACGTGTTAAGAAAAACTTTATTAAAGGAGAGGATAGTATCTGTATGAAGAAAGGTAGGCATTTATTTACTTCAGAATCAGTAGCTATGGGTCATCCGGACAAGATTGCCGATCAGATATCTGATGCGGTACTGGACGCCATGCTTGCGCAGGACCCTATGAGCAGGGTTGCATGTGAAACGTTGGTGACGACGGGAATCGCCTTCGTTGCCGGTGAATTCACCACAAAGGCAAACGTAAATATTCCTGATATTGTAAGGAGTACGATAAAGGAGATTGGATATACCGACGCTTCTATGGGATTTGATTACAACACCTGTGCCGTTCTTACGAGCATAGGCAAGCAATCGCCGGATATCTCACAGGGTGTTAGCGGTGAAGGTCTTTACAAGGAAGAAGGCGCCGGTGATCAGGGTATGATGTTTGGCTACGCTTGCAACGATACGCCTGAGCTGATGCCGCTTCCTATCATGCTCGCGCACAGGATTATCATAAAGCACGCTGAGTTGAGGCAAAAGGGAGTGATCAAGTATCTGCGGCCTGATGCAAAGTCGCAGGTAACCGTTGAATATCAGGACAACAAGCCCATAAGGGTGCATACGGTTGTCGTTTCAACGCAGCATTCCCCTGATGTAAAACATGAAACGATCAAGGCGGATATGATAGAAAAGGTTATCAAGCAGGTGGTTCCGGCGAATTTGTTGGACAGCAATACAATTTATCATATCAACCCAACGGGACGCTTTGTGATCGGCGGTCCCCAGGGGGATTGCGGGTTGACGGGGAGGAAGATCATCGTGGACACTTACGGCGGATGGGGACGTCACGGCGGCGGCGCTTTTTCGGGGAAAGACCCAACGAAGGTTGACCGCAGCGCCTGTTATGCAGCCAGACACGTTGCAAAGAATGTTGTGGCTTCTGGTCTGGCCGACCGGTGTGAGGCTCAGGTGGCTTATGCCATTGGTGTGGCAAAACCCCTGGCCGTCAACATTACAACCGAAGGCACCGGTAAGATACCTGATGAAAAACTTACGCAGATTTGCGAAACGGTTTTCGACATGACCCCCAGCGGTATCATCAAGCGGTTGAATCTGAGAAGGCCTATTTACAAGATTACGGCCCGGCATGGTCATTTCGGACGTTCAGAGGATACCTTTACCTGGGAAAAGACGGACATGGTTGACGCCCTGCGAAAGGCGGCTGGTGTTTAAACCGTAATATATGGTTCATCACCACTGAGACCACAAAGAACGCAAGGAAAGTAAATACCTGAAGAGCTAGAGGTTGGAGGAGAGACGCAAAATCCAACTTCTAGCTTTCAGTGCTTATGCGTTTTTCGATGCGTGTCAATCTATCACAGAGATTTAGGTTTGTCCTGCATTCTAAAAGAGGATGCTATTGAAAATATAAAAGACGCTATTAAGGCGTGTCTGGAGGCATTAGATAAGGATTTGGTAACGCAGTTTAAAAAACTTTTGGAATAATTCCGGCGGGTTCAGGCTTGCAGCCAGAACCCTGATTTTTTGTGGGACAAAAACGTGTCGCTGCTAACAATGCGTTCACAAAATAAAAAGGTGTGGTTTAAGTGCTGACAAAGGACACCATACTCAACAAAGATTATGAAAGGTTAATGAGCCTTATTGGGGCGGATATAATATTTCTGTTCGGCTCTGTCCTTACGGAAAATTTCCGTGCTGACAGCGATATCGATATCGGCGTTTATTTTGAAAACAGTACCTATGACAAAAATAGTATTTATGATGCCGTAATGGATTTTTTCAAAACCGAGCAGATAGATGTTGCCTTTTTAAACGAAGCCGCCCCTTTGCTGTTATACCAGATTGTAAAAAAAGGAAAGCCCACGGCCTATAAGAACTACAAGGCTCTGGTGGAATTCCGGCTTCGATGCCTGAGGCATTACTGGGAGACAAAAAAGTTTAGAAAATTGAAGGAACAGGTATTGAGAAAAGCATTAAAAAGACTATAGAAAGGCACGGATGGACTGGCTTTCAGAAGACAAAGAAATTTATTGATAAGTTTTAGTGTGTGATATAGTTTATTTAGAAAAAAGGAGAGTTCATGAAGCATGATGTGAAAGATGTAGGTCTTGCACCTGGTGGTAAGAAACGTATTGAATGGGCCAGTAATGATATGCCAGTCCTGGCACAAGTGAAGGAACGCTTTGAAAAGGAAAAACCGTTGAAAGGGTCGAGGATGTCCGCTTGCCTCCATGTGACGGCTGAAACGGCTAATCTGGTAAGGACACTCAAGGCGGGTGGCGCTGACGTGGTGCTGTGCGCGTCGAATCCCTTGTCAACCCAGGACGACGTAGCCGCATCCCTTGTTAAAGACTACGGCATCCCTGTCTTCGCTATCAAAGGCGAGGATAACAAAACCTATTATCAACACCTTATCGCAGCGCTGGACCACAAGCCGACCATTACGATGGACGATGGCGCAGACCTGGTTTCAGCCATTCATAAGGACCGCAAGGAACTCATCCCTAATATTTGCGGCAGTATGGAAGAAACCACCACGGGCGTGATACGGCTGAAGGCCATGGAAAAAGACGGCGCACTGAAGTTCCCCGTAATTGCCGTTAATAATGCAGACACGAAACATCTTTTCGACAACCGCTACGGCACCGGACAGTCTACCCTTGATGGGATTATCCGCGCAACGGACATGCTGATTGCCGGCAAGGTTATTGTTGTTGCCGGTTACGGCTGGTGCGGAAAAGGATTTGCCATGCGCGCAAAGGGTATGGGCGCAAACGTCGTAGTCACGGAAATCGATCCGATTAAATCCCTGGAAGCAGCTATGGATGGGTTTATGGTAATGCCGATGAGTGAAGCGGCAAAAATCGGCGATTTGTTCTGTACGCTGACCGGAAACATTCATGTACTGAGAAAAGAACATTTCGCGGTTATGAAAAATGGCGCAATGGTGTGCAACTCAGGCCATTTTAACGTGGAAATCGACATTGAGGCAATGGAAAAACTGGCAAAAAAGGTAAACAGGTCGATCCGTAATTTTGTGGACCAATACGTACTCAAAGACGGTAAATCAGTTTATCTGCTGGGCGAGGGACGTCTTATCAACCTTGCGGCGGCTGAGGGTCATCCGGCTTGCGTCATGGATATGAGCTTTGCCACCCAGGCGCTCTCCACGGAATATGTAATGCAGAACAAAGGCAAGTTGTTACCCCAGGTCTATGAAGTACCCAAGGATATTGATCAGTGGGTAGCAACTTTGAAATTACAATCAATGGGAATCGCCATTGACAAGCTTACCAAAGCACAGGTAAAGTACCTTGCTTCCTGGGAGGAAGGCACTTAAGAGTTTTTTTTGATTTAAATTGTGAACGCCAATTGTTGCAGTATGCCTTTGGCGATCATTCGTTGCTGCCTAATGTAGAGACGCGTCACCATGCGTCTCTACAAAGGCTTGAAATTCGTAGGGCAAGGCTTCAGCCTTGCTCCTCCATGCGCAAACAAGCAAACCCGTGGGTTTGCCATATACGAAAAGACCTTTTTGCTAACATCGTCAACATTTTATTGGGAAGATACTAATACTATTAAACTACTATGGCCATTATAAAACCTTTCAGAGGACTACGATACAATCAGGACATTATTGCAGACGTTTCGGCCGTTGTAACGCCGCCGTACGATGTTATTTCACCCCAGGAGCAAGAACGGTATTATCAGATGCATCCTAATAATATCATTCGTTTGGATCTGGGGAAAGACCTATCCGGCGATACGGAAAATGAAAATAAATATACCCGTGCCGCGGAAATATTCAACACCTGGAAGAAAAATGGGGTGTTGAAACAGGAAGACGCCCCGGCAATCTACGTGTATGAGCAGGAATTCTTCGTGGATAACCAATGGTTTGTCCGCAGGGGTTTTCTTTCCCAGGTAAAGCTCGAACCGTTTGACAAGGGATATATCTACCCGCACGAGCAAACACTTCCCGGACCGAAGGCCGACCGCTTGAAACTCACGCAATCGTGCCAGGCCAACCTCAGCTCTATCTTCGCGCTTTTCCCCGACGAAAATAACACCGTCGATACCTATTTAACAACGCTGACTGCCACAAAACCGGCGATGAGTTTTGTTGATGACACCGGGGTAAAGAACAGACTTTGGGTAATAAAGGAAAAAAAGGCCGTCGATACCCTCGTTACCCTCATGAAAGAAAAGCCGCTTTTTATCGCAGACGGGCATCACCGCTATGAGACTTCGTTGGTTTACAAAGAGCAAATGCGCAAGGAAAACGGCAAGTTGAAAGACGATATGCCTTTTGATTATGTGATGATGGTATGTGTTTCTATGAGCAACCCCGGCTTAAAAATCCTCCCGGCGCACCGGTTGTTGCGGAATATTGACGAACGCTGCTTCGAGCGGATTATCCCAACACTCAAAGAATCTTTTCATGTTGAACCATTGGATAAAGGGTGCAAGGTGGAGGATTTCATGTCGAGGCTTAACGGTGAAATCAGCGGTAATGCCTTCGTAATGTACGTCGGCAAGACGGACGCCTATTATAAATTGCGGTTAATTAATCCAAAGTCGCTGGACGCCGTATTTTCCAATACCCATCCGGAATGGAAGAGTCTGGACGCTGGCATTCTTCATGGTTTGATTATCAACAAAATTTTGGGCATAACTTCCAATGATGTATCCCTGAAAAATTACGTGAAATACGTAAAGGAAGAAACAGAAGCCGTTTCCCTGGTACGTTCGGGCGAGTACCAATTGGCCTTCTTTCTCAGACCCACCCGTATTGAGCAGGTAAGGGAAATTGCAGAGGCGCGCAAGGTAATGCCACCCAAATCAACGTACTTCTATCCCAAGCTAATTACCGGTATCGTCATCAACAGCTTACGTGACGCATAATGCCTATGGCGGATATTTCTCGATTGGCTATGCTTGTGGAAGCGGGGGAAAACACGGACGCCGTAGCCGAGGCAGACCTATTGATATCCTTGGGAATCCCTGCAAAAACGATCATAAATGAGGGATTAATCCCGGCGCTTCAATCCCTTAAAGACAAATGCACCACGGAAAATTTCCAGCTCCTTGACGTGCTACTTGCCTCACGCGCCATGTCCGAGGTCATAGACCAGGTAATAGCCCGGAAGCTTGAAGGCCACATGGACCTGATTGCAAACATGTATGAAGTAGCCAATAAATCATTAACAAAAACAAAGACGCTCGTCATCGGTACCATCCAGGGCGACGTTCACGACCTGGGCAAACACCTCGTAGCCACCCTTTCAAGGATGTCCGGCATAAAGGTCATTAATCTGGGGAAAGACGTGCCTCCTGAGGTCTTCGTTGAGGCGGCTGTCAGAGAGAAGGCCGACGTTATTGGTGTGTCGAGCCTGATGACCGTTTGCCTGCCTGCCATTAACGAAATCCGCCAACTGGCGCAAAAGAAGGCAATTTATCCCCGTATCGTTGCGGGAGGCGCAGCGGTCCAGCAGGTTGATGATGGTTATCTGGACGTTGATTACATCGCCTTTGACGCATTTGACGGGATTAATTATTTTTTAAACGGTTGGTAAGCTTACGGTTGAAATATGCCGTAGAGGCTTGAAAAGTCAATCAAATCGCCGGGTTGGGAAGAGTGGAAGCCGGTGTGTATAGAAAGAAGCCATCAGCGGCATTCACTTGCAGAACGAAGTGCTACCTCCTTCTGTAGCAGTTTTTTTATTGACAACACCTAGTCACATGGCTAGACTTTTAACATGAAAAAAATCATTATACTCCTATTCATTCTCGTTCCACTTTTCGCTAATGCCACTGCCTTTGCGATAGAAACTGCGTCAAGAATCAGCGACAGAGAGATAATTGAGGGGCTGACCACTATCCGTGGTGATATAAATGAATTACGGGCAAATATCCGTGGCGAAGTCAACGAATTACGGGCAACTATTCATAGCGATGTAACCGAATTACGGACTGAAATAAAAAGATTAGATGAGGGGCAGAAGGCGCTTGAGAAGCGGTTTGATGGGCGGTTTGACGTCCTTCAATGGATGTTAGGGCTTTTCATAACCGTTGCCATTTCTTTGATGGGCATTATGGGCCGAATACTCTGGAGTCACCAGAAAAAACTGACACAAATTGAGACTTTTCTTGAAGCCCAGAAAGAGGAGATAGCATTCATAAAAATCCTCATCGTAAAACTACAAAGCTTCATAGAGAAATTTTTCCCACCAAAAGGCGTTCTGTAAGCGATACCATGCCAAATCTCAGAGTAAACTATCCCCGAAACACCCAATAGGGATGCAGTAATTACTAACATACCGTTTGTTAGGGGAAAGTTAATATCAAAGTTAAGCAAAGCGAATATCGAATATCGAACAAGGAATATCGAATAACGAAGTTCAAATCCAATACCCATTTGCTTTAAAACTACAGAGTGGTAGTAGCGACTGCCCACTACAGGTTGTTCTTCAATCTTTGAAAGCGAATGGTATAAAGCAAGGAATGATGAAGTTTTTGTTTTTCACTTCGACATTCAATATTCCTTGTTCGACATTCGCTTTTCCTTAATAAACGGTACATTGGGAATTACTGACTCCCATAAGTCTCAGTATATTTGAGTCTGCTCGCCGCTATTACCCCACAAATAATGGTGACAAACTTTACCCGGCAAACCCGCTGTTTTTCTCTCTCGGGTTTGAGATATTCTTTCTTTACCCTTCAGGCTCGTTCTGTTGGCGCTATCCATTGCTCAAAAATTTCTCGAAGCGGTCCATACCTTTTTCGATGTTCAGCATGGACGTTGCATACGATATCCTGATGTATTCGTCCGCGCCGAAGGGGGCGCCGGGGATGAATGCCACTTGCACTTTTTCGAGGAGCAGGTTTACCAGGTCAAATGAGTTCGTAACCGATTGTCCAGCTATTTTCCTTTGGTACAAGGCTGATACTTCAGGGAATGCGTAAAATGCGCCCGGGGGCATCAGGCACGATACGCCCGCTATATTATTTAATCGATTGACAACGTATTTTCTTCGTTTGTCAAACTCGCAGACCATCGCGCTTACCGAATCCTGGCTACCCTTGAGTGCCTCCAATCCGGCCATCTGGGTGACGGAGTTTGCGCCGGAGGTAGTATGATCCTGGATGTTGGTAGCGGCCTTGATGACGTCTTCCGGTCCGGCGGCATAGCCTAACCGCCAACCGGTCATTGCGTATACCTTTGAAAACCCATTTACGGTGATGACCTTTTTATAACATTCGTCACTAAATGAAGCCGGGCTAACGTGACGGGCGCCGTCATACAGGATTTTTTCATAAATCTCGTCTGAAATAACGTACAGCCCCTTTTCTACCGCAAAAGTAACGATATCCCGAAGCTCTTTCTCCGTGTAGACCATGCCCGTCGGGTTGCTGGGGCTGTTCATAAAGAGCAATTTGGAGCGTGGAGTGATTACTTTGGCTAACGACTCCCTGGTAATCTTGAATTGTTCCTTCGCGGTGGTTTTTAGAAAAACCGGCTTGGCGCCGGACATAACGACCATTTCCGGATAACTCACCCAATACGGGGCAGGGATAATCGCTTCATCCCCTGCGTCGCATAACACGAGTACGACGTTCAGGATAGACTGTTTTGCGCCCGCCGACACAATAACCTGCGAGGTGCCGTATTTCAGCTTGTTGTCTTTGAGAAGCTTTTCGCAGATGGCCTCTTTTAATTCTGGGGCGCCGGAGGTCGGGGTGTATTTGTTATAGCCATCTTTAATCGCCTTGATTGCGGCATTTTTGATGTTTTCAGGGACGTCGAAGTCAGGCTCGCCCGCTCCGAAACCTATCACATCGATACCCTTTGCCTTGAGTTGTTTTGCCTTTGCCGTAATGGCAAGCGTTGCCGAAGTCTTTACTTCATGGGCAATTCTTGATAATGCCATAATTGTTTCTCCTATTGTAATGGTTGCTTGTTATTGGTTTGTGTAAAAATCTTTGCCGGATTTAATATCCCTTTTGGGTCTAATAACTGCTTAATGTTCCTCATGATCTGAAGCTCTTGTGGCGGTATCTCAAGGGGGACAAAAGCGGATTTTACGTTTCCAATGCCGTGTTCCCCGGAAATAGTCCCGCCGAGTTCTACCGTAGCGTGGAGTATCTCGTCAATCATCCCTTCCGCCATTGCCCGTTGTGATTTGCCGTCCTTATACATGACGTTTACGTGGATGTTGCCGTCTCCGACGTGTCCGAAATTGGCGACCTTTAACAAGGGATACCGTTCGTTGATATCCGCTATTCGTTCCAAAATCTCCAATATTTGGCTGCGTGGCACGCAGATGTCCTCGTTGATTTTAAAGGGGGCGATATTATAGAGCGCCGGGGAGATCGCACGCCTTACCTCCCACAGTGCATTGCGTTCCTGGCTGTTTTTTGCGGTAGTAACTTCCAGCGCGTGGTTTTCCACAACGATTTTTTCTATAAGAGAGGATTCGGTTGTAACGCTTGACGCCCGTCCGTCAACGTCTATGAGCAGAATGGCGTTGGTTTCTGCCGGGATTTTGAAAGCCCGGTTATAGGCCTTTATGCAATCAATGCTCGATTTGTCAATGAACTCAAGCGCCCTGGGCAAGAGATTGTTTGCAACGATTTGACTGGCGGTTTTAATCGCATCAGCCGGGGTTTGGAAAAAGGCCAGCAACGTTTCCACCGTTTCCGGGAGGGGAATCAGCTTAACCGTAATTTTCGTAAAAACACCCAGGGTACCTTCTGAGCCTACGAAAAGACGGGTAAGGTCGTAGCCGGTCACGCTTTTCAGTGTCTTGCGCCCCGTGTGAATAACGCTTCCATCCGCAAGCACTATCTCCAGCGCCAGGATGTAGTCCCTCGTAACGCCATATTTCAGTCCCGTAATGCCGCCGGAGCACTCGGCAACGTTGCCGCCGATGGTGGAAAAGGCCGCGCTTGCCGGATCCGGCGGATAAAAGAGCTTGTACCTGGCAACCTCGTTTTGCAACGTTTGGGTGACGACGCCCGGCTCAACGGTGGCGGTAAGGTCTTCAGGCATAATCTCCATGATTCGGTTCATCCGGCTGAAATCAAGCACAATGCCGCCCATCACGGGGACGGCCCCGCCGGTAAGCCCGGAACCAGCGCCGCGCGGGTATACCGGTATGTTGTGTTCATGCGCGAAACACAGAATCTTCGATACCTGTTGGGTTGTGCATGGCTGGGCGACTATGTCGGGCAGGTATTGTTGCTTGGAACCGTCACACGAGTAGCAGATGCGGTCCTCAAGGGTGGAAAGCACGTTTTTGCTTCCTACGATCCGGCGCATCACATCCGCCAGTTCGGGCGTTTTTAAAACCGTCTCACGATCTGCAATTATCATAAATTCCCTAAAAATATTTACCGGTGTCTAGCGAAAGACTTAAAGATTGAAGGCATCCACCCCGACCTTTTCGTATGATTACGCTTGAGTCATGCAGCAACCTTCAGTCTTCAGCCCATACGTGTTAAGCTAAGAAACGAAAAGGCGGACACACTCAACCTAACCGTATTAAGCAACACAGCCCCAAAGGGGCGCAATATGACAGCCCAGGGCAGCGCCCTGGGTTTGGCATTACGTTAGTAATACAAGCCCTGAAGGGGCGACATTGAGGGCAAAACGACGGTTCATTCCGCTATTACGCCCCTTCAGGGCTTGTCTGTTTTTCCGTGTCCCCAGGGCGTTGCCCTGGGCTGAGCTATTTCGCCCCTTCAGGGCTAACAGAAACAAAGGTAAGGTTTGGTGGTAATTATAGGTTTCTTAACTTAACACGTATGGCCTTCAGTCTCTGTCAAAATAACGGTGGTTTACTTTATTACATTTTGAGAAATAAGTCAAATTCTTTTCAATTTGCAAAGGATGTGTAAAATTGGTATAAAGAAGTTTTGCAAATGATTTATAAAGCAATTTTACCGTTAGGAGAAATGGCATGACAGATGGAAGTAAAAATCATGCTGTGGCAGATGTCCCACAGGGGAATACAGAGGAAGAAATACGGCAATTTATCGGCATACGTTTTGGAACGGAACTCTACGGCATTCCCATCGAAAAAACGAGAGAGATTACGAAGCCCCTCCAAATTACCGGTATTCCGGGAACGCTTCCCCATGTCAAGGGCTTGATGAACCTTCACGGGGAAATCCTGTGCGTTGTAGACGTTAAGATACTCCTCAATATGGGAAAGACTCTTGTGACGGAAAAGAGCCGGATTGTTGTGGTGAAAACCGGAGAAGGCCCGGTAGGGATTTTTTGCGATGAGGTTGCCGATATATACGACATATTAACGAAAGATATAGAACCCCCACTTTCCACCTTGAGCAAAGAAATGGACGTCTCTATGAAAGGGCAGACTCAAACCCGTGACGGATTGATGGGCATCCTTGATATTGAAAAATTATTAATGAAGCAGGAGGAGGAGTCATGACGGACATCTTATGGAGTCTTATTATACCCCTTGCGATTATCCTGGTTTGTAATATTGTACTCTTTGTCTTGATTAAGACGAAGACCTTGCAAAGACTCAAGCTGAAAAAAAAACCTGATTATCATCCTGCTGGTGGTCACCCTGGTTCCGCTTTTCACTACCGGCTACGTCTCTCACCGAAAGATGTCTTCAGTTCTCCTTAACAACGTATGCGAAGACCTGCGTTCCATTGGTAGGACGCGCGCCCTCTTTATTGAAGAAAAGCTGGAAGAGGCAAAGATCGATACCGAGACCATTGCTAAAAATTGGATTGTAATGGAGGTCTTACGGCAGATATCCCTTGAAAAAACAAGCAAAACCGATCCGAATTTTGGCACACTATTCAAAAATGCACACGGGCACTTAAGCCGGATTGCATCAACAAAAGGATACGATGACATCATGCTGATCTCCGCCGAAGGGAAAATTGAGCTTACCTGCGATGAACATTCGGAAGAGGTGGGACTTGACGTCTCTTCCGAATACTACTTTAAAGAGGGGAAGGAGAAGACCCATTTTACCAGCCTGTTTTACAACAAGTTTGCCGGCAAAAATCTTTTGTATATCACCACCCCATGTTTTGACATGCAGGGGCGGTTTGCGGGATGCGTTATCCTGGAAGTAGACTTGAAGAGGATTTACAATATCCTGCATGACCGCGAAGGGCTTGGGGAAACCGGGGAAAGCTATTTGGTCGATCGGGAAAAGTTTATGATCTCTGAATCGAGATTCATCAAAGACGCAATACTGCGAGTCAAAGTGGATTCCTACGGTGTGAATGAGGGTTTGAGCGGGAAGACGGGAGTCACCGTTTATCCGGACTACCGAAATACCCCTGTTTACGGCTCCTGGCACCCGATAAAGTACACCAATTGGGTATTGATCGTGGAGAAGGACGAGGCTGAGGCCTTTGCCCCGTTATGGGCAAATCAGGTGAATCACAGCATACTCTTATTTATAACAGTAATTATGGTGGTGGTTGTTGCAATATTTTCGGCGCGCGCTACCGTGAAACCGGTGCAGGAATTAATCACGGTCTCAGAATATGTCCGTGAGGGACAGCTCGATAAAGACGTAAAAATACAATGTTATGACGAGATCGGCCTGCTGATAAACGTGTTTAATAAGCTGATAAGGGATATGCGCTTGTTGGCGGAACAGGCTATGGTTATTTCCCGTGGTGATCTTACCGTGAATATCGAATCGAAGGGAGACCTTGCAAGCGCATTTGTTAAAATGCTGGGAAGCTTGCGTACTTTGATAAAGCAGACACAAGGGTCTATTACCCGCTTATCTTCGGTTTCCATGGAAATGCTATCCAGCACGGAAGAACAAGCCAGCGGGAGCGCGGAACTTGCCGCCTCGGTGGGTGAGATAACTGCAACGGTAGAGGAGCTCTCCAGTTCTGCAAAACAGGTTGCCGCCAGTGCGGAGTCTGTGGCAAAAATTGCCGGTGACTCAGAAACAACGGGTAACCAGGGCAGGGAATGCATTTCATCCTCCATTCACATTATGGAAGAGATCAAGGAGACGACAAAGGATAGTATGAAAAAGGTGGCCTCGTTTAGTGAGAAATCACAAAAAATCGGAGACGTGCTGGGTATGATTAGGGGAATTGCATCGGAAACGCACCTCCTTGCCTTGAATGCCTCGATTGAGGCGTCATCCGCCGGGGAATTCGGTAAACGGTTTGGCGTGGTGGCGGGTGAGGTGAGAAGGCTTGCGGAACGGACAAAGACTTATGCGGAAGAAATTAAAAACGTCGTTTCTGAAATCCAGGTATCCACCAACGCCGCGGTTCTATCCATCGAACAAAACGTAAGGAACGTAGATAAGGGTGTGGATGTAATTCGGGAGGCTGGGCAGGCGATTGAATCAAATTTGGGATTGATTCAGAAGACGTCGGATGCATCCCGGCAAATTGTCATGGCGACACAGCAGCAGAGAAGCGCTACGGAACAGGTAGCGGGAACGATGAAAGAGATATCCGAGGTGGTAAAGCAAGCGGCGGCCGGTTTGAAGCAATCCGCAGCCGCAGTTGCCGAGTTGAACACCCTGGCGGATGAGCTAAAAGAAACGGTCAAACACTTTAAGGCCTGAAAAGGAGAGCAATTATGCGAGATGTTTACGAGAGCCTTATCATACCCCTTTCGATTATTGTTATTTTAAATGTAGCCCTTTTTATTCTGATCAAGGCAAGGGTTTTACAAAGGCTAAGTTTGTCAAAAAATTTGATTGCCGTATTGCTTGCGGTAACCTTGATTCCCGTTATATGCATCGTAGTGGTGAACGAGAGAAAAATATCCTCTATCCTTTTTACGGAGATATGTGAGAAGCTGGTGTCCGTAGGGAGGACGCGCGCGCTCTTTATTGAGGCAACACTTGAAGAAGTGAAGCTGGATACCGAATCGATCGCCAAAAACTGGATTGTCATGGAGGTCTTGCGGCAGATATCTCTTGAAAAGACAAGCAAAACCGACCCGAATTTTAGCACGACAGTTAAAAACGCACAGGGTCATTTAAACCGGATTGCAACAACAAAGGGATACGATGATATCATGCTTATTTCCGCTGAAGGGAAAATCGAACTCACCAGCACGGAACATTCTGCAGAGGTGGGGTTCGACGTGTCATCTGACGACTATTTTAAACAGGGTAAAGAGAAGACCTATTTTACCGATCTGTTTTACAATAAATTTGCCAACAATAATCTTATGTACGTTGTTACCCCCTGTATTGATGCGCAGGGACGGTTTGTAGGGTGTGTTATTGTGGAAGTAGGGATGAGGCGTCTTTACAATGTCCTGGCTGACCGTGAAGGATTAGAAGAAACAGGTGAAACCTATATCGTAAATCGGGAGAAACTCATGGTTTCTGAGTCCAGATTTCTGAAGGATACCGTTCTGAGGGTTAAAGTAGACACACTTGGGGTGAATGAGGGGTTGAGCGGTAAATCAGGAGTAGCTATTTATCCGGACTATCGAAACGTCCCGGTATTCGGTTCATGGCATCCCGTTAAATATACCAACTGGGTGTTGCTTGCAGAGCTTGACGAGGCGGAGGCTTTTGCGCCGGTAGGGATAAACAGGCTTTATCAGATTGTCCTTGTGGCAGGCGCTATCGTTATGGTTGTTATTGTTGCGATCTTTTCGGCGCGTGCTACGGTAAGGCCGGTGCATGGGTTGATTGCAGTTTCTGAATACATTGGGAAAGGGGATTTTAGCCACGATATCACGATACAAAGCTATGACGAGATCGGAAAGCTCATCAAGGTGTTTCAATATATGGTGGAAAATTTACGCTTATTGATAAAACAGACACAGGAATCCATTTCCCGTATTTCTTCGGTTTCAGTGGAAATGCTATCCAGTTCTGAAGAGCAAGCCAGCGGGAGCGCAGAACTGGCCGCCTCCGTGGGAGAGATAACCGCAACCATTGAGGAACTCTCCAGTTCTGCAAAGCAGGTTGCCGTTAATGCGGAGTCGGTGGCAAAGATTGCCGGGGACTCCGAGCTTACCGGTAACCAGGGCAAGGAATCCATTTCCGAATCTATCCATATCATGGAGGAGATCAAGGAGACGACAAAGGACAGCATGAAAAAGGTGGCCTCGTTTAGTGAAAAATCACAGAAGATTGGAGACGTGCTGTCCATGATCAGGGAAATTGCGTCAGAGACGCACCTCCTCGCCTTGAATGCCTCTATCGAGGCGTCGTCAGCCGGGGAATACGGCAAACGGTTTAGCGTGGTGGCGGCTGAGGTGAGAAGGCTTGCTGAGCGGACAAAGACGTACGCGGAAGAAATCAAAAACGTTGTTTCTGAAATTCAGGCATCTACCGGCGCGGCAGTTTTATCCATTGAACAAAGTGTTAAGAACGTGGATAAAGGGGTGGGAGTAATTCGGGGCGCCGGGCAGGCTATTGACTCAAATTTAGAATTGATTGAGAAGACGTCCGGTGCTTCCCGGCAAATTGTCATGGCGACACAGCAACAGAGAAGCGCTACCGAACAGGTGGCGGCAACAATGAAAGAGATAGCCGAGGTGGTAAAACAGTCATCAATAGGATTGAAGCAATTTACCGTAGCAATCGCTGATCTGAACAAATTGGCAGATGAATTTAAAGAGATGGTGGGAAAGTATAAAACATAGAGCCTCATCACGTTGCATTCCCACGCCGGAGCGTGTGTAGGGACACGGTGCCCGTGTCCTTACGTGTGAACACGAAATGTCGCTAAAAGTCCTGAGGTAACGGTGCCTATTCGTGTCAGGTGTTTCTTGGAAATCCGTTGAACTGTTACCGAAAATTTATACATAAAAAAGAATCTCTTACAAGGTAATACTCTATCATGTCAAGTATCGTGGTGTTTCGGGTAGGTGAAACGTATTTCGGCTTGGAAACTTCGTTTGTAAGGGCGATCACCAAAGACATTGCATGGACTGGCAATGACGTTGTTGAATACCTTGGACAAAAGATAGGTGTTGTTGATTTTTTAAAAAAAAGGACAGAAAAGCGCCAAGAAACGGATTTTATCGTGGTAATATGCAAGAACAAGGAATGTGTGATACCGGTCGATGAGGTAAAAGACATATTTCAAGCCGTAGAAAAAGATATAGTGCCTATTCCTCCATTTGCGGCAAAAGGCATGAAAAAAAACTTCTTTAGAGGGGTGTTTCCGATCAACAATGCCCTGGTATTACTACTGAACGTTCGGAGGTTTTGATACCAGTTGCTACCCGCCTGAACCGGCGGGTAGCACGACGTAGGGCGAGGCTTTAGCCTTGCCTTTGGACTCGTCCCAAGCTCCAGCATGGGAACGAGTCGGTGTAGGGACACGGTGCCCGTGTCCCTATGCGTGAACACAAAAAAGTCGCCGAAAGGCATAATTTACAGGTTTCACAAAACAACAAGTATTTTTAGATACACAGTTATGATAATCTTTCGATACGTTCCGATTAGGGATATTTATGAAAGCAAAAACATATGATATTTCTCTATGGGAAAGGTCTTTAGGTGAAGAGTATAAAGAGAGAAAAAAAGAACGGCTTGACATCCTTAAGGTATCCGTTAAGGCCTTAAAAAGATATTTTAAAGGTAAGGACGTTAAACGGGTTTTTCTTGTTGGGTCAATCCTTAAGAAAAGTGGTTTTTACCCATTTTCCGATATAGACGTGGCTGTCGGTGGCCTAAAGGAAGAATATTTTAAAACCCTGCTGGGACTTGAGGACGTTCTTGAAAGGAATGTAGACCTGATTGAAATTGAGAAATGCCGGTTTAAAGATTCCCTGGAAAGAAAGGGATTAAAGATTTTATGAAAAAGGAATCCCTGTCGCTACTTTTAGGATATTTAACCAACCAGATGGAACTGCTCAGAAGAATTTTGAAAGAGATTGATGATACCAATCCATCCAGCAAGGAGAAAACAAGCCCCGAAGGGGCGACAGAAAGGGACTCGCAACATGGCTGGTACGCCTATTTTTTCTAAAATGTATTATTGTTTTGATCACGAAAACAAAACGTCCTGCCTCCCCTTCGGGGCTTGTATTATTTTATTATCTTTACAGGGGGCTTCACCCCCCGCTATACCCTGTCGGCCTTTCAGGCCTAAACTTTGAAATTCCTATACATTAAATGAGGCCTTTCGGCGACTCATTTGTGTTCACACGTAAGGATACGGGCACCGTGTCCCTACTTTGAAATTCCTATACACGGACATGGTGGCTTCTCACCATGTATATTTTTGAGGAACCATAAACGTATATGCTTGACGGTTTTGATATATCAATATTTGTCCCTAAGTTTGCGGATGAAAACAAGGACAGAATACAAAGCTTAAATCAGTCCATTCTCGCTTTTGAGAAAAATCCTTCAAACGCCGAAGTTCTCAAGGTGATATTGAGAGAGGTGCATACCCTTAAAGGGACGGCGAAGATGATGGGGTTCGCCGATATCGTTACCCTTTCTCATAAAATAGAGGATATTTTCGTAAAGGTCAGAGACGGCGGCTTGCAGCCAACAAAAAGGTTGTGCGACGTGGTGTTTAAGGCGTTGGACAAACTTGCCGATATGGTGGAAGTGAAACGAAAAGACGCAAAATCCCTCATTGATATCGAGTCAATATGCAGCCAAATAGAGGTGTCTCTGCGTGACGGCGGCTCTGATGGAACGAAGGACGAATTGACCCAATCCGAGGTGGACAAGGTTTTGTCTGCCGTGAAACAGGAGCAAATTCCGGAACTGAAAATACCCGTAGAACAGGAAAAAACCTCGCCGCAGACGGTTCCCATTGAGGGCATGAAAACGATACGGATAGGACTGGATAAGGTCGATGCGTTATACAATTACCTGGTGGAGCTGATCATCGCGCAAATGACCTTCCGTCAGCGTGGCGATGACGTGATAAAACTAAACCACTATGCGAAACAACTCAAGGCGCTCAAGGCAGATGTTCATGCGGATATGAGTACACAGGAGCCGGGCGATAGAAAATCGCGTGAGGATATTTCCAGGCGCCATAACGTGGAAGAACTTCTTATAAAAGAAATTGCCCGATACACGGAGTGCTATGAGACCGACATGGTTAAACTGGATACCATTGTAGAAGGTATTCGTCAACAGGTCATGTTCATGCGCATGCAGCCCATCTCAGCGATTTTTGACATGGCAGCCCGTATCGTGAGAGACCTTTCAACGCAATTTGGAAAAGAGGTGGAACTGATAATTTCCGGTGCCGGGGTGGAGCTGGACAACAACATTATTGAGATGTTAAAAGACCCCCTCTTGCATTTACTGCGGAATGCGATTGACCACGGCCTGGAAGAACCGTCCGTCCGCATTGCGGCCGGAAAGAAAAAGACGGGAACACTCTCACTGCAAGCAAAACAGGAAGGCGGCGATGTCCTTATCATTATTGAAGACGATGGAAAGGGCATCGATAAAGAATTGGTGAAGGAGTCGGCTATTCGCAAGGGACTACTGCAACCGGACAAGGCGCAAGGGTTGTCGGATGAAGCAATTTACGCGTTTATCATGAAGCCGGGATTTTCCACCAGCAAGATTATTACCGACGTCTCCGGGCGGGGCGTGGGCATGGACGTGGTGAAAACGGTTATCGATAGGCTGAATGGAAATCTGATCATCGAATCAAATAAAGGGGTCGGCACCAGATTCATCTTAAAATTGCCCGCAACGATTGCCCTTATTAAGGTGTTGATAATACGGGTTGGGGAGATGATATTTGCCATACCTACCAGCGGAATCGAACAGATCACCCACATTTTCTGGAAAGACGTTAAAACGCTGGAAGGCAGGGTATCTGTTTTTATGGCCGGCCAAACGGTGCCGATCATCGACCTGGTAAACGCCTTTAACCTGAGAAAGGAAGATGAGCAAAAGCCTGAAACGGCGCCAGTCATTATTTCCCGGTCCGGTGGGAGAAAAATCGGGTTCATCGTAAGTGAGTTTATGCACGAGAAAGAGGTTGTATTCCGCGAATTTAAGGGGTATTTAAGGCGACCTCGCTATTTTTCCGGCGTTACAACACTCGGAACCGGTGAGGTTATTCTGATACTGAACATGCAAGAACTCGTGCTGGCAAGGGATTTGGCGGGCATTATATCGAAAGACGTGACGGCCCAAACCGTCAAACGTGGCGACAAAAAACTTACCATCCTTATTGCAGAAGATTCCCTCATTACGGCGGAACTGGAAAAGAATATCATAGAAAATAGCGGTTACGAGGTTGATCTGGCGGTTGACGGTATGGACGCTTTGGATAAGCTGTACACAAAAAAGTATGATTTATTGGTAACGGACATTGACATGCCCAGAATGAACGGGTTTGAATTAACGGCAAAGGTGCGCGCCGGAAAGAAATATAAAGATATCCCTGTTATTATGGTTACGGCACGGGAAAAGCTGGAGGACAAACGGCGCGGCATCGAGGTCGGCGCAGACGCCTACATCCTGAAGAAAGAATTCGACCAAGGCAACCTGTTGAATACGATAAAAAAATTGATTGGAGAATAGGGTGACGCTTATGCTGGTTGCCATACCAAGTATTTAGTGAACGTGTTGGCGAGGCCGGTACCCGGAAAAATGAAAAAAACTTGGAACCACAGATTACACAGATTTCACAGATTTTTGATTATTAAAACCGACAAATGGTTTTAACGTTTGTCATTTGTTCACGTAGCGTCTGTAATGGTGGAAGACAGCGCCCCGTGTCCACAACTTGACTGGTTAGGCGCTAGTTCCGTTAGGAACGGAATATTGGTAGAAGACAAACAGAGAAACAGTATTAGTTCCGTAGGAACGAAATATAGGTAGAATAATTGAATTTTAATATATCATACCTACGGCATTTATATTTTTATACTCGTAATTTTTCTACCGATATTTTGTCCCTACGGGACAATAAAAAAAACAGAAACTTTTGATTATAATATCACCCCCCACAGGAAAATACGTTGTACGATAATTTAATTAATGCAAAACGCCCCAAACTAAACCGCGGACATATATGCTAAAGACCATAGATGATGTCGTGAATCGCCTTATTGAGCATTACAAACCGGAGAAGGTTATCCTGTATGGTTCCTGCAGCAAAACGGGAAACAGGGAGAAAGGGAGCGACGTGGATTTGCTGGTTGTTAAGGATACGGACAGAAGACTGATAGACCGGCTAGTCGAGGTGGAAAGCCTGCTCTCGGATAGAATGTTGCCCCTGGACATTATGGTTTATACACCCGATGAAATGAGACGTCTGTTTTCCCTGGGTAGCCCATTTATTGAAGAAGTTCTGGAAAAGGGGAGGTTACTTTATATGAGAAAGGCCACGGATAGTTGGATAAAAGAAGCAAAGGACGAATTCGATTCTGCAAGTATTCTTTATGAACACGAGAAATATCACGGCGCCTGTTATCATAGCCAACAAGCGGTTGAAAAGGGGCTTAAGGCGCTTATTTTAGAAAAGGGCAAAAAACCTGAGCGGATTCACGATATCGTTGAACTGCTCAATGAGGTTAAGGTGCAGGGGTGGAAAGTTGATCTTACCGTAGATGATGCTGTTTTTTTGAATAGTGTTTATAAGGGAAGGTATCCGACAGAGGAGGGACTTTTGCCGCATGGTGAGCCATTGCGTGAGGACGCAGAAAGGGCGATTTCGGCTGCGGGAAAATTGGTTAATAATCTTGCTGCTTTTGAAACAAAAGGCCTGATTTAACGTAAGGAAATTCAAACACATGGTTGTAGAGCGAAGAGGCTCTTCGCTCTACATTGAAACATCGCCGGAGGCATATTTTAAACAAAGGCTTTGGGCAACCCAACCTGAATAAGGCTATTTATTCAGTAATTTCAATTATATTTGTCGAGTTCTGCTACTGGGAAGGCTAAGGCTTCGTATGGTTGAAACGGTTAACGTGCTGATTGTTGACGACTCTGACATGACAAGAGAAATTTTACGGCGCCTACTGGAGTCAGACCCGGCTATTCGTGTATGTGGGGTAGCAGAAAACGGCAAACAGGCAATTGATCTGGTGCAAAAATTAAAGCCGAACATGGTGATCATGGACATTAATATGCCCGTTATGGATGGTTTTCAGGCAACGGAGCAGATTATGGCCTATTGTCCAACGCCAATACTCATCCTTTCTTCTACCTTAAACAAAGGGGGCGTTTATACAACTTTTAATGCGTTAGCCATAGGGGCTGTCGATGTAATGGAAAAGCCTACGATGACGCAAAATGCCTCCTGGTCTGAAATAGGCAGTTCCCTTATAAGAAAAGTGAAGTTGGTATCACAGGCAAGGGTGCTTACCCATTTGAAAGGTAAGCTGAGAAAAATAGCCCCATTGCCAGATAGCGGCTCCTTTCGTAATTTGAACAATTGTGAGCTTGTTTGCATAGGGGCGTCCACCGGTGGGCCATCCGTTGTGATGCGGATTTTGAAGGCAATACCGTCAGACTATAATGCAGCGGTTTTGGTGGTTCAGCACATGGCGGCCGGTTTTACGGAAAATTTTGTAGATTGGTTGGGAAGCTCTTGCAAAATAAAAATCAAGCTGGCAGAGGAAGGAGAGAAGGTCGAAAAGGGGAAGGTGCTTGTCGCTCCGGATGGATTTCATACGATAGTTAGTAAAAGAAAAACCATCCGGTTGATTACAGGCAATGCGGTTAACAACGTAAAACCATCGGTAGATGTCTTGTTCAACTCCATCGCAGAAGAGTATGGTGGTCATGCCATGGGGGTTTTATTAACGGGAATGGGGGCAGATGGTGCAGATGGTTTAAAGAGGATTAGGGAGTCCGGCAGTGCCACTATTGCGCAATCAGAGGAGTCGTGCACGGTATTTGGTATGCCAAAAGTAGCCATAGAGAGAGGGGCAGCGGTAGAAATTTTATCTGTTGAGGATATTATTCATACCTTGCTCAACGTTCACGCGGTAAAATAACAAGGGAGAGACACTTTTACCATTTGCACACAAAGGTATTTATTTGATTAACATCATAGCCAGGGGTATTTATGAATAAGTGTATTTTGATCGTGGATGACAGCCCGCTGGTTGTGGAGGTTGTCAGCAAGTTTCTCGCAGGCCAGGGATATAGAATATTTACCGCAAGTAATGGGATTGAGGCTATTGAAAAAACGTTCCGTGAACTGCCTGACCTGATCTTGCTGGACGTGATGATGCCCAGGATGAACGGTTATCAGGCATGCCGCCTTTTGAAAGCAGATCCGGAAACCTGCAACATCCCCATCATAATGTTAACGGTTAAGGACCAGGCAAGTGATAAGTATTGGGGCATTCAAACCGGCGCAGACGCCTATTTATCTAAAGATTCCGTGCAATCCACGCTCTTAAAAACGATGGATGAACTCTTGGTGAAAAAAGAACGGGTGGCCCTGCCCCATTCCCTTATACGCGAGAGTAGTTCTCTGAATGCAATCGATGTTGTTTCCAAAGTAAATGACCTGCTCGATAAAAAGCTGTTTGAAGCAACGGTACTGTATGAAATGTGTACGCTCGTCGAGAAGGGAATTGATGATTTTCCGGGGATCGTAGAAGTTGTGATTGGGATGCTTTCGAAAATACTGGAGTTTAAAGTGGCGGCAATCATAGTCAAGGAAGAACACAACGTTGAATGTTTTTTTAAGCCAAATCACCCGGTGAGCAAGGAGTATCTTAGGAAATTCAGAGAATACATCAATAAATATTTAACAGAGTACGGCATTGATTTGTCTTCAGATGAATTAACAACCATTCTCGATAAGGAAATGATTAAGGACGCCGTGGACGTAAATGAACAGCAGATATCCTATTTTGTAGTGCCAATTAAATACGCGGATAATCTAGGCGGGGTAATAATACTGGCACAAAGCGACGTTGATAAAATTCCCAGTAAAGAAGAAGGTTTTTTTAGAACGGTGATCAAAGAGGGGTATGTCATCATACAAAATGCATGGCTATACAGCAGGATAAGAAATCTTGCGATTACCGACAGCCTTACGGGCATCTATAATCGCGGTTTTTTCTATGCCGGCTTATGCAAAGAATTCGCAAGGACCTCAAGGCTTAACCTGCCGCTTACCTTTCTCTTGTTGGATATTGATTTCTTTAAAAAAATAAACGATACCTTTGGCCACCTTCAAGGAGACGACGTGTTGCGGAAAGTGGCAATGATTTTAAAGAAAAACATCAGGGTCTATGACGCATTGGGACGATATGGTGGTGAAGAATTTTCTATCATCCTGCCGGAGGCAAAATTAAGAGATGGTTGTGGCCTGGCCGATCGAATCAGACGAGAAATAGAGAAGTTCAACTTCGGGACTGAAAACAAGGCATTGAAATGCACCATAAGTATAGGTGTTTCAAGCTGTCCAGACGCCGAGATCAAAACGATAGAGGATTTGGTCCGCAAGGCCGATAATGCCCTTTATAAGGCAAAAGCAGAGGGAAGAAACAGGGTCTGTTCCCTTTAGGGCGCATTCCCAAATTTTTGTAAACCTGATACAAGGATTTTAGTCCCGTAGAACCGGCAGACTGCATTAACTAAAATCTCTAACCTACCGGAACTGTTTGGCCGTGTATTAAACAACGAAAATCGAATATGGCAGAAAAAAAGACATTTTCAAAAACTGATTTTAATCTCTTTCGCGAATATATTGAATCCCGTACCGGTATTCACATGGATGAAGGCAAGCAAAACTATTTTGCCATGAACCTGGATACTCGTATGCACGCCCTGGGTCTGAAGGATTATAGCGCTTATTATACCTTTCTGACAACAAGCACTCAGGGAGCAAAAGAATTCTCTGAGTTGCTTGATCTCGTATTAATCAAAGAAACGTTTTTCTTTCGTGACGAACGCCAAATAAATACGTTGATACACAACGTCCTGCCCGCGCTGAGAGAGAAAAAAAATGGTAAAGAAATTAAAATCTGGAGCGCCGGATGCGCCACCGGCGAAGAGCCGTATACCCTGGCAATGGTCATTAAGGAAAACTTCCCCGCAGGCGCTATCAACTTTTCCATTTATGCAACGGACATCAGCGCTGGCGCCGTGTCATACGCAAGAAACGGCGTCTACGGCAAGGGCAGCATGCGGGCAATTGATAAGTTAATACTGAATAAGTATTTTGTCCAGAAAGATGGGCGATACCACCTGTTGGAAGAATTAAAGCAACTTATTCATTTTGACGTAGTAAACCTCGTAGAGCCTTATCTGCCAATAGGTGGAAATGGGTTTGACGTCATTTTTTGCAAAAATGTGATTATCTATTTTGAGTTGGAAACGATCAAAAAGGTAATTCACCGATTTTACGATACACTTGCTTCAGGTGGTTATTTCTTTGTAGGCCACTCGGAATCTCTCTGGCAGGTATCAAATGAATTTACCCTGGAGGAGATATCCGGGGTATTCCTCTATCGAAAAAACGCCAAAAATTACATCCAATCCCCGTCTGAATTGACGGCAAATGAAAGACCCGCTTCCTATAACACACAGTTATCGGCTTTGTCAGGCGGCTCTTCTCAACAATATCGGCAGCGGCAACTTTCGAATAACGCGGTTTCCGGGATAAAAGAAAATAGTATCACCAACCGAAAAACGCCCTCCTTCTCGCAACCATCTCAGAGAATCGACACGGGTGTATTATCGACGCATACAGAAAGAAAAGCGCCGCGCACCGTGGACGGTAATGCCTCCACCAGAGAGAAGCTGCGCATCTTGTTGAAAAGAGGATTGTCATTCACGGGTGATGATGACGAAGAAATACTGGAAGACATCCAAACCATCATAGAGAAAGACCCGAAGAACACCGATGCACACCTTTTTCTTGGAAAAATATATGCAAACATGGGGCTGTATGACAAGGCATTGAGAAAGGCCGCAGACGTTCTGGATATTGACGATCTCAATGCAGATGCTTACGAACTGACAGGGAGTGTTTACTATAAGAGCAACGAAAATGAAAAGGCCATCGTCTCTTTTAAGAGGGCGATATACCTGAACGAAAAGACGCTGTTATCGCACTACTATCTTGGGAATCTATATAAGGACGCCAACCTTTTCCGGCAAGCGGTAAAAGAATATAAAAACGTGATGCGCGCCGTTGAAACGGATTCCCTGGGTGACGAATGGCTGGTTGGTGAGGTTTTCACGGTAAAACAACTAAACGAGATATGTTCCAGGAACGTCGAGTTACTTAGCGCGTATGTTTGAACATCCTATCCATTGAATTAAGCCTTCGGCGGCATTCAACATCGTAGTGGCAAGGCGCGCCTTGCCACTACACGTGCGTTTGAAATTCCTATACATTCATGTAGAGCGAAGAGCTTCTTCGCTCTACAACAGGCCCGAAGGGCAGAAAGGATATAGCCAGGGGTGAAGCCCCTGGTAGGGGTGAAGCCCCTGGTAAAGAGACAAAAGATAATCAGCCCTGAAGGGGCGACAGAAAAGGACGCACAACATGGCTGGGATGCCTGTTTTTTCTAACATTTATTGTTGTTTTGATCACGAAAACAAAACATCCTGCCTCCCCTTCGGGGCTTGTATTATTTTATTATCTTTACAGGGGGCTTCACCCCCCGCTATATCCTGTCGGCCTTTCAGGCCTAACTTTGAGTTTTCTATACATTCAAATAACTTTTATCAACACGTTAAAGGATCAAGGGACTGTGTTTATGGATGCACGCATTTTAGTTGTAGACGATAACGTTTCATTTTCTGAAGGCGTTACTAAGCTTTTGGAGAGCAATGGGTACAAGACCTTTCTTGCAAACGATGGTGTAGAAGCGATAGAAAAGGCCTTCAGGGAACTGCCCGATATCATCCTCATTGATGGAATGCTGCCGGGGATGAATGGATACCAGGTAAGCCGGTTACTTAAATCGGACGTTGAGACTCGTAACATTCCTATTATCGTGCTGACGGAAAAGGACCAATCGGGTTATAAATACTGGGGCGTCAAGACGGGCGCAGATGCGTACCTATGCAAAGATTTCATACAGACGTCGCTCTTAAAAATAGTGGAAGACCTCCTGAAAAAGAAGCCGGGCGAAGTCACAGACAAACCGCTTTTGAGAAAAACTGGCTTTGTTAAAGCGGTTGATATCGTCTCGAAGATGAATAACTTGCTTGATAAAAAATTGTTCGAAGTCACTGTTTTTAATGAGATGAGCGCTTTAATTGAGCTGGAAAACGAGGATTTCGATGGAATTGTAAAGGTTGTGATGGGGACGTTAGCAAGAATACTGGATTATGATATAGCAGCCATAGTCATTATACAACAGTACGACGTAGAAAGTATTTTCGAGATAAACCATACCGTAAGTGAACAATATCTGAAGGCAGTGCAGGACCACACCATGTCTCTTATAATGGCGAATGGGGCTGAAGCTGGTTCTTTAGGCAAGGTAATGGTTCTCAATACAGACCGGATAACGCCGGAGGGTACTATCGTCAAAAACGAAATAGCGTCATTTGCCGTGCCGATCAAAAGTCAGACCAAACTGAATGGACTGATTGTATTAGCTCACCATGTTTCTAAAAAGGTTGACAGTAAAGAAGTAGATTTTTTAAGAATTGTGATAAAACAGGCCTTCGTTATCATTGACAATGCATGGCTTTACGCAAAGGTGAAAAGGCTTGCGATTACAGACAGCTTGACCGGTATTTACAATCACGGTTTCCTCCGTGAAAGTTTATACAGAGAATATTCCAGAACAGAAAGGTTTAAACTCCCCCTGATCCTTTTGCTGATGGATATCGACCATTTCAAACGGGTAAATGACACTTATGGACATCTTCAGGGCGATGAAATACTGCGAAAAGTGTCACTTATTTTAAGAAACAGTATTAGGACGTATGATATACTCGGCCGCTATGGTGGCGAAGAATTCATGGTTATCATGCCGGAAGCAAGCCTGGAGGACGGCATTGCACTCGCCGAACGAATTCGGGCGGCAATTGAGAAGTATGAGTTTCATGGCGTTCTGGAGAGTATCAAGGGGCCTGTCCGGTGTACGATCAGCATAGGCGTTGCGGGTTATCCCGCCCCTGATATCAAAAAAATGGATGACTTGGTCAATAAGGCAGACAAACTGCTTTACCGCGCAAAGGTTGAAGGGCGAAATCGGGTGTGTACTTAGAAAAACACCACCATGCAGAAAAAGGTGTTGTTCACGTAGGGCGAACCTTCAGGTTTGCCACACAGAGGCTGACGGGTATTGGTGGACGACTGCTTCGTAAAGCCGTTCGATTTGTTTCATTACAATGTCAGTGCTATATTTTTCCTCCACCCTTTTCCGCCCCTCAATACCCATGTTTTTCCTTGCTGCCGGGTTTTCAATAAGGTACAGAATCTTTTCAACAAACGGCTCGATGCAAACCTTTTCCATATAAGTTGTCACCCTTTCCGGAAAAGGTAAAAAGCCGGTTACACAATCCGTCACAATATCCGGAATCGGTTGCACGTTTGAGGCAATCACCGGTTTGCCGGAAGACATTGCCTCGATGATTACCAGTCCAAAGCCTTCGCTGCTATATGGCACAAAAAGGAATACGTCTATGGCCGCCATCACCTCCTCCACGTCCGTTCGAGCGCAGATAATAACGCTTTCTTCTATTCCAAGATGCCTGATAAGTCGCCGGTAGGATGCCTCTTCTTCTCCGTAGCCACACAAAATAAATTTTGATTGCGGATGTTTCTTTTGCACCTTTGCGAATATTTGCAGGCACGTGTCAAAACCTTTGTTTTTTATAAAGCGGCCAACGCTTCCCAGCACTATGGCGTCGTACGGAATGTTGTATTCGGCGCGGACGGTGTCACCCCTATTGGAAGGGGTAAATACTGCGGTATCTACCTGATTCGGGATCACAATGATTTTGTCGTCCCGCCCATAATTTTCACGCATTGCACGGCTTTTTAACAAAGAGGAACATGCAATAATCTTATCTGAAAACAACCTGTTTACCCCGATGCGCTGAAGGCGTAAGGCAAACGACAGATGTGTTGCGGCTCCGTGAAGGGTAACTATCGTTTTGCAGCGCCTCAGCGTCTTTGCAACGAGACATCCCCAGAAATCTGCCGGAACGGTATGAGCGTGAACGAGATCACAGTTTTCTTTGTTAATAACACGCAGGTATTTTTTGAATGTCTCGAAATCTCTCCATGAGGTCAGACCGAGGCGTTCGACGTGGATACCCATCTTTTCAATTTCAACGGCATAAGGCTCGTTAGCCGATAAATCACGGCTGAACAAGGTGCAGACGGCGACGTGAAATTTTTCACTGTCAATGTGCCTGCATAAGGTGGCTACATGCTTCTCCGCCCCACCAACGAAAAGCGTATCAATTACGTAAAGGACGTTTATCTTTTTCCAGGCCATTATTTCTTTTCACCCAGGGTAGCAATGTACTCCCTCAAACGATTGACCCTAAAGTTGATCATCGTAATAATGCTGAAGCCCGGTACGCCAAACATCTTCGACTGTAGAATGGAGTCCAAATGCCTTTCCAAAAAATTCGGTAATCCATCGGGATTAAAACCCGCTTTCTGCGCGTATAAGACGCCTACGGCATCGGCGTCTACTTCAAACTCTTCAAGATGGCTATTCAGTAGCAGGAGACCGGATATTGCATTATTCTCCATCTTGTGTCCGTAGTATTTCATAACTTCGCAATAGAGTTTTGAGGCGTGCTTCAGAGACGCGTGAGCAACCTCGTGGCCTATGATTCCAGCCACTTCGTCTTCCGTTTCAGCAAATCTTAACAGGCCACAGGTCAGGTATATGTGCCCCCCTGGCGCAGAAAATGCGTTGATCGAGTAGGAATCAATGATATTGCACGTAAAGGGGAGTGTCTTTCTGTCACACACGGCAACAAGCCTTTGAACAATGGCATTTACCCTGGTATTGATCTCCTGCTCTGTTTCGAAATAAAAGTTACCCTTAATGTATGCCGCGGCCTGCTTCCCCATCTCGATTTCTTCAGCGTCACTCATCTCCGTCTGTCCATCATTCAAGCGCCAGTCGTCATGCGCGAAAATAGGGTACTCGGCAAACACGGCAATGGCAATGAAAGTAAAAAGCCAGAATGCTGCTTTTATAACCAGAGATGATACCTTGTTTAGGGACATAATTTCCAGGCCTTTTCTACCTGTTTTTATCCTATTCGTATTATTTTGATATGCTTTGATTCTACCAGCCTTTTCAAGGCATTCAAGGGAATTTAATTCTTGTGT
>JACVXV010000201.1 GCA_015661205.1 Candidatus Brocadiaceae bacterium
TCAGAGGCTTTCTCTGTAGGTCAATTGAGCAAATGCCATATACAAAAATTGTTCGAAGCATGAAAAACTCTTTACCTTGTGGTTGCCATTATAACGTTGGACACATTTACGAAATTCATGCATAGGTAAAAAATCTATTATTTGTGAGAAAGTAGTTATTCCTGTATTCATTAGCCATTCCTTTCTGTTTGTTATGAAAAATAGAATGGCTATAGTCTACTATTGAATTTCAAATCGATAACAGCCTGTTTTGCTCTTATCGTATTTAAATTACTATACTTATGATTTATTTAATTTTGAACGTTTGGACAGCAGTGATAAATAGTTGTTATTTCGCCCAAAAGGTTACCGAACACACTCCTGTATCTTTTTGCAGAGCAACTCCGCCCCGACTTTCAGCGCTTCGTCCAGCTTTTCAGGCCATTGGCCGCCTGCCTGCGCCATGTCCGGCCTGCCGCCGCCGCCGCCGCCAACGATTTTTGCAGTTTCTTTTGAAATGTTCCCTGCGTGGAGGCCGCTCTTGACGAGTTTGGGACTCAAGGCTGCAATGAGTGTTACCTTTCCTTCATTGGCGGCGCCCAGTATGATGGCCATCGCTTCCGCCGATTTCATGAGAACGTCAACGGTCTTTCTGAGATCATCAATGGTTGCATCGCCCATATTCTTTGTGATAATCTTGACGCCGGAGACCTCTTTTGCCGACTCAATAATAGCATCTACTTTACCGATGATTTCTTTTTGTTTCGTCTTCTGAAAGTCTTTCTGTAGGTTTTTCATATCATCCAGCAATGACTGCGTCTTGGCTGCCAGCTTTTCTTCGTTAATGTTCAGGATGCCGCACATTTCCTGAATGATATCCTCTTTTTCACGGATACGATTTAATGCCGAAAGACCCGTCATTGCCTCAATGCGCCGTATCCCGGCGGCGCAAGACGACTCGGAAATAATCTTGAATAGGCCGATCTCCCCGGAGTTGTTAACGTGCGTTCCGCCGCACAACTCCTTGCTGAAATCGCCGACGGAAACCATCCTTACCCGTTCCCCGTATTTTTCGCCAAACAACGCCTTTGCGCCGGCTTTTTTGGCTTCCTGAATGGTCATCTCCTTTACCGAAAGAGGCGCATTTTCCAGGATTTTCTCGTTGACGATATCCTCGATTTGCGTTAGCTCCTCCCGCGTCAAACCGGAGAAATGCTGGAAATCAAAGCGCATGCGGTCGCTTGCCACCAAAGACCCCGCCTGCTCCGCGTGTTGCCCGATTACCCTGCACAAGGCGTAATGGAGGATGTGCGTCGCCGTGTGGTTCCGCCTGATGGCATTTCTCCGTTGGGTATCAACCTTTGCGTGAACGATACTATTCTTTTCCAGCTTCCCTTTTATCACTTTTCCTATGTGCAGGACAAATTCATTGTTCCTTTTCGTATCGGTAATCAGAACGGCGCATCCGTTGGATTCCAGGACGCCGGTATCGCCCAGTTGACCGCCTGATTCACCGTAAAAAGGCGTCTGGTCCAGGATCACTGTCACCTCGCTCCCGGCCGCTGCCGCGTCAAGGAGGTTCTCGCCCTGAATAATGGCAATCACCTTGCCGTCGGAGGCAACGGATTCGTAGCCTAAAAATTTTGTGCCGGTTGAAATGTCTTTGATCTTGCTCAATGGGCCGGTGTCGAACACCTGTCCTGTCATCTGCGAGGCAGTTCTGGCCTGCACTCGTTGCTTTTTCAGCTCTTCTTCGAAACCGTCTTTATCAACGGTAAACCCTTTTTCTCTGAGAATCGCTTCCGTCATATCCAGCGGGAAACCGTAGGTATCATATAATTTAAAGGATTCTTTGCCGGAAAGGACTTTCTGTTGGTTCTTCTGCAAAGTAGCCATGATGTCTTCCAGGATGCGTGTTCCCTGTTCGAGGGTTTCGTGGAATTTCTCCTCCTCGCTCTTGATAATTCGCGCAATGTTTTCCCTTCTTTGCTTAATATCGGGATACGGCTCCTGCATGACATCGCTGACAATGGGGATGAGTTTGTACAAGAAGCTTTCCTTGACGCCCAATTGCGTGCCGTCGCGTATAGCGCGCCGCAACAAGCGCCGCTCAACGTAGCCGCGTCCCTCATTGCTGGGCAGTACGCCGTCGCCGATACAAAATACGCAAGCCTTTATGTGGTCTGAAATGCGTCGCATGAGGATGGAGTTTTCTGACTTGCCGTTATATTTTAAGTGGGTAATTTCCTCTATACCTTTGATAATGGGGGAAAAAATGTCAATGTCGAAATTGGTACTCACGCCCTGTATAACGCGCACCATCCTCTCCAATCCCATGCCCGTGTCCACGTTCTTGTGGGGCAAAGGCTCCAGCGAGCCGTCTTCCTGGCGGTTATATTGGGTAAACACGAGATTCCATATTTCCACAAACCGGTCACAATCGCAAGCCGGTTCGCACTCTTTCCGTTTGCAGCCGACGTCGTCGCCCATGTCGAAAAATATCTCGGAACATGGCCCGCACGGACCGTTAGGCCCCAGTCTCGGGGCGTTGGCAGGCCAGAAATTATCGTTTTCACCGTACCGGTAAATCCGCTCCTTTGGTATGCGTACAGAGTTTTCCCATATTTCATAAGCCTCGTGATCGTCCTTGTATACGCTCACGCTCAGACGCTCTTCCGGAATCTTTATCTCTTGAACAAGAAACTCCCACGCCCATGTAATGGCCTCTTTCTTAAAATAATCGCCAAAAGAAAAATTCCCCAGCATCTCGAAAAACGTGTGGTGCGAGGCGGTTCTACCGACGTTGTCAATATCTCCCGTGCGGATGCATTTTTGGCAGGTGGTAGCCCTTTTGAAATTCAGGTTTCCCTTTCCCAGGAACATGTCCTTAAACTGGTTCATCCCGGCGCCGGTAAAGAGGAGCGTTGGGTCGTTTTGCGGAACCAGCGAATCGCTAGGCCAAATGGTGTGAGACTTTTTTTCGAAAAACTTTAAGTATTTATTGCGGATATCGTTTGTATTCATACCCTTTATTGCTTTTCACCCTTCTTTATAACAGGTTCAACCTTGGTTTTATCAGAAATTTTTTCGGGGTTTTTTTTAGGCGTCGTATCAGGCAGTATTTTTTTCAATACAGCCTGCTCCAACTCTTCCATTAATTCCGGCTTGCTCTCAATAAACTGCCTGGAATTATCCCTCCCCTGCCCCAGCCGGAGGTCTCCATAAGAAAACCAGGTGCCTGACTTGTCTATAATCTGATGCTCAACACCCAGGTCTATGATATCTCCGGAACGGGATATACCTGAATTAAACAGAATGTCGAACTCCGCCTTTTTAAAGGGCGCAGCAACCTTGTTTTTTGCAATAGTCGCGCGCACCCTGTTCCCGATGGACACGTCCCCATCTTTAATGCTGCCGATTCTCCGGATATCGATACGAACGGATGAGTAGAACTTGAGCGCCCTTCCGCCGGGGGTGGTTTCCGGGTTTCCCCCGTACATAACGCCGATTTTTTCCCTGATTTGATTGATAAAAATAACGCTTGTCTGCGATTTTGAAATACAGCCCGTCAACTTGCGCAATGCCTGCGACATTAACCGTGCCTGTAATCCCACGTGTGAATCCCCCATCTCGCCCTCAATTTCAGCGCGAGGGACAAGCGCCGCCACGGAGTCAATTGCAATGACATCGACGGCATTACTCCTTACCAGTAATTCAGCAATTTCTAGCGCCTGTTCACCCGTATCGGGCTGGTTGACCATAAGATTGTCGAGGTCTACGCCCAATTTCTTCGCGTAGTCCGGGTCAAGGGCATGCTCAGCGTCAATAAAGGCAGCCACGCCACCCCCCTTCTGGGCATTGGCGATGATGTGGAGGGTAAGGGTTGTCTTACCGGAAGATTCCGGACCAAAAATTTCGATAACCCTTCCGCGAGGGATGCCCCCCACCCCAAGCGCAAGATTCAGGGAAAGAGAACCGGTCGATATTGTAGGAACGTCAACCTTCGCCGCGCCTCCGAGTTTCATTATCGTCCCTTTTCCGAACTGTTTCTCTATCTGCGATAATGCCCTTTCAAGCGCCTGTTGCCGTTTTTCGCTATTTGCATCTTCTGGTTTTGGTAGCATAAATTTCCCCTTAAAGTTTATTGACCTTTTCTACCTGTATTTATTTTTTTTGTATTCTCTAGATGTAGTAGTATTTTACCAGCATTTTCAAGGCATTCAAGGGAATTTAATTCTTGTGTGGTTTTATGTGTTTTGATATGCTTTTACCACAGGGTACGACGAGCGTACGACACAAAAGGAAAATTGTTTAGATGTGTTTTTATGAAATTGAATTTGTATTGATTTGTTCCTGTAAAGTGCTATCATAATTATCCAGCCACCATTGGGAAGGTGCTTCCTCGCCTATATTACAAACCTTAAGGTATAGTATTACACAGAAATGCCGAAAATATTCGACAACATAGAAAATCATTTAGTTCAGGGGTTAAATAATACCCTGGAGGTCTCATACCGGGGAGATTTCTGTGTGGGTTATTTCAATTTAAGAGGATGGAAACAGGTTGCAGTCCAGATAGACAATTTTAAAGGCGTCGATGGTAATTGTTGCAGACTGCTCATAGGCATGCAAAAACCGCCGCTTGAAATCATACGGGAAAATTTCTACAAAACTGATCAGGGTATTATTGACAACCAAACGGCCTCAGCCATAAAAAAGAAATTAGCGCAAGAATTTAAGGAACAATTGACCATTGGTATCCCGACAGCAGAAGATGAGATTGGTTTAAGAAAGTTATCTCAACAGATAAAAGGCAAAAAGGTACTTGTTAAGCTTTTCCTGAAACACCAATTACATGCCAAATTATATCTTTTGTTTCGAGATGACAAAATAAGTCCCGTTATCGGTTACTTGGGCAGCAGCAATTTAACCCTTGCCGGTCTGCTTCATCAGGGCGAATTAAACGTTGACGTTTTGGAACAGGATGCCGCATTAAAGCTAACAAAATGGTTTGAGGACAGATGGAATGACAGATGGTGCATAGATATTTCAAAAGAATTGGCTGATATCATTGATAATAGTTGGGCTGCCGACAGATTAGTTTCGCCTTATCATAATCTATCTTAAAATTGCTTACCACTTATCCCGCGAAGCCCGTGCAGGCATGACAGAATTTAAAATCCCAAAGATTTTGCAGGAGAAATTACATAATTTTCAACAGAAAGCCGTCTCGATAGCCGCACACTACCTGAACAAAAGAGACGGCGTTATAATAGGCGACGTTGTTGGTTTCGGGAAAACCCTTACGGCAACAGCCGTAGCCAAGATTTTCGAAGAAGACTTTTTTCTTGAAACACTCATCATCTGCCCGAAGAATCTGACGCACATGTGGGAAGATTATGCGCATACCTACCAATTACGGGCAAAAGTCTTACCCCTTACGCAAGTTCAATCG
>JACVXV010000202.1 GCA_015661205.1 Candidatus Brocadiaceae bacterium
TTATGCCTTTAAAAAACCCTGGGGTCTGGGGCAAAGCCCCATCCTTTTGTAGCTTATTTTACATTTCAAAATTCCAATTCACGGTGAACCAGCACAAAACAATAATGCTTTATCAAAACATTCGATTGCCTCTTTGTACTTGTTTGATTTAATTAAGGCAGTACCCTTATCAAACCAATCCTTTGCGGTATTGATGGAAGATTTGTTATTTTCAGGCTTGGTGTTTGCAAAGGCTTTGGTGGCAGCACATTGGTTTGTGTTTAAAAGGAATGTGAGTGTAATTATGACCAGTAAAAAATGTATTCTTGTGATATGGTCTGAATCCACCTGTCTCCCTCCTTTCTTTATCGTAAAAAATGCAAATTGGGTCATAGTTTGTCTTTAGGGGTCGTAAATAAATAACACAGACTTTTAGTCAGCGTTTGGAGTGATTGCATAGTTCCATTCTCCGTGGAAATCATCCCCGACGGGATAACTCCCGATCGGTAACCTTGATACCCGCTTGGTAAAGATTAGGGTCGGGTTCCGCACGCACCTTCAGCCGGGTAGTTGGGTTGGGGAGCGAAACCTAACATTTTTTGAATGCCACGAACAGTCATCGTTGTGTTTCTTTCCTCAACCAAATCTACCCGGCTAATACACAAAACATGTAAAAAAACCTGCTTCGAAACTCCTAACATACATACGTGCATCACATCCATCTTACTTTTGCAGGTTTAAAATCAAAACTAACGACAAACCCCGATCTAAGATTAACGAACCGGTCGGTTTCATCTGCTCAAAACCGCAATGAAATAACCGGCGACGATAACCGTTCCGATGCCACCCGCGATGTTTGGTCCCATTGCGTGCATGATGAGATAATTGGCGGGGTCTTCCCTTTGGCCTTCCAGGTGCGCCACGCGCGCCGACATCGGCATGGCGGAAACGCCCGCTGCGCCGATGAGCGGATTAATGGGGTTGCCGGGGTTCAAGCGGTTCATTAATTTTCCCATAAGAACGCCGCACGCCGTTGAAGCGGCAAAGGCAAACGCGCCTAAAAAAATAATTTTCAGCGTTTCAAGGTTAAGGAACCGATCCCCTGTCATGGTTATGCCGACGCAGGTGCCTAAAAAGATGGTAACGCTGTTAATAATCTCGTTTTGCGCGGCATGGGACAGCCGCTCCGTTACGCCGCTCTCGCGGAGAAAGTTTCCCAGCATGAGCATAAAAATCAAGGGCGCTGCGTTCGGAACCACCAGCACACAAAATACGGTGATGATGAGTGAAAAAATAAGCTTTTCCCGTTTTGATACCTTGCGTAGTGATTTCATCCTGATCCTCCGTTCGCGCTTTGTTGTTAACAACCGCATGATAGGCGGCTGAATGAGGGGGACAAGGGACATGTAGCTGTAAGCGGCCACGACAATGGGCGCCATAAGTTCCGGGGCAAGCTTGTTGCACATAAAGATTGACGTGGGGCCGTCGGCGCCGCCGATGATTCCAATGGCCGCCGCCTGTTTTACGGTGAATCCAAGAAGGGACGCGCCGAAGAAGGTAATAAATATGCCCAGTTGCGCCGCCGCCCCAAGGAGCATGGTGCGGGGGTTGGCGATTAACGGCCCGAAATCTGTAAGGGCGCCCACACCCAGGAAAATCAGGGGTGGAAAAATCTCCCAGGTGATCCCTTTCGAAAGGTAATAGTAAAGACCGCCAGGCTGTCCATGATGCGGGAGGTTAACCATGCCCATCGACGGCAGATTGGCAATAAGCGCCCCGAAGGCAATCGGCACAAGGAGCAGCGGCTCGAAGCCTTTATAAACCGCTAAGTAAAGCAACGTCAGCGCCACTATCCACATGACCGCCATTTTCCAGGTCACAAGGCAGAATGCCGTTAGATGCAAAAAGTTGATAAAGTCGTGTATCATAAAATAACCCTAAGAAAAGAGGAGGAGCGGTTGGCCTTCTTCCACGGCGTCACCCCCCTTTACTAAGATAGATGCAATTTGGCCTGCCTGTGGTGCATAAACATAATTATTCATCTTCATCGCCTCAAGGAGCATTAACTGATCTCCTTCCTTAACTGATTGTCCAATCTGCACGGAAAGGGCAACAACCCTGCCGGAAAGTGGGCTATGCACTTCTTTCTGAGCGGCATGGACAGGGACAATGGCGACCGGCATTGCGTCGCCTTGTCCGGTTGGGGTTGAAATGTGTTTGGGGGGGGCGGGAGGCGCTTGCACCTCATCCTCAAGGATTTCCACCAGTACTTCGTAGACTTTTCCGGATACGGTTATTTTGAGTTTTTTCATAAGTTTCAAATTTCAAGTTTCGGATTTCGGATTTCGAGTTTCGGATTTCGAATACATCCAGGTTAAAAAATTCTCCTCTCGGGAATATGTATGTTAAGTTGAGGAATTAATAATCACCGCGTCTTGTGCGATGCAAAATGTTGCCGTCTTCCTTCTACCGACCATGATTGGAGATACAGATTCTCCATAGCCTTGCCGTCAACCATGGGGTGGATCGAAACAATGCGATGGCGCTCCTCTATCATAGAATATACCGCAGCGGTTATGACGGCCACCAGTTCATGCGGGTCTTCATGCACTGCCGACGCTGACGGCTCCGGGATTGTGCCGGCCACCGATGCTGTCCTTGCAGCGTCCGGTTCCCTAAAAAGCCTCCCCATCAGGCTCAATATTAAGGCAATCAAACTCAAGGCCGCAAGCACTATGAAGACGCCTATTATTTGAAAACGAAACATTTCCCCAAAAGATGGATGCGCCGACAGGCTGGCGAGTACCAGTATTTTACCAGATATCATCATAGAGGAATGTTCCCGTGTTTCTTCGGTGGCCGAGTCTCACGCTTGGAAAGTGTCTTGCGCAGGGCAAGCGCAACCGTAAAGCGTGTGCGCGAGGGATTAATCACGTCGGTAATGAGCGCATGTGCCGCAGCCTGATATGGCGAGGCAAACCGGTCCCGGTATTCTGCAATAAGTTCCGCTTCTTTGGCCTTCGGGTCGGCGGCGGTCTCAATCTCACGGCGGTAAATAATCTTTACCGCACCCTCCGCCCCCATCACGGCGATCTCCGCCGTCGGCCACGCAAAAACCATGTCCGCCCCCATATCGCTGCTGCACATGGCCAAATAAGCGCCTCCGTAAGCCTTTCGCATGATCACCGTAATCTTGGGAACCGTTGCCGCCGCGTATGCAAACAGCATCTTTGCGCCATGCCGAATGATTCCGCCCCGTTCCTGGGCAAGTCCGGGCAGAAAACCGGGGACGTCAACCAGCGTTACCAACGGGATGTTAAAGACGTTGCAGAACCGAATAAAACGGCTCGCCTTATCAGCGGCATTAATATCAATGGTTCCCGCCTTGACCAGGGGTTGGTTGGCGACCATCCCCACCACAATCCCTTCAATCCTTGCAAAGCCGACGACGATGTTTTTTGTCCAATCCCTTTGCACTTCGAGGAAATCCCCTCCGTCAACCAGGCGTTTTATAACTTCCAGCACGTCAAATGGGTTCATGTTATCTTCAGGAATAATATCGTTCATGCCCTGATCTTCATCCAAGGAGATATCGGCGGTAGGACGATGAGGCGGGTCTATGATATTATTTGACGGCAAGTATGAAAACAACTGTTTGGCCAACTGGATGGCGTGTTCATCATCCTCGGCGATAAAATGGATGTTTCCGCTTTCGGAGGCGTGAACCTCTGCGCTTCCGATTTCGGACGGCGTTACGGTTTGTCCGGTGGTGGCTCTGATGACGTCGGGGCCGCAGATAAACATACTGGCGTTATGCCTTGTCATGATAATAAAATCCATAAGCGCCGGGGAATATGCCGCGCCGCCCGCGCAAGGCCCGGCAACAACGGCAATCTGCGGAACCACCCCGGAGAGCATCACGTTTCTATAAAAAACCTGTCCATAGCCGGACAAGGAATCTACCCCCTCCTGTATTCGCGCGCCCCCTGAGTCGTTAAAGCCGATCAGCGGCACGCCGGTCTTCAGCGCGTATTCCATAAGGTCGCAAATCTTTCGGGCGTGAATCTTTCCCAGCGCGCCCCCTCCGACCATAAAGTCCTGGCTAAAGGCGGCCACGGGTCTTCCGTCAATATAACCCGTTCCCGCCACAACGCCGTCGCCGGTAAGTGTCTTTTTTTCAAAGCCAAAATCATGGCACGAGTGTTGGGCAAACTTCCCGGATTCCTGGAATGTGTTTTCGTCAAAAAGGCAGGCAAGGCGTTCGCGCGCGGTCATCTGCCCCTTTTCGTGCCGTTCCTGGATTTTGTCACGGCTACCGGTCAGGGACGCCTCATTACGTCTGTTTAACTCTTCAATGTGGTTTTTTGAAATAGCCATAGCAGGAATTCCCGTTTACCGGATGCACGTTCGAAAGTAAATCTGAGTAAGACAAGGCCTCAGATTGATAATAAGCTTTGAAACCACAGATTTCACAGATGGCACAGATTGTTTTACTTGCAAATTCGACAATTATGCAGATTTTTGTTTAACTCAAATAACAACGAAAGACAAGGGGGGAGCTTCAAAAATCTCCCTTTAGAAAATACGTAAGCCGGCGCTTATGATTTTTTGCTGTTTTTCGAACAAAACTCCGTGAGAACACCGTGGGTTGATTTTGGGTGAAGAAAAGCGACCTGTTTGCCGCCGGCGCCCTCAATAGGCGTTTCATTAATCAATCGGCATCCGGCATTCCTGGCCTTTTGCAATTGCGCCACAATGTCGTCCGTTTCAAACGCAACATGGTGCAAACCTTCTCCATTTTTCTCAAGATATTTACTGATGGCGCTATCGCCCGACGTTGGCTCGATAAGCTCAAGACGCACGCCGCCCACCATGAAGAATGCTACTCGCACCCCTTGCGAAGGGACTTCCTCGCGTCCTTTACACATCACGCCCAGCGCCTTTTCATAATAACCAACGGCTTCATCCAGAGAACGCACGGCAATACCCAGGTGATCAATTTTTTGGAGCATAACTTCGCCTTTTACCGTAAATCGTAATTAAAATGTATCCGCGGATTTTCTTTGTAAATAGCATGCCCACGCCTTTTTCTTCGCGCCCTTTGCGTCTTTGCGGTGATATTATTTTGTTTAAAAGCCAGGGGCGGGGGAACCCCGCCCCTACGATTGTTAATTTCTCTGCGTACTCCGCGTCCTCTGCGGTAATATCATTCCAGGTGGATACGTTTCGCCTAATCCACCCTACTTAGCAGGCGGGATGTTTTTGGACATAATTTCCAGGCCTTTTCTACCTGTTTTTATCCTATTCGTATTATTTGGATATGCTTTGATTCTATCAGTCTTTTCAAGGCATTCAAGGGAATTTAATTCTTGTGTGGTTTTGTGTGGTTTGGTATGCTTTTACCACAAGGTACGACGAGAGTACGACACAAGATGGGG
>JACVXV010000063.1 GCA_015661205.1 Candidatus Brocadiaceae bacterium
CTGTGCCGTAAGCCCTTCGACCCAACCGGAAAAATCCTTAAGCAAAATTCTCGCATGGTTCATGAATGTTATCAGCCCCCGCTCACTGGCCAACCACCGCAATGTCCCGCGAAAACGAATCCTGTCCAAACCGCTTATTGCACCCAGGATCTTGTTTCGATATGTTTCTACCAACTTCTTCATAGGAGTATCCTCTCAATTGTCTGATTACTATTTACGAGGACACTACTATACCTTATAATAAAACAAATTTCATCTTTTGGTTGCGGCCAGAGGCCGCGCCAGGTGTTCCGTGGTTCCAAACGTTTTTATCAGCCAAAGTCCCTGCCTTGCTACCCTTTGCCATACAAACTATTCCGCTTAATATAATCTTCCACACACCGCGGCACCAGGTATCTTATGCCGGCGCCCCGTTTTAACCGGTCACGGATTTCGGAGGATGAGACGCCTATCGGCGGTATCGTGACCTTGAGCCTCTCAATCTCCCTCCTCTTTTCCGGGGGGAATATGGCGATGCCGCGCGGCTTATCCGCTCCGGTGGCCTCTTGCAGGGGGACGGGGAATCGGTCGATTACAATAAAACTGCACATCCGGGAGAGGACGGCAACGTCCTTCCAGGTGCTGATATCGTTTATCATATCCGTCCCAACGATGAGATAGAGGTGGCTCTCTTCCCCGTACATCTCCTTAAACGTCCTGATGGTGTCTACGGTATATGACCTGCCGGGGCGCTTTGTTTCCACGTCGGAAAGCTCGAAGTGGTCGTTGTCGCCTATCGCCTCCTTTATCATTTGATACCGGTGGGCAGGCGCGATCAGATTGCTGGCATCTTTATGGGGGGATATGCCTGTGGGTACAAATATTATCTTTGATAATGCCCGCTGCTGGAATACCTCTTCGGCTGCAATCAAGTGGCCGATGTGTATGGGATTAAACGACCCGCCAAATATGCCAATATTCATCAAATTTACACGGCAGTTATACCCTGCCGCCGTTCATGGAAAGCCTGCTGAAATAAAGGTCAAAGCAGCATTATATAAACGAATGTAAATAAGTCAATAAAAATGGTTTGTTTTTGATTGACTGAGGATAAATCGTGTGTTAGCATCTAGGTCTTATTGAGAAGCGGGAAGAAACATACCCTTGTGAGGCGCACTATTGAAGATTGCTTATTTTGACTGTTTTTCAGGCGTTAGCGGCGATATGACCCTTGGCGCTTTTGTAGATGCGGGGTTGAGCATTGACGTCCTGAAAGAGCAATTAGCATTACTCCATCTCCATGGGTATGAACTGTCGGCAGAAAAGGTAAAACGCGCCGGGGTTGCCGGGACGAAGGTACACGTGGAGATTTCTCGTGAGGATGCGCACTCGCATGCCAACGCACATCACGAGCATCATCACCACCACCACTCGCGCTTTTCCTTTTCCGACATACGGGATCTCATTGAAGAAAGCAAACTCCATCAGGCGATTAAGGAGTCCAGCATCAAAGTCTTTCACCGGCTGGCCAAGGCGGAAGCAACGGTGCATAATAGCACGGTGGAAGAGGTGCATTTTCATGAAGTGGGCGCGGTGGACTCGATAGTCGATATCGTCGGCTCGGTCATAGCCATAAAGCGGATGGGGATTGAAAAGATATATTTTTCACCTATCCCGACCGGGCATGGATTCACGAAATGCGAGCATGGGACGTTTCCCGTGCCTCCCCCCGCAACGGCGGAACTCCTCAAGACGCACCTGACGAAGCACGTTGACGTGGCAAAAGAACTAACCACGCCAACCGGCGCGGCAATTGTAACGGCGCTCGGAGAAGGGCTTCGCGCGCTCCCGGAGATGCGCGTACTCCAGGTTGGCTACGGGGCGGGCAGTAACGACAACCCCACCGTGCCTAACCTTCTGCGGGTGTTCATTGGAGAAACCGTCCTGACGCCGGAATCGGATGAGATGTGGGTGGTTGAAACCAATCTCGACAATATATCGGGTGAAATACTGGGCTACACCCTGGACAAGTTATTCGAAGCGGGCGCTGCTGACGCCTATTTCACGCCGATTCAGATGAAAAAGGGACGTCCCGGCGTTGTTGTGAGCGCGATTGTTTCCGACGTGAACGTAACCGCCGTAGAGTCCGTTTTATTCGAACAAACCACCACCTTTGGCATACGGAAATACAAGGTGGCGCGCAAGACGCTCGCGCGAGAATTTCAGGAAGTGGACAGCCGGTTCGGTAAAATAAAGGTCAAGATTGGAAGATGCAACGGCGATATAAAAAGCGTTTCGCCCGAATATGAAGACTGTAGAAAAATTGCCGAAGAAAAGCACATTCCGCTAAAGCAGGTATATAGTGCCGTTTCGAACGAGTTCCTAAAACACCATGATTGAGATTAAGCCCGTAAAGGGACCAATAAACGCAACCGTTACGGCTCCAGGCTCGAAGAGCTACACGAACCGCGCGCTGATTACGGCCGCCTTGGCGTCCGGGGAGTCGGTGATAACCAATGCGCTTTTCAGCGACGACACACGGTACATGGCGTCGAGTTTGAACACCTTGGGCATACCCACGGAGGAGAAGCCGGACAGCAACAGCTTTATTATCCAGGGCAAGGGCGGCGACATCCCGGCAAGGCAGGCGAACCTGTTTGTTGGGAATGCGGGAACTGCCATGAGGTTTTTAACTGCCCTGCTGACGCTGGGACACGGTGTCTACGAGATCGACGGCATTGAACGCATGAGGGAAAGGCCGATACAGGACTTGCTTGACGGCTTGAAGCAGCTTGGCGCAGCGGCGACTTCTCGGTACAACAACGGCTGCCCCCCGGTAACGGTACAGGGAAAAGGACTGTCGGGCGGCACGGCCGTAGTGAAGGGAGACCTGAGCAGCCAGTATTTTAGCGCACTGTTTATGGCCGCCCCGTATGCCAGGAACGACGTCGTCTTAAAGGTAAAAGGCGATTTGGTCTCCAGGCGTTACGTGGATATGACGATTGATTTGATGAGCAGGTTTGGCGTAACGGTGGAAAACAACGGCTACGAGACCTTCTTTATAAAATCCGGACAGCGCTACCGTCCCATGCGCTACGAGGTAGAGGCGGACGCATCGGCCGCTTCTTATTTCTTCGCCATGGCAGCCATTACCGGCGGGAAGGTGCGGGTGGCCGGCATTGGAAGCGATTCCCTGCAGGGTGACGTCCATTTTGTAGACGTGTTGAAGGCGATGGGTTGCAAGGTGACGCTCGGTGCGGATTGGACGGAAGTGGAAGGGGGTGCGCTGCGTGGGGTGGACGTCGATATGGGTGAAATGCCCGACGTGGTGCAGACGTTGGCCGCCGTAGCCGTATTTGCGCAGGGTAAGACGCGGGTGAGAAACGTAAAGAATATGCGCATAAAGGAGACCGACCGCATTACCGCCGTAGTCAATGAACTGCGGCGCATGGGCGTCTCCGCCGTAGAGTTTGAAGATGGTTTAGAGATCGAGCCTTCTCCGCCGCAACCGGCTAACATAGAAACGTATGATGACCACCGCATGGCCATGAGCTTTGCGTTGGTTGGTCTGCGCGCGCCGGGGATAGTAATAAAACACCCGGAATGCGTCTCAAAAACGTTCCCTGATTATTTTCAAAGGTTAGAGTTGCTGTGTAGTAGCTCAAACCTTCAGGTTTGATGACTGTTGTGCTTGTCACAGGTGTAGGCATTTTTTGTACGGCTTCCGGTGTGGAGTCGAATGCTGGAGTCCATCAGGGCTGAAGCCCTGAGCTACAATGGTGTGATTCCAAAGTCTTTTTACCAATCCGAGGCCTCGCCTCGTTAGTATAATTATGACAAAACCAAAAATAATAATTATCAGAACGGCAGGGACGAATTGTAACCAGGAAACCGGCTACGCCTTTGAAAGGGCGGGGGCGCAGGTGGACGTGGTGCATATCAATTCGCTTCTGGCAAATAAAAAAGTATTGAATGATTACCACGTCTTGGCCTTGCCGGGCGGCTTTTCCTATGGGGACGACATATCGGCGGGCAAAATATTGGCAAATCAAATCAAATACCACCTGCTGGATAATGTCAAGACGTTCATTCGTGAAAAGAAACTGATTATCGGCATCTGCAACGGATTCCAGGTATTGGTAAAGGCGGGGCTTCTTCCATCGGTAGATATGCAGCAACAGGATGTCACGCTAACGTTTAACGACTCAAACAAGTTTGAAGACCGATGGGTTTATCTGAAGGTTTGCTCAGGCAAATCTGCTTTTTTCAAAGAAGGAAGCGCGCCCATATACCTGCCCGTAGCGCACGGAGAAGGAAAATTTATTACCCGAGATCAAGGCGTTCTTGACAAAATCGTTATGAACCGGCAGGTTATCCTCAAATACGTTGATGAAAACGGCGAGGATGCCGGTTACCCCTGGAATCCGAACGGCTCCATTCAAAACATCGCAGCCCTCTGTGACTCGACGGGTCAGGTTTTAGGCATGATGCCCCACCCGGAAAGACACCTGGAACCGACGCAACATCCCCGATGGACGCGCGAAGGCCTGCGGGAGTGGGGTGATGGGTTTGTGTTTTTTAAAAATGCCGTTGACTATATTAAACAGAATTTTACAATACGTTAGTTCTCCTCGTTCCCAAGCTGGAGCCTGGGAATGAGGCGAGCGAGGCGAAATTCTGTGAAATCTGTGTAATCTGTGGTTTCAAGTTTTTTATCGGTACGAGGCTTTGCCTCATTAAACTTTAAATGATACTATTTGGAGACAAGCGCCATGCACAAAAGCGTAACCGTAAATAAGGAAGGCACGTCAGACGTTGATTTAGCTAAATGCCGTGCCATACTTTCAAAATACAACCGGTCAACACCCTCTGACCTTATTCCTATCTTGCAGCAAATACAAGACGCCTATGGTTATGTGCCGCAGACTGCCTTGAGCGAAATAACGGCTGGAACGCGCATCCCTCTGAGCAAGATATACGGGGTAGTCACCTTTTACTCCCAATTTTCCCTTGTACCCAGAGGCAAGCACACCATTAAGGTTTGCACGGGGACTGCCTGTCATATCAAAGGCGCTACGGATATAAAGAAAAAACTCACTGAAGCGCTCCAAATCCATGAGGGAGAAACGACAAAGGATTTTAAATTTACGTATGAACCGGTCGCTTGCGTGGGGACGTGCTTCCTGGCGCCCGTCATGATGATCGATAACCGGTATTATGGAAAGCTGACGGCGGATAAAGCAGAGGCTACGCTCAAGAACTATTAATAGGAGAAATTAAAGTGAAACATTTAAAATCACCCGAAGATCTTCATAAGCTCAGAAAATCTCTCGAATCCAAACACCGTCCCGACAAGGTACGGATATTGATTTGCACAACGGGATGCCGGGCGCTTGGAGCCGAAGAGGTGTACAAGGCATTTAAAGCGGAGATTGCAAAGCAATCCTTGGCCGATAAGGTGGAGATTGTCGATACCGGTTGTCAGGGCTTGTGCGCCAGGGCGCCTGTTTTGACGATTGAGCCGATGGGCATTTTTTATGGCAGGGTATTGGAAACGGACGTCCCTGATATTATTGCCAAAACGGTGCTGAAAGGCGAGATCATTGAGCGCCTCTGCTATGCCGAGGCCGGCAAGCGCACCCCTTACATCAAAGACGTTCCTTTTTACAACAAGCAAAAGAAGATCGTCCTCAGAAACTGTGGTAGTATAAACCCAAAAAGCATTGAGGAGTATATCCTAAGAGACGGTTACGCGGCGATTTCCAAGGCGCTTTCGACGATGACGCCGGATATCGTCGTCGCCGAAATGAAAAATTCCGGCTTACGGGGAAGAGGCGGCGCAGGCTTCCCTACCGGGAATAAGTGGGAATTCGTAAAAAATGCGACCGGCGACATAAAATACCTTATCTGCAATGGTGACGAAGGCGATCCGGGCGCATTTATGGACAGGGCGGTACTTGAGGGCGACCCACATTCGGTACTTGAGGGTATGCTTATCGGCGCTTATGCGATTGGCGCACGGAAAGGGATTATTTATGTGCGAGCGGAGTACCCCATAGCCGTAGAACACCTGACAATCGCCATAGAACAGGCGAAACAACTGGGACTCCTGGGAGAAAACATATTAGGCTCGAAGTTCAGTTTCGACGTGGATATCAAAATGGGTGCCGGCGCATTCGTATGCGGAGAAGAAACGGCGCTCATCGCCTCCATTGAGGGAAAGCGCGGTATGCCGCGTCCGCGTCCGCCATTCCCCGCGACAAGCGGCCTGTGGGGCAAACCAACCAACATCAACAACGTAGAAACCCTTGCAAACGTACCCATCGTCATCCTCCAGGGATCTGAATACTACAAATCCATTGGGACGGGCAGCAGCAAGGGTACAAAGATATTTGCGCTCGCAGGCAACGTGAAGAATACCGGCCTCGTTGAGGTGCCAATGGGAACGACCCTCCGCGAAATCGTCTTTGATATCGGCGGCGGCATACCCGGCAAAAAACAATTCAAGGCTGCCCAGATGGGCGGACCTTCAGGCGGATGCGTGCCAGCCCAACACCTGGACCTCCCCATCGACTACGAAACGGTAAAGGAAGTGGGCGCTATTATGGGTTCCGGTGGGCTTATCGTTATGGACGACACGGCGTCGATGGTGGAAATCGCCCGGTACTTTATGGAATTTTGCCAGGATGAGTCCTGCGGAAAATGCGTCCCCTGCAGGGTTGGAACCAAACGGATGCTCGATATCCTCACGCGCATTACCGAGGGAAAGGGCGAAAAAGAAGACCTTGGTCTACTAAAAGAACTTGCCGAGGTTACCAAGACGGCGTCACTCTGCGGACTCGGCCAAACAGCGGCAAATCCAGTGCTTTCCACCATTCGGTATTATCTGAATGAATACGAGGCGCTGATAAATAAAAAGGACGCCCAGGCAGCACCTGCCCAGTCTGCCCAGTTACCCCAGTCTGCAAAATAGCGCAAAGATAAATTAAACATACGGTGGCTTTTTAAGACACGAATTTATACAAATTTATGCGTAGGGCAAGGCTTTAGCCTTGCAACTCCCTGAATACGCATAAGGGATTGCAACCATAAGGAGTCGTCCTACAACAGGCCCGAAGGGCTGAAAGGATATAGCCAGGGGTGAAGCCCCTGGTAAATGCGATAATATAACAAGCCCTGAAAGGGCGACAGAAATGGATGATTGGCATGGCTTGGATACTAATCTTTTCCGGCATCTACCATTGTTTTTACCACGAAAACAAAACATCCTGCCTCCCCTTCGGGGCTTGTATTCTTTTGTTATCTTTACAGGGGGCTTCACCCCCCGCTATATCCTGTCGATCTTTCAGGCCTAACTGCGTTACATCTGCCCACAAGCCTTAATCTGCACGAAGTCTGAACCTGTGTGAAGACAGCCAAAAGCCTCTGTTTTCGAAAAGCAGCGTGAAAATCACCTGTATTTACAGGTTTAAGCATCAAAAGCCTGATTTGTTTGGCTAGATAATCACCGCGACCAGCAGCATTTCCCTCAAACGAAAGGGTGGTAAATGGAATTTAAAGATTATTACCAGATACTCGGTGTTGCCGATACCGCCTCACAGGAAGAGATCAAGCGGGCTTACCGGCAACTCGCCCTCAAATATCACCCCGACGTCAGTAAAGAAGCCAAGGCGGACGCGCGTTTTAAGGAAGTCTCTGAGGCTTACGAGGCGCTCGGTGACAAAGAAAAACGCGTTGCCTACGACCGGCTTCTCCAGTCAGGCTACCATCAAGGCGACGACTTCCAACCCCCACCGGATTGGCAAACGCAAACGGGATTTGGCGATAGTGGTTTTTCAGATGAAGGTAGGGTAGATTTTAGCGATTTTTTCAGTAGTATTTTTGGAGGAGGCTTCAAAGCAGAATCGAGTCGCCGCAGGCAAAATTTCTACGGGTCAGACAATCCTGCCGCGGCAGATATTTATGCCGAAATTATCTTGCAATTAGTAGATGCCTACAAGGGTGGAGAGAAGCGTATTGCCTACCAAAGCCCTGAAGTCCAGCAGAACGGTCAGGTCATTATGAAGAAGTATACCATTGATGTTTCTATTCCGGCAGGGGTTGTGGATGGGCAACATTTGCGCCTGAAAGGGTTAGGCCGAGAACATGGCCGTTCGGGGGAAAAGGGACATCTTTATTTAGAGATTCATATTGCTCCTCACCCGTTGTATGTCCTCAACGGCAAAAACGTTACCAGGAAACTGCCGGTTACTCCATGGGAGGCAGCTCTTGGCTCAACGATAGACACTTCAACGCTGGGTGGCAAAGTTAAACTCACCATTCCACCAGGCAGCCAGAGCGGCACCAAGCTTCGTCTGAAAGGACAGGGCTTGCCTGGCAATCCCGCGGGTGACCAATTTGTTATTCTTCAATTGGTAAATCCGGTTACCTTGGATCAAGCGACCGAAAAGTTGTATCACCAACTGGCAGAAGTTTCTCGTTTTAACCCCAGGGCGTTACAGGAGGAAGCCTAATGAGTAATCATTTTACTAAAGAAGTAGAGCAGGTGAGTCACTACAGTATCGTTCAGGTTTGTACTGTTAGTGCGGTTGAAAAATCTTTTGTCGTCGAGCTAGTACAGCATGGGGTTGTTGATCCTGAGGGTGGTAATACAGAGCCAGATCAATGGCTCTTCACCCAGACACAAGTTTCTTTATGTAAACGCGCCGCAAATCTCCACTACGATTTGCAAGTCAATATCCCGGGGGTTGGATTGGCGCTACAATTATTGGATGAACTAGAGCAGCTCAGGGCTAAAGTCAAACTACTCGAATATCCGCTAAAATAGCCCCCATGGATTGTTGTGCGAAATAGCCAGAGGTGTACATCCGTTACAAAAACCCTTTGCCAAGAATCAAAAAATAAAACAGCAGTGGGGTACATACCATGCACCCCACTGCTTTATAATTCTAACATACTTACTTCCTACTTTTGCAGGAAGTCTACGCCTCAACATCTGCGTGATGTTAGGTTACTCAACGTTTACTGACAAGCAGACATTGTCCACGTTCCACTACCGGAACATTCACTCGAATTAACCCAAGTGCCCGAACCTGACTTCGTGGTTGTATTGAATGTACCCGTGTATGTGAATGATTTGCAACAGCTTTCGGTAGGGGTTGTCGTCGCTACCAACGTTATTGCTTGCGTGTTCTTATTGTAAGTACCGGTTACTGTACGAACGCCACAGTTAGTAGTTTGAACTTTCCCTTTAATTTTACCCTTTTTGCTTATCTTAAAAGTCCATGTAAAACCAAAACCATCACATGCTACGATCTTTTTGGCTTTAAATTCGCCTATACTCTTCTCTTCTACAGCACCACCAGCCTCTCCAGGTAAAGATTGTGCATACACCACCGATTTGTTGACTGGGGCAAAATCAACACAAAACAACGTAACCAGCATCGCTAAAACCACACTTAATATCCACTTCATTATTTTTCTCCTATCCTAAAATGTATAAAAAACCCTCTTATCTCCCACATTACTCTATAAACATCGAAACTTATAATCTAAATATACAATATTCCCCCTTTTTTTATAAGTTTAAAAGAAATCTCATTCCCCACGACTCGGTCTTCACAGACTTACCTAAGCTTAAATACCAATATTCCTTCCCGCCTTAGATCAACTACCATAACCTAGCTATTACTTTTTTGCTTGTATCTAACCTTCTCCACCATCTATGTTCCATAATGCCTGTTTCCTTTATATTATATCATACTTTATTAAAATTACAACTAAACCATATTTGATCTGATATTTGCAATACGTGGGGACTATGAGTCGTTAAGCACCAAAATACATAAGGTTATATCAAAAAGAATAGATGCTGTTTTGGGTGAGTGAATATGGTGACAGACAAGGGTTTTAGAGTAAAGCATTAGAGACCGTAGAAAGATTGTGCGTGGATACAAAAGCACGTATTAAAGGCTATATTTTCTACACATCTCAAAAAAATAGAAGCTTTGTTAATGCATATCGTAAAACAGCGAAATCGTTTGTGTGGAGAAAGAGAGCCGTTGTTGGGTCTCAACCGAGAAATACCAATTGTTTTAGACCCATAGAGGTGGTACAATTCAATCTTTAAACAGGGGTAACCGGTAGAAAAAAACCAAAACAGGTATGGATAATCCGCGTCTGTCCACGCCACTCCCCAAAACGTTTAACTTAACACATAAGCTTACTTTCGTATCTCACAAGTTACGAGAATAATCCCCATGGTGTTATTATTTCAGTGCCATGACTCCCTCAGATGCCGATGTGAAATATATGTCGCTTGCCCTGGAACTTGCCGAAAAGGGGCGGGGAAAGGTTGAACCCAATCCTATGGTGGGCGCCGTAGTGGTGAAAAATGGCCTTGTCGTAGGAAAGGGTTATCACCAGGCATTTGGCGGTCCACACGCGGAGGTATTCGCGCTCAGCGAAGGAAAAGAGGCTTGCGCGGGCGCCACGCTGTACGTCTCCATGGAACCGTGCGCTCATTACGGCAAAACGGCGCCGTGCGTTGACGCCATCATTAAGGCTGGCATTAAAGGAGTGGTTATCGCCATTATCGATCCCAATCCCATCACCTCCGGCAAGGGCATGCGGATGCTACGGGATGCGGGGATCGACGTCAAACTGGGCGTCATGGAACCACAGGCCGCCAAACTCAACGCTCCTTTTTTAAAATTGATGCAAAAAGGATTTCCTTATGTAATCGTAAAATGGGCCATGTCGCTCGACGGCAAGATTGCCACACACACGGGAGATTCCAGGTGGATTTCCTCTGAAGAATCAAGGGAGTACGTCCATAAAATCCGTGGACAGGTAGACGGCATCATGGTTGGAATTAACACCGTACAAAGAGACGATCCCCTGCTGACTTGCCGCATCAAAGGCGGAAGAAATCCCAGGCGGATTATCATCGATAGCAATGCCGTGATCCCCTTAAACTCCCGCCTGATAAACACCATTCAGGAAAGCGAATTGTTTGTTGCCGTCGGCAGCAACGCGCCGCAGGAACGCATTGAAAAACTGAAGCAACGGGGATGCAAGATCATTTCAGCCGGAGACGTCAATGGCCTTGTAGATATGAAAATACTCTTTCAACAGCTTGGCAAAATGAACCTGACCAACGTCCTGGTGGAAGGGGGAAGCCGGGTAATCACCTCCATAATTGAAGAACGCCTGGCAGACAAAATCATGGTATTTATCGCCCCCATCATTGTCGGTGGTGAGGGTGCGCTGTCGTCAGTCATGGGCGCAGGCATCACCCATATATGTGAATCCATCAAACTCACCGATATTACAACAAAAAGATTTGCAAATGACCTTGTCATTGAAGGAACTTTGTAGCTCAAACCTTCAGGTTTGATGATGGGTGAGCTTGGTGCAGGTACTCGAATTTTATGTGCAGCTTCCAGTGCTCCGTGCAATGTCAAAACCTTGATTTTGATAATAATAAAGCATCATACTATTCATAATGTATTTTTTGTAACGTCAATTTAATTTTCAGGAGGATATTTTATGGAATATGATTTTTTGACAGACACGTACAAAACGGAACAGATGAAGACACTCAGCGCCTGGAGTACCTTTAAAGACGGCGACCTTTCGGTACGCCCAAACCCGAAAGACCGGCGGGGAAGAAACGCCCTTGAGCACATGGTGCATCAGTGTGTAAGTGAGAACAACTGGTTTTGTAAAATGCTGGGAATCGACGTCGGCGCGCCGCCATTGCCTGAAAAAGAAACACGCCTGGAATTTATGAAACGTTACGCTGAAGATTCCGGAAAACGTCTTGCCGCCCTGCAGGACAAGAATAAGGCGTGGTGGGAGGAACAAGTGCCGTTTTTCGAGGTCAAACGCTCTCGCGCCTGGATCCTGACACGGAGGATTGCCCACACTGCCCACCATCGCGGCCAGTTGACCATGATACTGCGTATCATAGGCCGTGATATTTACAGCACCTACGGTCCCAGCGCCGACACGGGGGGACTGCCCATAAACAACGCGCTAACAATATACCCTTATCCCGACGTTGAGACGCTCCTCAAGAAAGAATCAGCAGGCGGGGATAAAGCGCCGTTGCCAGGCCCCGGTGATAAGCCATGCACGGAACGTCCGGACAAAAAGTCGTGATGGTTTATTGCACCTGAAAATCTTTTTTTCACACAAAGGCACGATGGACACAAAGAAGATGACCGAAGGTAGAAAAATCTCTTCTACCTTCTCAGGCGGGTTCAGGTTTGCAACCCAATATCATTAAATTAAGTAGCTTGCCGTAAAAGTCCCCCTTAGAAAAGGGAGATTCAGGGGGTTGTTTAGATAAAACAATCCTTAACTTAATGACATTGAGTTGCACACTTGAACCCGCAATCTATGAACGTACATAAAACCAAAAGAACTCTTGCAATATATCCCGCTCATGCCCTGATTTAGATGCAACGGCGGAGATAGGAACAGGCCTTTATGCCTCTGTTTGCAATTCGCCGCACCCAGTGGACGTTGGTTTTGCTGTTTCTTTCAGGGACGTTACTATCTCACCAATCGCCCTTTCATTGAGATACTTCTGCGCGTCTACCGAATCCGGCTCGCTTATGCACGTCCAGACCTTTATGAATACCTCGTTGAAGGGTACGCCGCCTACGCGTATCGCATTTAGCATCTCGCGAGTGCTTCCAGCCTCAACCTTCATATGTATCTGAAGCTTAAAGAGGCTAAGAATAAGGTCTGAAACCTCTTTTTCTTTCTCCCCGGTTGACTGCAAAAGCTTAACTCGCTGAATAAACAGTTCCAAAACCCGCAATGCCTCATACACCTTCCCTTCAGACAATTTCAGCCAGATACAAAGCTTGATGGTAAAGATGAACAGTTCAACCTCCTGCCTTTCTTTCTCACCTTCAGAATAATGCACAGTAATGATGTCGGCAACGTGTTCGTTTATAACGTCGTATTTGCCAAGCATCAAAAGCAAGGTGGCAAGAACTGGCCTTGAAAATTTACTGTCTTTGTCTTGGGTGTAGAATTGTTTTAAATAATCTTCAGGCTTTAATGTCCCGATCAATGGAGCGGTATACTTCTTGAATATTTCCTGCAAATCAAGGTTAATTAGTGATTCAGTAGAATAAAGGTGTAAACACCTTAGATGCGCTATCAAAGCATCTTCGTATCTTTGTAGTCGTTTTAAGCAATCGGCCACTAACAGTAAAGGCCATTTTGATTTTGTCTTAATAAGGGAGATCATTGCAAATTTTTCAATGGCTTCATCATATCGTTTTAGCACACAAGCACAAATACCCCACAAAAAATACGCAGTATCATCCGAAGTATCTATTTTTAATCTTTCCGTACAAATCTTTATTGCTTCCTCATATTCGCCATTACTTAAACATTTTTTAAATGCTTTAAGTAACTTCTTTCCTTGCAGTGATGCCTTATCGCTATCCCCAACAGCAGCAGTAACACACATCTCAATCACCTTGTAGTCATCGGGGTTTTCTGCGATAAAAGACGCTGCTTTTGAAATCATGGTGCTATAAAATTCGCTTGTTTCTTTTACAGAAACACCTTGCTCCAGCCGCTTTTTTTCTTCAACTATCGCAGCAGGTGAATAGAGCATGAGCAGGAGTTCCATCAGCCATCTCGTCTCCTCCCTGTGGCCGCTGTCACGCATCTGATACCAAATGCGATAGAGGTATTCCTTGAGGCAATAATAGCTGTACTTGCCTTTTGAAAAGGCAATTTTTACATAACCATTTTCCTTAAGCTGCATCAGGTAATTTCGCACGGTGGGCTGGGGGATTTCGAGATGCGCGGCAATATCCTTGGGGCTTTGTGCCGGCTCGTAGGCCGCGAGGGTATTCAATATCTCTTCCTGATAGCGTGGCACCTCGCTTAGAATGGCTTCAAAATACGGCGTCATCTCATCAAGTATCTTATCCATCACGGCCATCATCTCATCTGGCATCTCAGCCTTCAGCATGGCGGCGAGAAATACCGCGATTCTCGGATTTCCTCCGGTAAACGAGTAGAGCGCCCTAATACGCGCCTCGTTAGCGGCGACCTTTTTAGCCAGTTCATGTTGATTGCCGTCGGTGAGTAGATTGATAACCAATGACTTTAAGTCGTCAAAGCTTAAGTCCTCCAGGCGGCTTATATGGAAAAAGTGGTAAAAGGGGTGGCTGTGGTCGTGGAGGGCGTCAAACACCGTCGTGGCGGAGCCGATGAGAAGTACCGCCTCTTCCGTTTGCAGATATGCCCGGAGCTTCTTTTGCTCAATAACGCTGATTCTCTTGCCTAATAACTGTTGAAGGTTTTCCGTGATGAGCAGGATATACCGTCCGGTGGTTGTATGTATCCAGGTAAGAACAGAAAAAAGGTACTCCCTCCTTTCGTCAGACGGCACTTTCTTGATGCCGTCAATTTTGGACTGCAGTTCTATGACTAAGGAATCGTTCGTTTTCTCCAAATCCTGGCATATTTCGCGTACTGCCCTCTCGAGAAATTTGGCAAGATCGCCGGCCATTCGTATTTCTTCCGGAAAGAGAACCGGTATCCATAGATTCCGAAGCGTATCATCATTTGTAATTTTATAATAAAGCAGGCTCAGGAGATGTGATTTGCCTATACCCCTTGGCCCTACTACCATCCAATGTTGCTTGGGACTTTCCCCTTTTTTGAGCGATAGTTCCTTTAAAATGGAGTTTAAGATATCCCATCGGTCTTTGCCAACCAGTGACTTTTCCAATTGTTGAAATGATTTTTTTCGCGGATTATAAGCGTACATTAGCGCACCCCCGCCTTGTATGACCACCAGTCTTTTAAAAGCGGGGCCACAAACGTGAGCGACCCGTTATTTGTTGTATCTCTCATGATATACCCCTCGTATAACAGTCGGTTGATAACCGATTGAAAGTCCTCATAACCGCATACCCCGGATATATGATGATCAAAGAGGTACTTTTCTGGAAGCGATTCAATACACAGATACTTCAAGATGATCTCCGAACATTCTCTTTTTGTGTGTCCGAGGTAGGTTTTCAGGCGTGCGTGAAAATGGTTTAGATCGTGGTTTCCCCCTCGTAGCATCTGTTCGTACAGCGTCTTTAACGTTTCCAGACTTATCTTTCGTTCTCTCGAATCCAGTAACGCCTTAAAGAGTATTTGGCCGTAATAAGGAGATCCGTTCGTGATCTTTGACGTCATAAAAGAAACTCCTTCCGGCATAATTTCAAGTGCATACTTTTTTGTGAGAGAGTCAATGAGCAATTTGGCGTCTTCTTCCGTCATATTGGGGACTAAAAGGGATTCTACATCATTCATACGCTTGCCAAGCCCTATCTCGTCAAGGGTGTTTCTCATATTAACGGAACCGCAGAAGACAAACTGATATTTACTGCAATCGGTCTGATTTTGCCTCAAGGTACGCAGCCAAGCCGTCAGTCTGTCAACAAGGGTTATGTAGTCTTCATGTTCATTCGCCCGATTTTTGAAATTAAGTAGCATGTCCGGAAATTCGTCAAACGCAATGACCGTATGCATGTCAAACGAATTCAGGCCAGTAATCAAAGGGGTGAGCTTTTCTTTCCACGCGGTAAAATCCATGTCACGTGTTTTCTCACGCAACTCGACTTCAAACTCCGGCATCTGGAGCTTTTTAATACGTGATGCAATGGCATTCCATGCGGTACCCAGTAAGTCAGTGATCATGTCATACTTTCTTCGGATATGGTAAAGCGACAGCAGTTCCTTGAACAGCTTGAAGCAAAACGCATGCAGGGTTTCCTCTCCCTCAAGTTCCAGGAAAATGACGTTGAACTCCCTTTTTTCTTCCGATTTTGTATCTTCCTGGCGTTTGAATTCTTTAATAACACTGGTCTTCCCAAACCGCCTGGGCGCTTCAATAACTACCGAGGTCTTTCTTACCAAATCCCTAAGTTCATCCACCAGATACAATCGGGATTTAAGATAATCTTCAGAGACAACCGCCTTGCCTGTTACGTTGTTCATGACGACACCTCCTGAAAAGAATTTAAGTTTTATTATATATAACACAAACAATGCGTCATGTCAAACAAAACGTGTTGATTTGTATAACGCGTTGTGTATGCATGGCCTCTATCCATCAACCAGACATGTTTTTATCTGAATACTAAATAGGCAGGATGTATCGCTAGATTTTTGACAGACAAATAACAAGGCCATATAGGTACTTTAAAATAAGGAAGTTGCTTGTGAACGGGAGGAGGTGGTCGCCTTGATTGCGAGGAAATCGGGAATTTTCATTTTATTTATGACTCTGTTGAAAAACCCTTATAATTGAAAACAGAAGGGCACAGTCGTTTTGGTTTTTAAAAAGCTAAAACGAGGCGATTTTCGATCAGAGACATAAATGAGTGATAAAACATGAAGAAAAAATGAGCTAAAGGCCGTTTGT
>JACVXV010000004.1 GCA_015661205.1 Candidatus Brocadiaceae bacterium
TGGTTATAAATCACTGGATTGCCTGCAAACAGCCTTGTATCATACACTTGGTAATTTGCCGGAGCCAATACTTACCCACAGATTCTGCGGACGAGCCTTATGTCTACCCCCTGCTATGTCCTGTCGGCCTTTCAGGCCTGACTTTCAATTTCCTATCCTCTTAAATCCTTCCCAATGGTCTTTAAATATCTGCTTAAATGTATTCCAACCTTTTATTTCGTGCGCGTCCATATAACACGTTATTATACCATCTTCTCTTTCTTATTACCACCACTACCCTTACAACCACATCTCCCGCAAACCCGCATAAATAAAATGAAATTCCTATACAATTTAACAACCTGATCCCGCCAGGGCTTCCCACCGTCCATTCAAGAGCCTTGTTCGGCTATCTTGATCTTGTTTCTCTGATTGCCTCAAGAATATCCCCAGTAGTTGCAGAAGTTCTTACTCCATGAACGTCAAACGGTGATTTTGGCGCTTTTTTAAAGACAAGCAAGAATGTTTCGCCCCCTTTCCGTTTGATAATTACTTCCTCTTTACGTGCTATATCAAGGACTTTCGATAATTGCTGTCTAACTTCAGAATAGGTATATACTTTCATTTTAAAACTCCAACTTCATAGGTACACTTTTGCCTGTTTTTGTCAAGCCAAACGGAGGTATTCTGCAGCGGCTGCCGCTAAACAAAAACCTTTTGCACCTCAATCCAACCTGCCACCCTATCCTACGCGCAGCAAGAATTCCTTTATGGCGTTAAAAACGACGTCCTTTTCATCATCATACATAACCAGATGATGGCTTCGCTCAAGCCACACTGAGCGTTTATCGGTAGAGCCTATGTGCTGAAACACGTATTTTGCGCTACCCGGAGCTGCAATGCGGTCTCTTTGAGAATGAATTATCAGGGCAGGGCTTTTTATATCTTTCAGGCCAGGTTTGATCGCCTTTGTTATTTGTTTGATTTCATGAAGCGTCTTTAATGAGTAGTGGGTGTCTATCGGCTGGCGTAGATAGCCTGTGTAGCTTTTGGATTTCATGTAACACGTTCTTGGCCGTGTCTTCACCTTCTCTATAAATATCTTGCCAATCCTGACCAGGCTGTTTATAGGCAGATATCTTCGGATGAGGTAAATCGGCGTGCCCATAACGATAACGCCTTCCACCGGCTGTTTTATGGCCAATTGTAAGGCAAGCAAGGCGCCTAATGAAAACCCGATGACAACGACCTTGCTGTGCCTGCTTTTCAACTGAAAATATTCAGACGAAACTTTTTCCGCCCAATCGTGGAGAGAGCTGCGCGCAATGTCGCTCGTATCCCCGCAATGTCCCGGCAGAAGTATGCCCCTGGCAGTGAAGCCCCACGAACTTAGGTTTTCCGCAAGCTCCCGCATTTGAATGGGGCCGCAGCCGAGTCCATGGACGAGCAGGCACGCAGAAGCGCCGTCACCAAGGGTAAACTCCTCTCTGTATTTGGATAAATCATCAAGTACGGAATAGCGTAACATGCCTTTATTTGGGTGCATTCCCAAATTCTTGTAAACTCCTAGTCCTGACAATGTCGGCTAGAAATGCTAATGCTGTCAGCCGTCCCTACAGGACTAGAAATTCCGGCCTCTGGCCCCACCGATAAATCGGCGGGCTATTTCCATCTGTCCCTACGGGACAAAATGCATATTTACAAGAAAGTGGGAATGTACCCCCTTTATTTAGTACCCGCAGTTATTATTTCTTTTTCTTTGGTTCTTCTGTTGCAGAGTTGAAACGAACCAGTTTACCCCAGTCAATCTCTCCGTTATCTTTGCAGAATATCTTTGCAAATTCTTTTGTGAATTTGTTAATCATCTGCGAATACGATTTTACAAAATCATCATTCTTTTCTTTGGCTTTGTGCCCAAGTGGTTCAATGATTTCTGTGAAAAGCTCACTGTCACCGGATATGAATTCCCAAAAACGTTGACCACAATACTTAAAATAGTCGCCTTTATCTGGTTTGTTGTCCCTACCGTAACAACAACCATTTACAGCAACAATGTTTAATTGTGAGTTGCTGGTTCTCAGTGTTTTTTTAGCAGTCTTGAAGTCTGCTACCATTTTCTTAATCTGCGAACTATTGCCCCAATTTGGTCCTGATTTGACCGTTACGATGTTTCTTGTTCCATTGCTGTCAAATTCAAGATCAATGCCTGTAATTCCTGATTTCCGTCCACTATAAACCTTATTGTTTATAAAAATAGCAAGTCCTTCCAGCCAATCGCCAAAAATAGTTTCCTCGTTTGATGAGATATGTGCATCCACCAGACCTTTTATAATCTGTTCAGCAGTCAATACATATTTTGCTTTGAACAAATATGGATTTTTTCGTTTGAGAACTTGTGACAACTTTAATCCGTCGAGGCTTTGAATACGCTTTTGATGGAATGTCCCGATGTTTTGTTCAACGTACTGAAGTATGTCTTTTAGGTTTAGTTTTTTCATAGTTTGCCTTTGGCTCAAATAAATATAGTTCAACAGGCTTCAATTTCTTTTTCACCATTTCGCAATAATCAGGAATGATGTCGATGCCTATTGAATGCCGTTTCATTCGGTTTGCGACAATTAAGGTTGTCCCTGAACCCATAAACGGGTCAAGAACGGTGTCGTATTCTTTTGTAAAAAGCTTGATGAACCATTCAGGCAATTCTTCCGGAAAGGCTGCACTGTGGTTTTTATTATTACATTCTGTTGCTAAGTGTAACACGTTTGTCGGATAGGCTTTATCTCTATTAATCCAGTTTGATACGTTTTTGCCAAACCCGCTTCCTACTTTTGAAGTGTCACGGATTTTGTCAGTGCCTGAAAGTTTTTTCAGCCTTGAGTTTGCCCAGTCGCCCATGGGAACCATTACCTCTTCCTGATACATATTGAAGTTACGGTTTTTGTTGAATTGCAGAAGTCTTTCCCAGGAATCCCGAAACCGATTGGGCCATTTTCCAGGATAGCAATTTTTCTTATGCCAAATAAATTCTTCGGTCCAGAACCATCCCTGTTTGCGCATTTCCAAAACAAGTTCCATTACATAGGTACTGCGCTCTCCTGCAACCACTTTTTCTTTAATGTTTAAAATAAACGTTCCTGTAGGCTTAAGAACTCGTAAGAGATGCCAGGAAATAGGCAAGAACCATTCTACGTATTTATCATGCCGAATACCTCCGTAGGTATTTTTTCGCTGGTCCGCGTAAGGTGGCGATGTTACGATAAGGTCAATCGAATTGTCTGCAAAAAACTTTAATTGTTCTTTGCTGTCTCCAAGATATACATCTGTAGTTATTTTCATTCTAGGTTCACTGTTTAAAAATAAAGTTCTTTCGTCTTATTTAAACTCGTTATTATAGCCCCGTAAGGTTGGCATAATTCAACCGCAGGCCTAATATCCCCTTTTTTCTTCATATTTGCCAAAAACCCCGCGCAACACGTCGCAGATATCGCCTACCGATGCGTAACAACGCACGGCGTCCAAAATCAACGGCATCAAGTTCTCTTTTCCCCGCGCCGCTTCGTCTAATCTTGCCAGCGCCGTTTTTACCGCCCGGTTATCACGTTTTGCGCGTATATCGGCCAGTCGCTTTGTCTGGTTTTCCTCTACTGCTTTGTCTAATTTAAAAATACCCTGCGGAACCGATTCCTGTTCCTGAAAACAGTTGACCCCGACGATTGCCCGCTCGTTCCGGTCGATTTGCTGCTGGTATTGAAATGCGGATTCCTCAATCTGCCGTTGAATTTCTCCTGCTTCTATCGCGGCAATCATTCCACCCATGTGGTCGATTTTGTCAATCAATGCGGAGGCATCACGTTCTATCCTGTCCGTCAAACCTTCGATATAAAACGAACCGGCAAGGGGATCAACCGTGTTGCACACGCCGGATTCGCATGCAATAATCTGCTGCGTGCGGAGCGCCGTGCGGACGGATTCTTCAACGGGAAGCCCCAGCGCCTCATCGCGCGAGTTTGTGTGCAACGACTGCGTGCCTCCGAGCACTGCGCCGAGCGCCTGCAGGGTCACGCGCACAATGTTGTTTTCGGCCTGCTGTGCAGTCAGGGTAAATCCGGCCGTTTGCGCGTGAAACCGCAGCATCTGGGCGGCGGGCTTTTTGGCGTGAAACCGTTCCTTCATCAACCTTGCCCAGAGCCGCCGGGCGGCGCGAAACTTCGCCACTTCTTCAAGGATATCAGAAGCGGCGCTGAAGAAGAAGGTCAGGCGCGGCGCAAAGGCATCGACGTCCAGCCCTGCCTGAATGGATGCCTGCACGTAAGCGCACGCATCTGCCAGGGTGAATGCAACCTCTTGAACAGCAGTTGCCCCGGCCTCACGTATATGGTACCCGGAGACAGAAATGGTGTTGAACTGCGGCATCGCCTTATTGCACCATGCCATAATGTCCGTCGTCAGCCGCAAACTGGGACGAGGCGGGAAAATATAGGTGCCCCTGGCAACGTACTCCTTTAAAATATCGTTTTGGATCGTCCCCGTCAGCCGTTGCGGGTCAACGCCCTGTTTTTCACCAACCGCAACGTACATGGACAGGAGTATCGAGGCCGGCGCATTGATGGTCATCGAAGTAGAGACCTTGTCGAGCGGGATACCCTCAAAAAGCGCCTCCATATCCGCCAGCGTATCAATAGCCACCCCTACCCTGCCCACCTCGCCGTGGCTCATCGGATGGTCGGAATCGTATCCGATTTGCGTCGGCAAATCGAAGGCTACCGAAAGACCCGTCGTTCCTTGTGACAGCAGGTAGCGATATCGCTTATTCGATTCTTCCGCGGTAGAAAAACCCGCATACTGCCGCATCGTCCAGAGACGCCCACGGTACATGGTTGGCTGAATCCCGCGGGTAAAGGGATATTGTCCGGGAAAGCCGAGTTTTGTGAGATATCTTTCGTCCAGCGTTTCAGGCAATGCAACGCGCTCGACCGGAATGCCGGAAGCCGTCCAGAACTCCTTTAGCCGTTCCGGCATACGTTCCAAAACCTTTTTGAGGATATTCTCCTGCCATTCAACGAATGATGGATGTGCCATTTTTACCTTACTCCCCCCAACCCGAACAAGTCGGAAAAGATAATTAACAATTATGTATTACTCTTTCGTTGTTTCAACAACGAAACGTTTCTGATGGCTCAAAGATTATTTTATGTAATTAAGTTCGGCTTGGTTATCAAAAAACCGGCAGTCAAACTTCTATCTCTTGGCTTATGAGTCTCGTATTACAAGGAAATCCCGTTAATAGCAATAATTTTTTAACAAAATACATCGAAATAATTTCTGGAAGATACTAGACCTTTTTTGAGATTTTACTCAAAAAAAGTGGTGCTGAAACGCAGTTGCAACTCCAATCACGCAAACGAATTACAGAACATCGACAAAACTTTGTCGATATTGAGGCGCTAAGCGCCTAACAATCTGTGCAATCTGTGAAATCTGTGGTTCCAAACGTTTCTCATCGGCCTGAAGCCCTATCCCGATCGTTTTCTTTCGCGGTATTCATGTGCAGCTTTTCTGAAGACATCCAGAATCGTTGGAAGCGGGGTTCCCGGCGTAAAGACTTCGCAAATACCCTCGTTTTTTAAACGAGAGATATCCTCTTCCGGAATAATGCCCCCTATTATTATCGGGATATCACTGCCGCCTGCCTGCCGCAGCGCCTTCAATACAGACGGAACGAGCTCGTTGTGAGCGCCCGAAAGAAGAGACAAGCCAATAACGTCCACATGCCCTTCAACGGCTGCCGATGCGACTTCTTCGGGCGTGTGGCGTATACCCGTATAGATAACCTCAAAGCCGTCTTCCCGCAGGCTGCGCGCAATGAGCCTTGCCCCACGGTCGTGGCCATCCAACCCCAGCTTGCCTATCAACACACTACCACGTTGTTCCTGAATTCCCATACCAGTACTTTTCCCAAAAAGCAGTTTTTATTCGATAACACGATAAGAGCAGGTATTCAACCATACTCACGGGAGGTAACGCAAGGGTAATTTCGCTATCTGTTAGGGAGTTGACATTACATTAGGCCTTCGGCAACTCGTTTATGTTCACACGTGGGGACACGGGCACCGTGTCCCTACAACCTGAAACAACCCAATCCGCGCCTATCCGCGTAAATCTGCGGCTAATTCATTCTTTTATCCCTCGACATTCGTTATTCCTTGTTCGATATTCGATATTGGATTCCTTGCAAAAAATATCAAAACAACTTAGCGCTTATGGGGTGAAGCCCCTGGTAAAGAAACTAAAGACAACCAGCCCCGAAGGGGCGACAGAAAAGAAAGCTTAACATCGCAGGAATTCTTACCTGTGACCGTCCCCCGCCGCCGCACTCATTGCCACCCCATTAATGGACAAAACAAACGCAACCCAAGCCAGATGGTAATAAAACCGCACACATCAAACAAAAACCCCGCCCGCACCATCTTGGGGATGGAGATCAGCCCGCTGCCGTAAACGATTGCGTTGGGAGGGGTTGACACCGGCAGCATAAATCCGAAACTGGCGCCAAGGCACGCCCCAAGCGCCGGAGGAAGCGGGTTGACGCCTGCCGACCCGGCAAGGGTAATAACTACCGGGATAATCATGTTTGCCGATGCGACGTTTGAAGTCATCTCGCTCAGCACAATCGCTATGGCAATTGACAGCGCTGTCAATCCCCACAGAGATTGCGCCCCCAGCATAAGAGCGGCATTTTTGCCGATGGCCTCTGCTACCCCCGTAGAAAACATCAGCCCACCGAGACTCATCCCACCCCCCATCAGAATAATCGTCCCCCAATCAATCTGCATGGCTTCATGCCAGGTGATGGTAAACTTGCCCTGTTTACGGTCTACCGGTAATAGGAAAAGAATACCTACCGCAATAAGCGCGACCATCCCTTCAGGAAGATTTTTATCGGCAAATATAACGCACGGGTGATCCTTCCCGAAGGCAATCGAGAGTATACCAGGTGCAATCCACATCAAGACGGCCGTTCCGAAGGCGATAAGCGTGTTGATCTGTCCTCTGGTCCACCCGCCGAGCGACCTGCGTTCCGCATCAAGGTATTCGGCTATTTGAGGGGCGTCCAGCCCCTTTTGTGATTTTCCATTATGCAGCAGAGAGAGGAGCGTAAAAAGCACGCCGTACATGACCACGCACAAGGGAACGCCCAGGGACATCCATTGAAAAAAACTAATATCCACACCGGTCAGTCTATTAATCAATCCGATGCCAATGAGATTTGGCGGGGTACCGATAGGGGTGCCTATACCGCCCACTGAGGCGGCGAATGCGGTCATCAGCATCAATCCTGTTGCGAAAGGGGTCTCCAACAAATCTTTTGCTATCTCGGATTGCCCATCTTCCGGCCTGTTCATCCCCTGAATGGCACGGAGTATCCCCAGGGCAATAGGCATCATCATAGCGGTGGCCGCCGAGTTGGATATCCACATCGAAACAACGGCAGTTACCAGGCCAAAAGCGCCTAGAATCCGGGCACGGCTCCCGCCAACGCCGCGAAGCGAAAGAATGGCAAGCGCAAAACGGCGGTCAAGATGGTGCAGCGTCATTGCGCGTGCAATAATAAATCCGCCGATGAATAGGAATATGATAGGGTCTGCAAAAGGTGCAAATACCACCCTGGCGTCAGCGACGCCCAGAAGGATACAGAGGCATGCGCCCAGCATCGCCGTTACCGGAAGCGGGATGGCCTCTGTCATCCACAGCACTAAAACAGCGGCCAATATTGCGCTTAAACAATTGCCACCGGGTGACAGTTTGCCATGGGTAAGCCAAAAAACCGCGCCAAAGGCCATCGGCGCCAAATACAGGCCGATCCTCCTGCGCAGGCGGTTGAATCGCTCCTCCGCCCTCGATACCGTCTCAATCCCCGTTTGTTTGGCTTTTGGGAATGAATTTGTCTCATCCATAACATTACCTATTCATAAGTCAAAGTGTATTGCATTAAGAATGGCGCGTAGGGTTTGTAGCTAAATAAAAGAAGATTTCCATGTTCAAACCGGTAAATACAAGGACGCCGTGCCTGGGTTTTTCAAAACAGAAGCCTTTTTCTCCATTCTCCCCCAAAGAGTTGCCAGTAATGGCGGGAATCGGAAGGTACAAACGTAGCCGGATTGTACCACAAAATGTACCTGTTTACAATCGGCCATCGGGATGGCTGCCAGTCAATTGAGGCAAAGCATGTCAATATGAGGGGTGTTATGGGTATTTGCGTGAGAGAGGAAAAACAAGAGCCATTGCAACGACAACCAATGCTGCAATGGCTCTTTTGGGTAAAGGTGTTCTTGGGAGAAGACAACCCTTATCTACTTAACTGAATATCTTCCGAGGTGTCTGTCGTTTAATTCGCCGATTTTCGACTTATTCCAGTTGGAAACCCTGCTGTAATAGCCGACAATCCTCGTTACGCCATGAAGACGTGTAGAAATGCCTGTTTCGAGCGCCGATACGACATGCTCTAAATCCTGACGAATCACTGCGTCAATGCTTATGGAAAATGCAGCCTCCAGTTTATGGTTAATAATCTTCAGTGCATGTTCCTGTGGCGTATTTCCGCTAATATCGCCATCGATCTCAAGGAACTCGTGTCCTTCAATCGTTGCATCAAAAGCATTGAGCTTTTCTTCGATAAACATCTGTACGTCATCGTTTTTAATCCTGCCACCGGCCCTCTTTGATACTACGGGCATTTCCAGCATAGCCATCGTCATTTCTCATCATCTCCTTATAATAAAATCCAGTTAATACCATTATCAATACAGAACAGAAGTCTTTAATATATCCACCCCAAGCCTACCCCATTTCAGAAAAACAGCTTTTCGGCCACCACTCTTCCACAGAATATCTGGTTACTATATATAGTATATCGCAGATTATTGGACTGATAGTACCATAAATAAAAATATTGTCAAGCGAAAATACCATATTTTGTATGCAATAATATCGAATAATACCACCTATCGCAAAAAGAACGCCTCCTTACAGCCATTTTACAAGCCTGGAAGGCGTTTGCGGCTGCTATACCTGTTGTATGTCCATCGGCAGCAGGTAGAACGATTATTTTTGACACAGGTAATCAAACAGGGTACACTACTTGAGCGATAAACATAGCCAAAGGCCTCTGTTTTTCGAAAAATACGGGAAAAAGCTCCTGTATCCACCCGTTCAAGCGTCGAAAATCTTACACACTTGGCTATAATTTGGTCGCATAAAATTATGGATATCTTTAGCACATTTACAAATGTAACCCCTTTTAATCAATAAATAATCATGACTGATTCACACAACTTATTTCGCTCCGCAAGGATTATCAGCATGTGCACCCTGCTCAGCCGCATACTCGGTCTTATCAGGGATATGGTATGCGCAAGCATCTTTGGAACAGGAATGGTTTGGGACGCCTTTACCGTCGCCTTCAAAATCCCCAACCTGTTTCGGCGGCTCTTCGGAGAAGGCGCATTTAGTGCGGCCTTTATTCCCATTTTCACGGAGCATATAGAAAAACGCGGCAGGGCTGAGGCGCTGGCGTTTGCCAATATCATAGCAACCGCGCTGGTCATTATCGTTGGCAGCATCGTCCTGGTGGGGGAAGGCGCCTTTTTCACCATCCCCAAAATATTTCAAATGCAGGAGAAATGGCAGCTTGTGTTTAAGCTGCTCATTATCATGTTTCCCTACGTCTTCTTCGTTTGCCTTGTCGCTTTTATGGCAGCCGTGCTGAATACGTTCCACCACTTTTTGATGCCTGCGCTTTCCCCGATAGCCATGAACGTCTGCTGGATTTTGGGGGCGGTTTTGGCGCCTTATACGGGAAAAACCCTGGAGAAAATGATCTATGCCGTTGCCATATCCACCTTTCTGTCCGGCCTTGTCCAGATGGTAATCCACCTGCCCACGTTGCGAAAGCAGGAGATCATTTACCGTTTCATACCGCAATTTTCCCATCCTGATTTTAAGGCGGTGATGTCTCGCATGGCGCCCGTCGTCTTTGGGCTGGGTATCGTACAACTGAACGTCCTGATAGACAGCATCACCGCCATCGGATTTTCCGCGCCGCAAGGCGGATGGGACCATTTCACCATATTGGGAATAAATGTTTCCTTTCCTATGAAAGCCGGCGCCGCATCCGTGTTGTACTATAGTGACCGGTTAATTCAATTTCCCCTCGGTGTATTTGGCATTGCAATGGCGACGGTAGTGTTTCCCCTCTTTTCCACCCACGTGGTGCGAGAGGATTGGAACAACTTCTACACTACTTTTAATAAGGCGTTGAAATTTATACTCTTCATCGGCATCCCTGCCTCTTTGGGGATGATCATACTCCGGGATCCCATCATAGACCTTCTTTACAGAAGGAACCAGTTTAATGCGGAATCCGCTTACCGGACGTCGCGCGTCATCCTCCTTTATGCCGTTGGAATATGGGCATATTGCGGTCTGCACGTCATAATACGGGCATTCTATTCTCTGAAAGACACCGTCACACCGGTAAAAGTGGGCATTGTGTGCATTGGCATACATATCGTTTTAAATCTTTCGCTTATATGGGTATTGCAGGAGGGAGGACTAGCCCTTTCCACGGCAATAAGCGCCATCGCGCACATTATTATTTTAACGGTTATTTTGCAAAAAAGGCTTCGGATAAAAATAGAGAAAACCGTCGCCGTTTCACTCCTAAAAACGGTTATCGCCTCAACGGTAATGGCGATTACGTGCTGGTTTGTTTTACAGAGGTTCTCTCCTATAAATGGCGAAGGAGGGATATCCCTCAAAGCGGCCAGACTTTTCGTCCCGATGATTTCCGCGCTGGCAGCATTCGCCGCAACGTCCTACGCCCTCAAATCGGAAGAGTTCAGATACCTGGCAAGCAAGTCATTGAAAAAAACATAGCGATGGTATCATTTTTTCCCTTTACTCTTCAGACTCATTCGGGTTAAGATTTAGGGTCATGTCACCATGTATTTTTGTTGTGGCCCGGCGTGGACAAATAAAGATTGTCCATGCCACCCGCAAATCTTTTTAAATAAAATTTCCAAAAAACCATTTTAAAGATATGTTTTCAATCGGCAAGCAAAAGGAGTTATCCGTGGCAAGGAAAAAAATAACCGTCATCGGCGCCGGAAACGTTGGCGCCACAACAGCGCAACGTCTGGCTGAAAAAGAAATGGGAGACGTCGTTTTATTGGATATCGTACAGGACATGCCGCAGGGAAAGGCGCTGGACATCCTTGAATCAGGGCCTATTTACGGCTACAACACCTCCATCATCGGCACAAACGGATATGAAGAGACAAGGAATTCCGATATCGTAATTATTACCTCCGGCGTAGCCAGAAAGCCGGGGATGAGCCGGGACGACCTGCTCAAGATCAACACGGGGATTGTAAAAGGCGTAGCGGAAAACGTGGCAAAAACATCGCCCAACGCCATCCTGATCCTCGTCTCTAATCCGCTGGACGCCATGACCTACGTGGCCTACAAGGCCAGCCGCTTTCCGAAAAACCGCATCATTGGCATGGCTGGCGTGCTTGACGCCGCCCGCTTCAGCGCCTTCATCGCCCTGGAACTGAACGTGTCCGTTGAAAACATCCATGCCTTCGTGCTGGGCGGACATGGCGACACGATGGTACCGTCCACACGATACACGACCGTAGCAGGGGTTCCCCTGGAGGATTTGATACCCGTAGCGCGCCTGGAAGCCATAGTAAAGCGTACGAGAGAGGGCGGCGCGGAGATTGTCAACCTGCTGAAAACGGGCAGCGCATTTTACGCCCCGTCAGCGGCCGTCGTGGACATGGTGGAGGCCATCATAAAGGACAAAAAGAAGATATTACCCTGCGCGGCCTTGTGCGAAGGGGAATATGGCATCGATAGCCTCTTTGTGGGCGTGCCGGTAAAATTGGGAGCAAAAGGCATTGAGCAGATTTTTGAAATCAAACTGAACGCCGATGAATCGTCCGCCCTGAAACGTTCCGCCGATGCGGTCAAAACCCTGTGTGAGCAGGTGGACAAATTATTGGCAACGGGCTAGTTTTTGGCGTAACAGTTCGGACGGTATTAAATGAACTTTGAATAATTCTTACAATAAATAACTATGGGAAATAGAGGTTTTTGGTCGTGGTATCTGCAAAGGATTACAGCCCTGCTGCTGGTTATGGGGATGGCGGTTCACTTCTTTACCTTTCACTTTAGTCCCGGACGGTATTCTGCCCGCTATTACGACGAAATCGTAAACCGTTTCTGTTCACCCGGCTGGATTGCCTTTCACCTTTGCCTCCTGTCACTCGTCGTCTTTCACGGCCTAAATGGGCTTTGGGGCATAGTGATGGATTTTCGTATAAGCAAAAAGGCCGCCTGCTTGCTCAAGGGGGGCCTCTGGGTTGCAGGAATTATCTTATTCGGCGCCGGGCTTTACGTTTCGATCTTGTTTGCAAGGCAAAACGGCAGTTTTTAATTTCTACCGATATTTTGTCCCTACGGGACGTTTAACAAACAGATTTCGTATAACTATTATGATCGCTCAAAAACTAACGGCAGTCTTTAAAAACCTTTCAAGAAACCGGTTTGCCGGCGCTTATGCCTTCTGGATCCACCGGATAACAGGCATCATTATCACCCTGTTTTTGTTTTTACATATTTGGACGCTCTGCTCCGTCTTTCGCGGTAAGGCCGCCTATGATTACGCCATCACCAAGTTCGACACCAAGTTCGGATACGCCTTTCAATACGCGCTACTCCTCATAGTAGCAGCCCATCTGCTCAACGGTATAAGGATCACGGTAGTTGATCTCTGCCAGGTTACCCGTGCGCAGAAGAAATTGCTGTGGGCGTCACTGTTTCTTTTTGCCGTTATCGCAAGCGTCGGTGTCTTTACAGTACTACTTTAATTTGTAACAAACCCTCCGGTATCCAAGCTCGCATTATGCGCATTCCCATTTTCCTGTAAATATGCATTTTGTCCCGTAGGGACAGATAGAAATAACCCACCGATTTATCGGTGGGGACAGACTCCAGAACTTCTAGTCCCGTAAGGACGGCTAACTTCATTGATAATTCTCGTTGGCCGGAATTTGGGAATGCACCCCTCGCAGTCGTGCATCATGCATCGCGTATCACGCATCAAAAACACCCGATTAATTTATGAAGATAAATCACAGACAAAAGTTTTTAAACATGTCTAATTATCGTCCCCCTCCTGCCTTCCATTGCCTCTTCAGCCCCATCAAGAGAGGTAATAATAGCCACGTCTCCGCCCCAAGTCAGAAAATTAATGGCAGCCCGCACCTTTGGTTCCATACTTCCCGGCAAAAAATGGCCTTCTTCCAGATACCTTACGGCGTCACTTACCGTCAATTTGCTTAACGCCCGTTCGTTCGGTTTCCGGTAATTTAGACAGGCCTGTTCCACGCCGGTAAGCATCACCAGTCGCTCCGCGTTAATACCCCTGGCCAGGACGCTGGACGCAAGATCTTTATCAATCACCACGTCCACCCCCTCCAGGTCGCCATTTTCCCTTTGAACTACAGGGATGCCGCCACCGCCGGCCGCAATAACAATATCTCCGGCCTCCAGCAAGGTTTTTATGGCGCGTTCCTCCACAATTTTTAATGGGTTAGGAGAGGCAACAACCCGGCGGTACCCCCTGTGGCTATCTTCCACAATCTGCCAACCCTTTTCCCGTTGAAAACGCTCGGCATCGTCCTTCCGGAAAAAAGGTCCGATGGGTTTGGTAGGATTTGTAAATGCCTTGTCGTTCTTATCGACAATGACCTGGGTAAGCACGGTTACGACACATCGGTCAATCCCCTCCCGCCGCAGCCGGTTTGTTAGAGATTGCTGAATCATGTAACCAATAGCGCCCTCAGTATCCGCCACACAAACACCAAGGGGAATTTCAGGCACGCTGCCCCTGCTGGCCTCAACCATAAGCAGCATGTTTCCCACCTGGGGGCCGTTTCCATGCGTGATAACCACGCGATATCCTTGCTTCAGGCAGTATATGATACCATCCAGGCTTCTTTGCACGTTCTCAAACTGCTCCGCATTCGCGCCGCGCTGTCCTTCCCTGATAAGGGCATTCCCTCCCAGTGCAATAACGATGACTTTATTATTCATAGGTTCTCTTTTGTATGTAGGGCAAGGCTTCAGCCTTGCTCCTGTTTGAACACGCATCCGGGGTGGCAACCCTAACGGGTCGCCCTACAACAGGCCCGAAGGGCTGAAAGGATATAGCCAGGGGTAAAGCCCCTGGTAAATGTAATAACATAGCCAGCCCCGAAGGGGTGACAGAAAAGGACGCATAACATGGTCAGGACACCTATTTTTTCTGGAATTTAGTATTGTTTTAGTCACGAAAACAAAACATCCTGCCACCCCTTCGGGGCTTGTATTATTTTGTGATCTTCACAGGGGGCTTCACCCCCTGCTATATCCTGTCGGCCTTTCAGGCCTGACTTTCAATTTCCTATACAGGTCGCTCCTACGGAGCTTTTGCGGTGTTTAGATTCTCTATTCTACAAATAGGTCGCCCCTTTGGGGCTATATTCGTCCAACTCCGGCAGTCTTTGGTTTAGCGCTTAGACATAAAATAATTACAATCACTCTATCTTACCATCACCAAGTTACTTACATTCGCACCCCCCCGCAAGCCCTCATAAATAAAATGAAAATTCCTATACAATTAAATTATTCGTTTCTTGTTATATGTTATTCATTAAACGCATATTATTCCCCCAGAGCAGTGGGCTACGGTTGTATTGCCCCTAACGGGGCATTTTGCATACTACACGGTAGGCCAACCGTCCCCGGTTGACATAATGTTTTTTCCTGATTCTCCTCCTGGGAGGGATACAGCGATGTAGTGTCGGTCATTGCCTGCCATAAACAAGCACGCAGCGAGGAACATCCATTATTGACCACCATTCAGGCAATCTGTTATTGAGTGTAATTCCATCCCCGAATCTCTGCTTCTTCCCAAATTCTTTTACAAAGAATGCTCAATGTAACAGGCGGTTCTTTACCCTTTTGGAGAAAGTTAACCATATTGAAACTTTGAAAACGCTCATTCGGGGTCAAGAACCTCCCTGCCCTGAGCCATTTATATAATTCAAGCCATCCTTTGCTGCCTTTGTTCTTACAGAATTCAACAACTTTGTTTTCATTCAAAATGGTCGGATCGTACTTCCCGCAACTGATTTCCGAGATATATTCATCACGGATACTTCCCGGCAACACAAAATCCCTGGCTTTCAATGTGTCCCAACATTCCTCTCACTTGCAGTACTCTGTTACATTCTGCTGGGTGTTACGGATATGTTCGTTTACAATCCCTGACATAGACTCCAATACATCAAGAATTGGTTCTCCAATGTTATAGGCACAGAACATGTCAGGTTCTTTCAGTATGGTTTCCCTGATTCCTTTATTGACATTGCCGCGGGCAGAGAGAAAGACGCGTACATTCATATCGAGCATTTTGATACCCCATCTGGCATACATGTTTGCGAGTGCTATGCCAGGAATGAATCCAAGATATGTGGAATAGATGTTCGTTTCGTTTTTTCTAACAACACATGGTAATGGTCCACCGCAGTATTCCATAAATTCAATGGTTATCTTCTCCCTCTCCCCCCGTTCGACAATAACGGCACGATCTTTCAATATCCCAGATGGTACGGATAATCTCAATGCCGTCAATATCATCTATATCCGCAGGCCTCTTCTGGGTTATTCCGTTTGTAATCAAAACAATCTTTGCAGTCCTGATATCACCTTTGCACTCAGTTGTAAGGCTGGCAAGTTCATGTGCCTCGTTCGAGATATCAATTTTATTTTGCAGGTCTTTAAGGCTTCGCGTCAGAAAATTTGTCGCACTCCTGAATAAAGAGTTTACTTCATCATTGGAAACCCGTGCTTTTGAGGGATCATCCTCGTCCAGGAAATGTGATACGATAAGTGTAAAATCCTTAAACTCATCATCATAGTGGTAAGCATCAACTTTTATGTCCTTGCTTTTATACGGACAGAGAACAAGACTTTCTATTTCTCCATTAATGCCTACCACATATTGTTTATCAAGAAATAATTTATCAATATATAGTATACCACCAACCGTACAAACGTATTCTCAGACAGCCAGGAAAGAGTCGCTCCACAATCTCCACCTTGTTTTCCTTTCCATGGATTCATTGTGTTAGTATGGCCGCAACGAGTGGTATGACCGCATACCGAAGACCCACGCGCATCTGCTCGTCGCTCGGTCGCCGCAAGCTCTGAAGCAACGCCTGCTCGTGACGAGTCATGCTATTTGTGAATTCTTCTGCAATGTCAGGACGCAAACGAGGGGTTGCGTTGTGCAGGCATTTCATCGCAGCAGCTTTTTCTGCTCCCCTTACTTCCGAAACCAAACCATCGCAGGAAATCCGATAGCAGAGCAGATTGGAACTCTGTTCAGTCCATCCTGCTTGTTGTTCTGCTTGCAAGACCTGCCGTAATAACCACAAAAAGCCGCATGGGCCTTGATCAAGGCGGAGAGGAATCACATCAGATTCTGCTGCTTTGAGATAGGCAGCACCTGTGGTCACCTTCGGAAACGCACACCGACGCAGAGCATCGGCCACTGTTGGAAGATTGAGACCCGCTCGTTCCACCATTTGTCCGTTAGGCCCTTCGTTAAGCGAACTCCCCGCATCCCCTAATAGCAACCGCTGCCCGGTGGGTAGTGCTACAACTTCAGCGGCTTCGTTGACTTCTTCGATCAAACCATTTCGTCGCTCGAAGCGCCAACTTGAGTAACCGTCGGCCTGCTTGGCGTCCATATAAAATTCTAGGAATCGTTTTAAGTCGTTCCAATCCGTGAGGCCAGGATTTTGTGATCGAATTTCGTTTTGAACTTTGGAGTATTTCTCATGAAACTCGTTCCACGCCTTGAATCCACCCTCCACCATGGCGGAAACGCGTTGCCGTTCTTCGGCACTAAGTGGAGCAGTTGCGCTGCCAATCAGAACTTCCTGTAGTTCCTCTGGCGAGACCAAACACATCACGCGTGAGAAAATTACCTCGAAACGTTCCGGCCCAACAATCGAACTGGCGATTAAGCGCAGACGCTCACGTGCAACCCGATAAGCATCCTGCTCCCGACTGTCTTTCACGACAAGGGTATCAACCAAAATGGTTTTCTTCGATCCAAACCGGTGAACGCGTCCAACTCTTTGCTCAAGTTCCATCGGGTTCCAGGGCACATCAATATGAACAAGCCGTCGTGCTACTTGCAAATTGATGCCTTCGCCACCCGCTCGCGAAGAAACCAGGAATTGAGGGCCATCCTTTCGCAAAAATCGCTCTTCTACTTTGCACCGCTCAACATCGGTTTGTCCGCCGATGATGATCGCCGGCTTAACACCCGTTCGCAGCTCAAGATAGCGTGCCAACGCAGTAACCGTCTCGATTGGTTGGGCAAATAGCACCACCTTCTCGCCGTTTGCGCCATCCAGAATCTTTTCTCGTAAGAATTCCCACTTTATGTCGGGAGAGTCCTGAACTATAACCACGCCTTCTCGTAGTAAGGAATCCAACTGGGCGTGCTGGCTGGTAGTCATGTTGGTTTTGGCAGAATCTTCATCCTCTATGTCTTCAACGTCACCATACTCGGCCTGCCACGAAACTTCCTTGGCAATTCTCGCGAAAAGTTCTTCGGCGGATTCTGCGAGATGACCATTCCGATACGGCCTCAAAGCGAGAATGGCCTCTCTCAGGTGGTAATCTTCCAGTTTCCATCCAGCGCGAAGCGCCTGACGCACCAAATAACCAAGGCCCGCCTGTGGACTGGAAGCGGCCCACTGAAGTGCTTGGGCGCACCGCCAACCCGCCGCCCGTTGACGTGGAGTCTCGCCGTCACTGCTGTGCTTGGGGCTTGGACGATAGAACTCGTGAATGTTCTTCATCCACTGTTTGTAAGAGTGTCCCAGATCAATGACCAACGGCTCATTGACCTGCCTCAACGGAAACAAAGGTTTTCCATTCCAATCTTGAACATCCTCCTTTGTTCGATAAATGACACGCCCTGCAACGGATTCAGAAGCCTCGTTTTGTCGCCGTAACAAGCCAAGGAGATTGTCAAAGCGATGAATGTGACCCTGATGTGGGGTTCCGCTCAACAAAAGCAGCCGTGAATCAGGTTTTTGCCGGGCAACCAAGTCTCGTACCAAACGGAATTTTTCGACTGGATCACCACCTCCCGCAGCCCAGTCCGACAGGTGGTGGCATTCGTCAACAACGATCACATCCCAAGGTTCAGTTGCAAGAATTTTGGGGTAGTTGTTGCTGTGAACCGCCCGATGAATGCTTGCGATGATTCGAGTGTCGGACAGTCTTGCGTCAGACTCACCCGCCCGCCAAAGACGAAAGTTTAACTCCAGGCGGTCGAATTCTCTGGCGACGTTAGGCACTAGGCGGGCCGGAGCCAGATACAATACACGAAGCCCCGGCTTTGCTTCCAGCAATTGCTTTACAAGGAGACCAACTTCAACTGTCTTGCCCAGCCCTACTTCGTCAGCAATAAGAACCCGCCGCAAATGAGAGTTCTCCAAAATATGCTGAACAAGACTTACCTGATGTGAAAGCGTTATGACTCTACGCGCGTCCATGCGACGCTGTGGGTCTTCACAAATCAAGTAATGAGCAAACAATCGTGCGACACTCCGCTTGGTTTGCGCTGTCCAATTATCACCTTCAGGAAGTGCGCGTAGCAATGCCGCAGGGGTTGGGCTGGACGATACGCGATTGCAGTCTACGCCCGACACAACTATGGCTTTGGCGTTCGGTTGATCCGCCCAAAAGCGGCTCGGAGGAGCAACCAAATCGACCGTGCGAATGCCCCACTCTTCGTACTCTCGTAAAACAGCGTAGAGCGAGCCATCACGATTAACGATTGTTCCTAAATTCTGACTCATGCCGCTACTTCCTCAGCTTTTGCTTCCCACGGCAGGGGACAATTGCTGATCACAGTTTCGAGAGCGCCAAGCACGGTCTCGCGCTTCTTCTTATCCGACCGGCGGAGTTTCTCTTTATGGGAGGTAACTATTGCGTTCGACGCAGCAGTAATCGGGTCGTTATATTCTTGGTGTTCATTAAACACATTGAGGATTTGTTTCTCCACTGCACGAAAACGCTCAGTCAGCAGCTCGATTGCAGGATCTGTTGCTGCTTCAATTGTTTCATCAGCAAGTTCCCTGAAAAGATCGAGAATTCGCATCTTCACCCCAGGTCCGATGTGCTGATTCTTTTCGACAAAGCTCTTGCACCGATTGCGAATTGGATTCTCAATCTTCTTAATTAGGCTATTCTTTACCTCTTCACGGAGTTCATCGACCGCCTCTTTGCCGACGGCGTTGATCTTTTGGGCATCCGCCTTGATGACCTCCACCTGTGCTTCAAGCACATTAGTCTTTACCTTTGTCCCTTGTTGCTTTGCCCAAGCAAGTATCCGCTCCACGTGCCTAACAGAATCATCGGCGTGTCTTCTGGTCGGGCTTTTTGCTACAATCATTTATCCAAAACACCTTACCAATCCAGCAAAAAGGATTTTTCATTCAATCCATCATGCAAAAAATATTATCCCTTGAAAACTGAATCAAAATGATATTGGAGAAAATCTTTTCTGGGATGATATTTTTTAGGAAGCAATAATTTGGTTCCTGGCAAATGAGAAAAGTATTTTGAATAATAATCTTCTTTTCCTTTTTTCTTCAAAGCGGATGAAATTAGAACTTCATACTTTTCAGTGATAGCAATGTATCCTTTATCAAATGCCTTGTCATATAAAGCAGAAAAACAAATTCCGTTTTCCGGATTCAATCTTTCTTCTTCATTTTTTGACCAGGGAATAATGTGACTTGCTACAAGCAAGTCTGAAATATCAATTCCCGTGATTGCACATTTTCCTGAATAGTTTGCAATAACAACTTGCCTGAAAAAATTCTGATTGACTCTTGTTTTTACTTCTCTGATTTTGTTTTCGCCCTTTAGATCTTTAGTGTCGTAAAGAATTTCAGAAAACTTTGTTTCAATTGTTATGTTTTCTTTTTCTGCTAAAATCTTTTCACTTTCAAAAATCAGCTTTTCTTTATCGTTGATAAATTCATTCCAAATAGGTTCAACTTGTTTTCTTCCACCTGACATTCCTTTAACGCCTCTTTGTTGATGATACGGATCAATGTGTGCAAAGTTTGTCAGGCGAATTGCAACTGAATCTGGGGTTCTTCCAATAATGTTAGCTAAACGAATAATCTCTGGAGTGCGGCTGTGCATTTTGCCAAATGGCAATTTCAGATAAAGATTAAAAGCAAGTATTAACTCATCTCTTGACCAAAGATTTATTGTCATATTCTTTAAATGTCATTTTGATTTTTCTTTTAGCTATCGTTGATATTCTTCTGCAATTTCATAAGAAGGCTTTTCATTGAAAACGGCGTGGTACGTTGCTTTACCTTTGTACTCTTTTATAACATTTTTTCCATTGTTACCTTTTAAAACATTCTGAGAAACCACCTGCTCCTGCAAACAAATCAATATATCTCATTTTGTTAATCTCGTTGCTAAACGGGCAGGATTTTCCAGCCAAGTTTTTTTAATTTCCTTATGTTTTCGGTATCAAGCTGCTTATTCCGGTTAATTTTCTCAAGCCACCATTTTTTACGGGTCTTAGGTACTACGAAATACTTACATCCATCATGACCATGCCAGAAACAACCATGTATAAATATTATCGTTTTATATTTCGGGAAAACAAGGTCTGGTGTACCAGGTAGCATTTTATCATGAAGTTTATATCGAAAGCCATTCCCAAACAGGAATTTTCTGACCATAATTTCCGGCTTTGTGTCCTTGCTCCGGATCATGGACATGTTATAACTTCTGGTTTTCTTGTTGTGAACGTCTGACATGAATTCTACTTTCTTGAGTTGGGGTTTTTTCGTTTTTGCGGAATACGATCACTATTTTCTGATTCTCAGTCTTCCATCCTTATAAACGCAGAATTTATTTGGCAACTTCAAATACCTGTTCTTCACTTACCAATTCAGCCGCATAAAGCAAAACAGCCTGAATATCTTCGGGTTCTAATTCAGGATAGTCTTCAAGAATCTCCTGAGTTGCAATCCCGCGAGCCAATGCCTTCAAAATTTGTTCAACAGTAATTCTTAAACCTCTGATGGTTGGCTTGCCAACCATCACTTCGGGATTAATGGTAATTCTGTCTAATAACTGTTTGTCATTCATTTTTCATTCATTTTTTTCATGTGTCTCTGTGTCGTTAAATTTAAGTACCAACCCTTTTTCTCTAAAATCTTGCACAAGTGCTTGCCTGAAATACTTTTTATACAGCAATTTCTGGAGTCGAATTGCGAAAGTCGGGTTAATACACTCACCAACGCTCAATTTGTTCATTTCAACGAATATTATTCCCCAGAATGGTTGCATGTTCTTTCTTCATACCTTCTGTGTCTCGCATTGCGGCCTTCCATGCACTGTCAATCTCGTCCTTGTGTTCATGGTAATAAGAAAGTGCGTCATGAACTTGTGGCAAATTTATCTGTGGCAGTGCGACTATTATATCTTCCGGAGACTGTCCCATGATTTCGTATCGAATAACTATGTCTAGCACCCGGATACCGGTACCTGAAATAACAGGTACACCACCTCTTAATTTTTTATTCCTTGTGATATAGGGATGCTTCATTTGTTTTATTACCGTACTCATTCCATATTCTCCTCATTTTCATTTTTTAGAGATTTAAAAGCGTATTTATAGTCTTCAGATTTCTTATCAAAGTTTGTTTTTGGGTAACGCGAACCCACACAACAACCGTAGCCCACTGCGCAAACGGTGGGTCAACGAGAAACACACCATAGCTTTTGGCTATACCAAAGCTATCCCATTTTGTAAAGGTGGGGTGATGCCAGTTCTATCTTTGAGCGCATCTTGACGTTGAACATGATGGAGAGTGCAATAAAGGACGTAAGCATAGATGAGCCGCCGTAGCTGATAAAAGGGAGTGTGATGCCGACAATGGGGGCCACGCCCATGGTCATGCCGATGTTTGTTATGATCTGAAACGCAAACATGGTGACAAAGCCGATTACGATCAGCCTTCCGTAAGGCTCTCGCGTGTTTCTGGCAATGCCAATGCCGCAGGTAATAAAACCGAGATAGAGAAATAGCAGCAGGCATACCCGCAAAAATCCCCACTCTTCTGCAATAACGGCAAAGATAAAGTCCGTGTGCCGTTCCGGGAGAAATTTCATTTGGCTCTGGATGCCCTCCCCCCAGCCTTCTCCCCACAGCCCACCGGAACCTATGGCTATAAGGGATTGAAGCCGATGGTATCCCGCGCCCCAGTCAGACGTCTTATCGGGCCAAAGGAATCCCACGATTCTCAATTTTTGATAGGGCTTCAGCATAAACATCCAAAGCAAAGGCGAAATAGCCGCCCCGGTTCCCATAAGCAAAAACAAGTAGAAGATTCCGACACCCGCGGCGTACATCATAGCAAGCATGATGGGGAGTAAAATCAGCGCGGAACCGAGGTCTGGTTGTTTTATAATGAGCGCCATCGGTATGCAGGTCAAAAGAAGCACACACCCGATGTCGAAAAGGCCTATGCCGTATTTGTTGTAACGAAAAAATCTTGCAAGAGTGAGTACCAGGGCAATCTTCATAAATTCGGAGGGCTGAATGGAGAACGTTCCCAGGGAGAGCCATCGCTGCGACCCCTTCACGGAAAGTCCGATCCCCAATAGTATGACCAGAACACAGATTAACCCCCCATAAATCATATACGCATAGTAGGCAAATGAGAGGTAATCAATAAAGAGCAGCATAAAAAAAAGGGTAAACCCCATGATTACCCAAACAATCTGTTTGAATACAAACTTCTCCGACGACGCGCTCCAGATAAAGCAAATCCCTATCGTAAGAAGGAGGCACACGATCAAAAACATGAGCCAATCAAAATTTCTTATACTTACTCTATCTGTCATGAGGATAATTATAGCAAAAACTTATTTGAAATGTATTATTATCTTTAGAATTCCCGGCGAAGTAGAGCCGCAGACTGATTAAAAACGTTCGGAACCACAGATTACACAGATTTTGGATTATTAAATCCCCCACGAGAAGGTGGGACGTAGTGGCCACATCCCTGTTTTTTTAATACCATCTGAACGATTACGGTTTTTATCTGTGTAATCTGTGGTTCCTGTCGTTCTTTTCAAAACCAGACTATTTTGTAAAAATAAACACCGGATAAAATATTTCTTTACGCCCTCATCGCCAGTTCATCTTTTATGTATATCTTATACAACTGGCTGTAAAGCCCGCCCGTTTTCAGCAACGCTTCGTGGTTTCCCTCTTCAATTTTCTCACCCTTGCTGAGGACAATGATTTTGTCACAGTGGAGGATCGTGGAGAGTCGATGGGCAATAAAAAGAGAGGTTCTCCCCTGTGTTACCTTTTGAAGGGCATCCTGTATTAACACCTCAGAAATCGGGTCCATGCTGGAGGTTGCTTCATCAAGGATGATGATACACGGGTTATAAAGAATGATCCTGGTAAGAGAAATAAACTGGCGCTCCCCAACGGAAAGATTTGCTCCACGCTCGGATATCCTGGTATCCAGGCCGTCCTGCATACGGTTTATAAATGGCATGAGTCCCAGTGACTCAACGGTTTCGATGACTTTCGTGTCTGCTATGGGGTTGAACAGGGTAATGTTGTCCCGTAGGTTGCCTGAAAACAAAAAGACGTCCTGGCTTACTAATCCGATAATGTACCGCAACGCCGTCTTCTCAATGTTACGTATGTCTATCCCATCCAGCCATATCGCGCCTTTTTGAATTTCATAGAGCCGGGTCAATACGCTCGCAATGGACGTTTTCCCGCTGCCCGTTACGCCTACGAGTGCGACAGATTGCCCTGGTTCAATCCGGAACGATAGGTCTTTCAGCACGTACTCGCTACCGGTATAGGAAAACCAAACGTTTTCAAATTGTATGTCGCCCCCAACGCCCTCTTTAGAAATTTTTTGGAATAGTTGAGAACCAGGGAGTCCGGCTTCCGGCTGTTCGTCCAGGAGGGTAAAGACCCGTTCGGATGAAGCCATTGCGCCCTGAAAAATGTTATATTTTTCCACAATGTCTCTGATAGGCTCGAATAGATCGTGGATATACGCCAAAAACGTCACCAGGACGCCCAGGGTAAGAAAGCCTTGTACGTACTTCCCCGCCCCGTACCACAGCACAAGACTCACCACCAACGCGCTCACAACAGCAATCGATGGCTGGAATATGGCAAAATAGCGGATATACTTGACCTGCTCCTTTAAATAGTCCTTGTTAATCGCATCAAAATTTTCATAATTCTTTTTCTCGCGGTTAAAGAGTTGTATGACCTTTATCCCCGTGATATTTTCATTGAGATATGCGTTAATACGCGCCAATTTACGCCGTATCTCACGAAAGGAGTTCTTCATGCGACCGCCAAACCAGAGGGCAATTATCACCATAAGGGGAAAGGTTGCCAGGGTTATCAAGGCAAGTTTCACGTGGAGCATAAACATGGCAATAAAGATGCCGATGATGATGCAGACGTCCCCGATAACAACAATAACACCTGCCGAGAAGAGTTCTCCGATGGCAGCAATGTCGTTTGTCAGACGTGTGACAATCCGGCCTACGGGGGTTTTGTCGAAGAAGGAAACCGGGAGCGACTGCACGTGGTTGAAGAGGTCCATACGCATATCTAGCATCACCTTCTGCCCAATCATCTGAATAAAATAACTTTGCACCACGACCAGCAACAAACGCAAGGCCTCTATTCCGAGCAGGACAAGCGCGATTTTATAAACCAGCGATTTATCTCCCTTGGCAATGCCATGATCAATGGCATATCCGAAGAGATAGGGACACAGCAGGAAGAGGGCGGTGGTAATCATTACCAGGAAGATGGAGAGCATCCCGGTTGCCTTGTAGCGTAGGACGTACGCCAGCAATCTTTTTACCACGGCGCTGTTGTACAGCTTGCCGGATAAGACGTCTTCGCTAAAAAATTCATCGTTTTTCATAAAGGGAATCCTTGAAAGGGTAATTTACCACCTCCACTTACCTTTTGCAAGCATTCTATGAAAGGCTGTTTGCATTTTCTACAAACAGGTCGCTCCTATGGGGCTACATTCGTCCAACTCCGAGGCTAGTTCATTAATAACAGAGACAGATATGAAATCTCTTGCCTCAAGGAAAAAACTACTATATAATTGATTCGCTCTCATAGCGCCAACTGAGGTAATTTCCTGTACGTTTATACCCTGTTTTGTGGTTGTAGCCACCCCAGTTTCCTTCGAGGTTAATTTAAGTGTACAAACGTTCTCCTGCTCCTGAAAAAAACGGCTCTATCAATACCGTGGGGCTGGAATTTATTATGAAAACACTCGACGCAGACTTATCGGACTACAGGAAAGCTATTGGCAACGCCTTCGAAGCATCGCAATCTCATGTCTTTAGATGGTGGAACGAAATATCAAAACAGGAAAAAAAACACCTTTTACATCAAATCGCCACCATGGATTTCCCGTTTATTCACAACCTCTTCATGAATAAATCTCTTTGTAAAACACAACCGGACACACGCACTGCCGGCCTGCAATTAACACCCCCAAACGTTATACCAGTTCCCGTGAATGATCAGGAAAAGATTTCTGCCTTAGAGGCAAGGCGCATTGGCGAAGAGTCGTTGCGAAAGGGAGAAATTGCCGTTCTTACCGTTGCGGGAGGCGACGGCACCCGGTTAGGCATCGGTAAGCCGAAGGGCATGCTTTCCGTGGCGCCGCTCAGTGGAAAAAGCATTTTCCAACTCCACGCGGAAAAAATATACACCATGCAGAAGAAATTCCGGGTTACGATTCCCTGGTACCTCATGACGAGTGAAACCAACGACTTCGCAACGCGGGAGTTCTTCCGTGTCATGCATTTCTTTGGCCTGGACCCGAAGCAAGTACACTTCTTTGTCCAACGTATGCTCCCGGTCATTGACTTACATGGCAACCTACTGATGAATTCAAAAGCAAACATTATCATGAGTCCCAATGGCCATGGGGGAACAATCACCGCACTTAAGGAGAAGGGTATCCTTAGTAATATGAAGGAAAACGGCATCAAAAATATCTTTTACCATCAGGTAGATAACGTTTTAGTTAGAATGGTTGACCCTGTTTTTATTGGATACCACTTAAAAAACCGGTCGGAAATATCGTTAAAAAGTGTTAAAAAGCACCATCCGGAAGAAAAGGTGGGCGTGATAGGGTATATTAACGGAAAGTTGCATATCATCGAATACAGCGAACTATCTCATGCGGATATGTATGCACAAAATGCGGATGGCTCGTTGAAATATAATGCAGCGAATACGGCGATTCATCTGATGAACACAGATTTCCTTGAGCATATATGTCAGGATGGCACGAAGCTTCCCTATCATGCCGCCAAAAAAAAAGTAACCTATCTGAATGCGGCTGGTGAAATAATAGCGCCAAAGGAAAACAATGCCGTGAAATTTGAGTGTTTTATATTCGATATACTTAAGCATGTTAAAAGAGGTATTGTAATGGAGGTGTTGCGTGAGGACGAATTTTCTCCCCTAAAAAACACGGAAGGAGATAACTCTCCCGTGACCGTGGTGCGAGATATAAACAACCTCTTTGGCAAATGGCTAAGGAATGCAGGTATTCCTATTCCCGTTGATGCACAGGGAAACGTAATCGGCTCCATTGAAATAGGGGCTGCTTATGCTATCGACGAAGAGATGTTGCGGAATAAAATAGACAAAGGATTGCGTTTTAGTGGAACTTTGAATTTACAGGCCCCTTAATTAAGTCGCCTCGGCCTTTCAGGCCTAACTTTGAAATTCCTATACGTCAAAGTTAGGCCTGAAAGGCCGACAGGATGTTTTTTTTTCGTGATCAAAGCAATAATAAATTTTAGTAAAAATAGACATCCCAGCCATGTTATGCGTACTTTTCTGTCTCCCCTTCGGGGCTGGTTGTCTTTTGTTTCTTAACCAGGGGCTTCACCCCTGGCTTACTGCCCTTCGGGCTTGTTGTAGAGCGAAGAAGCTCTTCGCTCTACATGAAAAAACTGTCGCCATAGGCGACCTAATTTAAATTTCCTATACATAAATTTAGCAGCATTTTTTGGTACATACCATTTAACTTATGTCAAGTAATACGGACATTATTAATGCAGGTTTTGCCACTTCAATCCAAAACGCAACCACTACATCTGTCGCTGAAAGAAACTTTATATTAAAAAACATTCTTTCTGAAATAAAGAAGCTTGTTTCTGCCCAGCAATTTGATATGTGGTTCTCCGGTGTGAAACTCAGTTTCATTACAGAAAATAGTATTACCTTTGTTGCCCCGAATGACTTTATTAAAGAATGGCTTTATACTAATTACCTGGATACTTTTTCTAACGCAGCTTACAAGGTGCTAAATTCTCTGCGAGAAGTTGTATTCTCGACAGATAGCGAGATACAAGATCACTCCACCTATCTACCAATAGAAAATAATACCTTCAACGCGTCACAAGACGGTAACTATACCGGTTCTTTAAATAAACATTACTGTTTTGAAACCTTCGTCGTTGGGCAATGTAATAGGCTAGCGCACGCTGCCGCTGTTGCTGTTGCTGAGTCGCCTGGACAGGCTTATAACCCGCTTTTTATACATGGAGCCTCCGGCCTCGGCAAAACACATCTTCTCCATGCAATAAACAACATCTTACAAATAAAGCACGGCATGAATACCTTTTATCTCTCCTGTGAGCGTTTTATAAGCCACTATATCTCAACGATACGTTCAAACAGTTGGGGGGTCTTTAGAAGCCTCTACAGCGGCATTGATGCCCTCCTCATTGATGATATACAGCTCTTCGAGAATTCTCAGGGAAGCAGAGATGAATTCTTTCACATATTTAACGCACTTTATAACGCAAAAAAACAGATTGTCATTACAAGTGACTGTCCGCCCGATTCTATAAAATCCCTTGAGGACAGGTTGATTTCAAGGTTTAAATGGGGGCTTCTTTGCAGTATAAATCCACCAACCATTGAGACACGTATTGCTATCTTCGAGAAAAAAGCCCTTTTACTGGGTATCGATCTACCTTATGAATTCGCTTCATATTTAGCGGAAAATGTAACAGGAAACACACGGGAAATTGAGGGTACGATAGCAAGATTAAATAAAGAACTAAGACTGACAAAAAGTAACATCACGCTAAGCACTATTAAGAGAATAGTTCATGAGCTATCCAACGGTAGAAAATTGGTAAGCATAGAGGCTATATTAGATGCCGTCTCTAAGCGATACAATGTAAGTGTATCACAAGTATTATCAAAACAACGATTAAGAAGTATAACATTACCCAGGCAGGTAGCTATGCATCTATCGAGAAAACACACAGGTCTGTCTTTATCTGAAATTGGTGGTTACATAGGCGGAAGAGATCACTCAACAGTAATCCATGCAGATGGAAAGATATCAACCTTAGCAAAAAAGGACAAAAACCTTCTTCTTATTTTACAAAAATTGGAGAGCGAATTGTTAAGATAACATGTTAATTGCCTGTAGATTGTATAACGATAGAATTTGCTAAAATTGGCTGTAGCCTCTTTTTCTTCAAAAGTATAGATATATTATCTACAGGTAACTTTTTAATTTATGTCTTTATCATAAGGGCATTTGTATGCTATAAGTGTTATCTATTGTCATGATATAGTACTACTTTATATAAATATATTAAATTATTATCTACGTTACTTACTTTAGGTAAATGTAATAATTATTAAAGTGAGGATATCGAATGAAAGCAAGTTTTATTGGTGATGATTTATTTAAAGGTTTTAATCTGGTTGCTAGTGTAGTACCCTCATCGGCAATTAAACAAATATTGGGTGGAGTGAAGATAAGTATTGTAAATGGCGTTGCAAATTTAATGGCAACGGACCTGGAAATATTGGTTAGAAGTGAGATAGGTACAACTAGTTGTGATGGGGATGGAAGTATTGTGTTACCCGCAACAAGGGTGAATAATATTCTTAGAGAATGGGCGTCAAGCAGAGAAATATTGATGGAGATGGGTGATGGAAACTGCCTTTTAAAATCAGGTGGTGGATATTTTAAAATACTCGGAGAAGATGCAGGCCGATTCCCTGAGATTGGGCCTACAGAAATAGGGGGTTTTTTTGAAGTAGAGGGCAGCATAATAAGTAATATGGTGTCAAAAGTTATACATGCGGTGTCTATGGTAAAGATAAAAAGCGTACTGAGCGGCATTCTTATGATTGTGGAGGGAGATACGATTATACTGGTTGCTGCCGATGGTAATAGATTATCGGTTATAAAGCGTAAGGTGGCAAATCCATCAGGTATTTCAGTGCGTGGAATAATTCCGCTAAGGTGTTTGACGTTATTGCAACGTTTTGCATCGGATTGGGATGGGGTAATAAAAATAGGGATGAGTGAGTCAAGGGTACAGTTTGTGGGTGGAAAAGTAGAGATAGTATCCCAATTGATAGATGGACAATATCCGAACTACGATGATATCATTCCAAAAAGAAATGATAAAAAGATAGAAATTAAAAAAGACGACGTGGTTTCTGCCCTGAAAATGGCGTCTTTTATGACGGATGAAGGATATCGTGTCGTTGAATGTGTCTTTGAAAAAAACAAGCTTAAGCTTTCATCCAGGGCGATGGCCGTTGGAGAGACGGAATTAGAGGTAAATATTAATTATGAGGGCCCAACATTTAAGTTAAATGTTAACCCGGATTATATCCTGGACGTACTGAAATCATCTGATGAAGATATAATACCGACGGAATTTGGTGACAAAGAAAGCGCTATATTATTCAGGGCGGGCCATGAACACATAAGTGTCGTAATGCCTATGGAAACAGAGGAAGCGGCATAAGAAGGTTGAAAGGTATTAAAAAAATGTTTTTTATAAGGCGCGAAGGGATGTTGAAGTGAAACAAGAAATGCCGGATAGATATTTTTTTAATAAAAACAGGACAGTAAAACTTGCCCAGTTGCTGAAGGGTATAATTCCGCGGGGAAAGGGAAGTAAAAAGAACAACGTAGTAAGGGATGCCTGGCTCCAAACGGTTGGTGAAGAAGTTTATAGTAATACGGAAATTACTGAACTAAAAAACAATGTGCTGTACGTAAACGTAGAGTCTTCCACGCTGATTCATCATTTGACTAATTTTGAAAAGATTGCTATAATTGATAAATTGAATACCATTATGGGCGCAAAATCCATTGGAGACATTCGCTTTAAAGTGGGGACAGTGAACAAGAATGAAAGAAGGTAGTTCATCGTTACAAGAAGACGTATATGATGCCGCGTCTATAAAAGTGCTTGGCGGCATAGAAGCAGTCAGAAAAAGACCTGCAATGTACATCGGTGACACAACGGCAAAAGGCTTGCATCACCTGGTAGAAGAGGTAGTGTGTAACAGTGTTGATGAGGCGGTTGCCGGGTTTTGTGAAAATATAAACGTAAAGATAAATCTCGATGGTAGCTTGGTGGTGATTGACGACGGCAGGGGAATTCCTGTCGATATACACAAGGAGACAAATAAGTCTGCCCTGGAAGTTGTTATGACGGTATTGCACGCGGGCGGCAAGTTTGAACACAAGAGTTATAAGGTCTCCGGCGGTTTGCACGGGGTAGGTATATCGGTAGTAAACGCCCTCAGTGAATGGCTTGAAGTGGAAATCAAGAGGGATGGACACGTATACTTCCAGCGTTACGAAAAGGGCGAGGTTAAGTCCAATGTCGAAGTAAGAGGCACTACCAAGAAAAGGGGAACAAAGGTTGTTTTTAAGCCTGACAGAGAGATATTTGAAGAGATGTCATTCTGCTTTGAAACCATAGCGAAAAGGCTTAGGGAATACGCCTTTCTCAACAAGGGAATAAAAATTACCCTTGAAGATGAAAGAACCGATAAAAATGAGGCCTTCATGTATGAAGGCGGTATAAAAGCCTTTATAAAAGAGTTGAATGAAGGTAAAGAAGTTGTTCATAAAGATATTATCTATTTAGAAAAAGAAGCTAATGGCACCATCGTAGAAGTAGCAATGCAGTATAACGATGGGTACAGTGAAAACGTCTACTCATTTGCCAATAATATAAATACCATAGAAGGCGGAACACACTTAAGCGGTTTTAGATCGGCGCTGACGAGAACACTTAATAATTATGCAAAAAACAAAGGGTTGATTGGTGATGAAAAAGTGCCGTTAGGAGATGATTACAAAGAAGGTCTTACAGCAGTTATCAGCATCAAACTCCCCGACCCACAATTTGAAGGCCAGACAAAATCAAAGCTCGGTAACCGTGATATACAAGGGATTGTAGAGACCATGGTAAACGAGAGGCTGGATATATACTGCGAGGAAAACCCACCGACGGCAAAAGCAATTATTAATAAAGGTATTGATGCCGCAAGAGCACGGGAGGCAGCGAAAAAGGCCAGAGACCTAACAAGGAGAAAAGGCGCGCTCAGCAGCAGTAGCTTACCGGGTAAATTAGCCGATTGCTCTTGTAACGATTTCGAAACATCCGAGCTTTTTCTTGTTGAGGGTATCTCTGCAGGCGGCACGGCAAAGCAGGGGCGAGACCGCAACTTCCAGGCCATCCTACCGCTAAAAGGCGTTATATTAAACGTGGAGAAGGCCCGCATTGATAAGATGTTGGGTAATGAGGAAATAAGAACACTGATATGCGCGCTGGGTACAGGCATTGGCACTGACGAATTCAACTTAGCCAAGCTGCGCTACGCAAAGATTATTATTATGACAGATGCTGATATTGATGGCGCCCATATAAGGACACTCCTCCTGACGTTTTTCTTCAGACAGATGATAACCCTGATTGACAAGGGTCACATCTACGTTGCACAGCCACCTTTGTATAAGGTGAAGAAAAACAAAAAGATTGAATATATTTATGACGATAAAGAGTTACAAAAAACCTTGGTAACATTAGGGGCTGAAGATACCGTCCTCGAATTTGTAAACGGCAAAAAAGAAAAATTAGATAGTTCTAAACTTAAAAAGCTCCTGCAACACCTGACGCACATAGAAGAAAGTGAAAAAATACTGAAAAGGAGAGGTATTTCCCTGGATAAATTCCTGAAATTACGTGATAAAGACACGGGAAAACTCCCCCTTTATAAAGTGACGCACAAGGGTAAAACCGACTTTGTTTATACGGAAGAAGCCTTGGAAGAACTAAGGAAACAAAAAGAGTCAGCAGCAGGGAGAGAATTGGAAATAATAGACAACGGCACACGGGAACTGGCTGATAAGATTGTAGAGGAAGCGATGGAGATTGTGCCATACCACGAGAGCAAGGAACTGGAAAAAACAATTCAAGCAATAGAAAATTATGTCCCCGCCATAGAAAGTTGCATAAGTGATAACGATTCCGAGAAATGCGATTACAAACTTGTTTCGGGAGAAAATGAAATACCAGTTAAATCCTTGAGCGACGTGCTTTCCAAGGTGCGCGAAATGGGAAGAAAAGGACTGGAAATACAACGATACAAAGGGTTAGGTGAGATGAACGCGGAAGAACTCGCAGAAACGACGATGAACATCAACACACGGACGCTGCTCAAAGTAAAAGTAGAAGATGCCATCAAGGCCGACTCCATTTTCAGCACGCTGGCCGGAAAAGACGTTCAAAGAAGAAGAGAATTCATCGAAAAACACGCCCTTGAAGTAAGAAATTTAGACGTTTAGTTTTTTGCAATTAGGAGTTATTTGTCTCATGCAAAGCAAAGAGTTGAAGCAGATGGAAGCCCTTCTTTTAGCCAAAAAAAGCGCGCTATTAAAAGACGTGGAAGAACGGTTCAAGAAACAAAAAGACGACAATAACGAAAAGCTCACCGACGTTGCCGAGATTGCGTCAAGCAGCTTAAGCAGCGATATGGAGATGCACCTTGTTGAGGAAGACGCCAGGGAACTGAAACAAATAGAAGACGCGCTCGCGCGAATAAAGGCAGGACACTACGGCACCTGCGAACAGTGCGGCCTCCTCATAAAAAAAGCACGATTAAAGGCGATACCTTTTACAACACTCTGCATAACCTGCAAAGAGGAAGAGGAAAAAGAAGACAACGTAAGAGAAACCAAGTCAAAATATAATCTTGATGAGGCGCTTGGCAGCAGTGATCTCCGTGATGTAGATGATATGGATAAAAAGCGCATGAGAAACAAAATGATGGAAATGGAAATGGACGATAGTAAGGGTTAGTCATAAAGAGATAAGCAATAATTCCACCGGTATGAAAGACACTCCTACCTGTAAAGACCAATGTCACCGGAATGCAAAAATAAACCTCAAAGAAAATAATATCGTAATAAAATTTACATGACACTGGTAACCGCTTTTTTAAATACGTGCAAGAGACTCCCGGGAAAAACCGCCGTCATTGATCAAAATGGGGAGATAACCTTTGATGAGCTTTGGCGCGAGGCCACGCAATATGCAGGGCGGCTGTCATCTGCAAACGTAAGTAAACATGTAGGAATACTCCTTCACAACTGCAAAGAGTTCGTTGCCGCATTTTACGGCATCCTCATGACCGGGAAGACACCCGTTCCGCTGAATTACCTGCTTTCACCGGCGCAACTCGCGTTTGTCATCCAAAATGCAGACATCAATACCATCTTTACCAACAACCTGTTTAAACCCCATGTTGCTAACGAAGCAGCTAACGTCTTCCTTGTTGAAGAAAACAACTCAGCCACAGCAGTGGCGTGCCAAGCAAAAGATATAAAACAGGAAAACGATGAAGAGTTAGCCGCGTTACTCTATACATCAGGTACCAGCGCCAATCCTAAAGGGGTTATGCTGACCCACAAAAATTTTCTCAGTAACCTCGACGGTTGTGCGACCGCCTTTAAATTTACGGAAAAAGACGTGCTGCTCGGCGTGCTCCCCCTCTTTCATACCTATGCATTAACCACCAACCTGATACTCCCGATGTGCAAGGGCGCAACGGCTGTCTATCTCGCCCGGTTTTCCGGACCGAAGGTGGTGGAGATGATCGAGAAACTCAAAATCACGTCCATGTTCGCCATTCCCTCTATGTACCGCGTACTCCTGCGAACCCTGGAATCCGTCAAAAACGACCTGAGCACCCTGCGGCTCTGCACGTCCGGCGGCGAGCTTTTGCCCGGTGACGTGTTACAGGCATTCAACAAGACGTTTCCTGTCCCTTTAACCGAAGGGTACGGCTTAACCGAATCCACTGCGATAGTCTCGGTAAATCTACCGGAAAAATGCCGGGCAGGCAGCATCGGCCCTCCCCTGAAAAACCTCCAGGTAAAAATCGTAGGTGATGAAGGAACAGACCTGCGTCCAAACGACGTTGGCGAAATATGGGTAAAAGGTCCAAACGTCATGAAAGGCTACTACAAGCTGCCTGCAGAAACAGCGGAAACGATAACGCCCGATGGTTGGCTCAAAACAGGGGATTACGGTAAGCTGGACGAAGACGGCTTCTTGTGGATTACCGGTAGAAAAAAAGAATTAATCATCATTAGCGGCGAGAACGTATCGCCCAACGAAATAGAACACGTCATAAGCGGCCACGAAAAGGTCTTTGAGGTTGCTGTTGTTGGCGTAGCGGACAAAGTACGCGGAGAGACGCCCAAGGCGTTTATCGCCCTACGCGAACAAGCGGTGTGCAGCGAGGAAGAGATGCGGGAGTATTGCACGCAAAGGCTTCCGCACTATAAAGTCCCAAGATATTTCGAATTCCTCAAAGAACTGCCACACGGTCCTACAGGCAAGGTCTTAAAAAGGGCGCTGAAACGGCAATAGCACATAGATTGTTCATGTTGTCTTTTTCTTGCAAACAGAACCAGCGCTACCCATTCTACAGGTAGTGCGAAGAACCTTTTCGCGCCACAAGAAACCTGAAAGGAATAAAGCTCTGGCCCGTTAGGGACAGCAAAATCGTTGCTCAACATGTAAGCAGCGAATTTAGTAGTAATTACTTTTGTATTTCAACGGAGAGGAGATACTATATGCAAGGCGAACATCACGACCTGGTTCACGAATTCCCGGAGTTTCGTGAAAAAATTCATACCCTGAAAATGACAAACGAACACTTTAAACACTTGTTTGATCAATATCACAAGATTGACCGTGAAACATATCGTGTAGAATATAATATTGAGCCGAGAAATCATTGTGCGTTGGAAGATCTCAAAAAACGAAGGCTTAGCTTAAAAGATCAACTTTTCCAAATACTGCAGCATTAACTCTGGAACGCACGCAAAAAACCTTTGTATTTTAAGGGTAATAAATTATAATGGCAAAAATTATACCCCGGAAATTGATGCGAGAGCGAGTGGTTACTATGCCTTTTTATCCGTCAAAAAGAACCTTTGTGCGACAAATATGCCTTGTCGCACCGGTTGTTTTTTTGGCTGTTATCTTTCACACCATCGCCCTTGCCCAAACCTCGTCGTTCCTCATGCCTCCAGCGGAATTCCAGGCCTTTGATACCCCGAACGATGCAGGCGACTCCATATCGCTAACATGGTCAACCTCACCCAATGACGCACCAGACGTCTTTTACGTGGTTTACATCGACAAAGAGAAAGACGGCGCGTTTACGGTAGAAGCCGCACGAATACCGTCAAATAGCGGCTACCGGACGGGCGTCCCCGAAATATACGGATATAAAAAAGGGAACAGCAACTATCATTATGTTCAAATCTTCCCCCAAAAGGTTTTCCATAGTGAAACGTCGGAACGGAATCAGACCTATTATTTTAAATTAGCGATCCTGGCTGACAGCACTCAAATTATGCTGAGTACGGTAGCTTCGGCCACCGCTAAGGGCAATTGGATAGATACGAAAAAGATTAATAATTTTGTCATTATGGTGATACTCTGCGCCATTATCCTCCATTTCATTGTCCACGCACGTCGAAGCCCAAATATGTTTCTTCGGAAGATTGCCGGGCTGGACGCAGTGGACGAGGCGCTGGGCAGGGCAACGGAAATGGGCAAACCCGTGCTGTTTGTGCACGGGCTTACCGGTATGGGGAGCATTTCTACCATCGCTGCAACGAGCATCTTGGGCAGGATTGCGCGAAAGATCGCCGACTACGACGCCAATCTGAAGGTGGTTAACAATGACCCCATCGTTATGTCGGTAAGCCAGGAGGTGGTGAAGGAATCTTACCTTGAGGCGGGACGTCCCGACGCCTATAATCCGGACAATGTCTTTCTCGTTGCGTCTGAACAGTTTCCTTACGTGGCTGCAGTGGGTGGTATTATGACCCGTGAGAAACCGGCCGCTAATTTCTTTGTAGGATATTTCTACGCGGAGGCGTTGATACTGGCCGAAACGGGTGCGTCTACGGGTGCTATCCAGATTGCCGGCACGGACGCCTACACGCAATTGCCGTTTTTTATTACCACCTGCGACTACACCCTGATCGGAGAAGAACTTTATGCGGCAAGCGCCTACTTATCAAGAGAACCGATGCTCATGGGAACACTCCGGGCGCAGGACGTGGGAAAAGGAGTGCTTATCATCATATTAATACTCGGCACCATCCTGGCCAGTTTTGGGCTGGAGTTTATCACGAGTTTGTTTGTGGCGGTGTAGTAAATAGCGCAGCAAAGCCTTTTTGTTCCAGCGGAACTTAATGGTAATAGGCAGGCAATTTATTGCCTGTGCGACAACAACACCGTTGATTAGTCCCATCGGGACGACAGATGTTACACAAGCAAGGTTCATTCGGTGGGTATTAGCCCTTTATAATGCTTTGTTTTCAGCCGTCCCTACGGGACTTTATCGTTCGTTTACGTGAAACAGGCAATGAATTGCCTGCCTATTAGCAGTTGCCCCTACGGGGCATATACAGACAGCCGGAAAATTTTATTTAAGAGATAACCTTAAATCTGTGTAATCTGTGAAATCTGTGGTTCCAGAATGTCTTTATTTGAGCCGGGGCACAGCCTCGCTCGTTTTTAGGTGAAAACTTTATATCATGAACTTTCTCAAACGCACTGTTCCGCTCGTCATTGCATTTGTCATGGGCGTGCTCATGACCATGCAATATTACATTCCCAGCAGATACTCGCAAAACCTACTGGAGGTTGTAACCCGGTGGGATCGAATTATCGCCGGCTTTGCCGTCTTTATTGGTGCATACAGCCTCTTCCACCTCCATTGGACAAGGATTAAAAGAAGGGTGGAGGGCTGGGGATACAGCGTTTTCGTCTATTTCGGGGCGATCATCACCCTCATATTTGGATGCCTGAATGGCGGAAAATTCTTCTGGAGCGATAAACAGGATGGCACCATGTTCGACTGGCTGTACTTCTACGTGCAGGTGCCGGCGGGCGCCACGATCTTCTCCATATTGGCCTTCTTTATTGCCTCGGCGGCATATCGCACCTTCCGCGCGCGCACAAGAGAGTCCACCGTTTTGTTGGTTGCGGCAGTCCTCGTCATGCTGGGCAGGGTGCCGATTGGGAATTACATCTCTCACTATATCCCGGCAATAGCCGACTGGATTATGGCCGTGCCGAACCTTGCGGCAAAGCGTGGCATCCTCCTGGGCGTAAGCCTGGGGGCGGTTGCCACCTCACTTAAAATCATCATCGGTATTGAGCGGTCTTATCTGGGCGGAGGTGACTAATGGCGGTGGAAAAGTATCTACGGATAGATCGCCGCATCATCTTTGCGATCATAACGGTGGCGGTAATTGCCTCCCTTATTGTAAAATTCGAGTTGCCCATACCCGCCTCGGAGCCGGTTCAGGGGATTTACGAAAAAATAGACTCTCTTCCGCAAGGCTCTCGCGTCATGATCTCCTTTGATTACGACCCCTCTTCCAAAGAAGAGCTGCAGCCAATGGCCATTGCCTTTCTCCACCACTGCTTCAGCAAGGATTTGAAGGTGATCGGGATGACCCACTACACCGGGGCGCCCGGCCTTGCAGACCTGGCAATGAACTCTGTAGCCAAGCAATACCAGAAAACGTATGGAGAAGATTACGTCTTTTTGGGCTACAAACCTGGCGGCGCCTCCCTCATCATCAACATGGGCGAAAACCTGTATACCGCATTCCCCAAGGATTTTTACGGGAAAGACACCGCAACGCTGCCCGCCTTACAGGGTGTAGATTCGCTCCGGCAGATTAACTACCTTTTCGACCTCGCCGCGGGAACCATGATAGAAACCTGGCTTGTGTATGGAAAAGAGAAATACAAATTCGAGATGGGCGCTGGTTGCACGGCGGTGATGGGTCCCGATATGTATCCCTTTCTCCAATCCAAACAGTTGAACGGCCTGCTGGGCGGACTCAAAGGCGCGGCGGAGTACGAGGCATTGGTGAACAAAAAGGCAAACGCGGTAAGCGGGATGCGCCCTCAGAGCGTGGTGCACGTCATTATCATCATCTTTGTTATATTTGGCAACGTAGTATTTTTCATTTCTAAGAGGTCAGGGGTACGAAATGCGTAGGGACACAAACTTTTTTATCCTGATAGGAACCGTTGGGTTGTTCGTGCTCGCCAACATCATCTTAATGGCGTTTGGCAAGCTCCCCTTTTCCTCGGATGGTTTTGGCATCATCCTCGGGGCGGGCATTACCCTGGCTATTTACAGCTTCCTTTACCAGGACAACCCTGCATTCAAAATTGCGGAGAACCTTTACGTAGGCGTCTCCCTGGGCTACACCATCATCATCACCTGGTTTAACTTCTTAAAACCCGACCTGTACGAGCCGCTCATCGTCCCCCTGTTTTCCAGCGCGGCAGAGAAGTCCCCGCAGTATGCGTTACTCTGTCCTTCATTGCTGGGACTCTTCATGCTCCTGAGATTTTCGAGGAAGTTGTCGTGGCTGAGCCGTTGGACATTTGCGTTTGTCGTCGGACTCGGCGCCGGCATCAGCATACCGCGAGTCATTTCCGCATTTATCCTGCAGCAGATAAAACCTTCCTTACACCCCGTCTTTTCCGGCGGTGAAACCTTCCTCTCCAGCATCAACACCTTAATAATTCTGCTGGGTGTCATTTCCGTCCTTATCTATTTCATATTTTCCGTCGAACACAAAGGCGCCATCGGCAAGATGTCGAAGATCGGCATCTGGTTCCTCATGATCTCCTTCGGCGCATCCTTCGGTTATACGGTCATGGGCCGGTTGTCGTTGCTCATCGGGCGTATCCAGTTTTTGTTGAAGGACTGGTTGGGGATTTTGCAGTAATTGTTTAGCCACAAATTGGTACAAACGGACACGAATGATAAAAAATAGGAAGTTCAAATGTATGATATAGAGCAAAGGGGTTATTTGCTTTACATGAAAAGACGCCGAAAAACTAATTTAGTGAAAGCGAAAGCATAGATGAAAAGAAAAAGTTTGAAATTGTAGGTGTGGGCGATGCTCACCAGTTACAAGAAGAGATTAGCGATATAGTTGCCTCCCAAATGGAACCTGCCTTGCGTCCCGAGTTTACCGTAGCTAAAGTAAATGATAAAACAATAGTAACGGTAGAAGTGTCTGCACTTCCTGCCGAGCAGAAACCGTGTTTTTACAAACCTGCTGGTCTCCAGAAAGGCTCTTATATACGTGTGGGCAATACTAATCGACAAATGTCGGATTACGAAATTTTCAGTTATATCAGTTCACGTACACAGCCAACATTTGACGAAGAACTGATGCAGCCTGCCACCCTCGACGACCTGAGTCGAGAAAAATTAGATGAATATCTTGAACAGTTACGCCGTACACGTCCACAGGCTACGTATCTAAATCACTCCTTTGAACAAGTACTGAAGCAATTGCGCATCGTTCAAGAGATTAATGGAATAATACGTCCAACATTGGCAGGTTTACTCGTGTTTGGTAATTATCCACAGTCGTTTGAGCCACAGTTGATGATCACTTTTCTCCAATACTACGGGACTACTGAAACAGAAAAGACCCCACGTGGCGAGCGTTTTCTGGACAATCGTAAATTTGAAGGCAGAATACCAGAAATGATTGAAAGTGCAGTCCACTACATACTTACAAGCATGCGTAGAAGTGGCTTGATTGAAGGGCTTTGGCGGAGAGATATTCCTGAGTATCCTGCTGAAGCTGTGCGCGAGGCAATTGTCAACTCAATAGCGCACCGCGATTACAGCAACTTTGTACGAGGAAGTTATGTACAGGTGCGACTTTTTGCTGATCGATTAGAAATACAAAGCCCCGGTGGCTTGTATGGGAATGTAACCGTGGACACCTTGGAAGAAGAGCAATCTACAAGAAACCGCATACTAATGCGATTGATGGAAGAATTTCACCTGGTAGAAAATCGTGGTACCGGCATTCGTACAATGTTTGAAGCCATGCGCAACGCAAATCTAGAACCACCACGTTTTCAAGACAACGCGACGGTGGGCTTATTATACATTGAAGACATCTTCCGAAGTGAAAACACCTGAGATTACACAAACGGAGGAAGAAAAGATTTTAGCCTACATAAAGGAAAAAGGATCGATTAACAATACAGAATGTCGTGTTCTACTCGGCGTCGGGTCTTCACGTGCTTGGTATTTGTTAAAAAAAATGTATACACAGGCATTGCTAAAGCGTAGTGGTGAAAAAAGATGGTTGCGATACTATTTACCCTGAACAGCTATCCAAATCTATCCAAAATCATTATGGATAGATTTTGGATAGTCCCATTCCTGTAGATTCATAAATGCAGAATGGGAAATATTTCTACCGATATTTTGTCCCTACGGGACGCTTAAGCCGGTAAATGCAGGTAAATCCAGTCTGGTTTTTTGAAAAACAGAAGCTCCTGTTTCATTTTGTTTTCGGGAACAAAACAATGGTAAATTTCAGAAAAGATACGTGTTCCAGCCATAGTAAGCATCCTTTTCTGTCGCCCCTTCAGGGCTTGTTATAGTATCCCATTTACCAGGGGCTTCACCCCTGGCTATATCCTTTCAGCCCTTCGGGCCTGTTGTAGCGCGAAGAGGCTCTTCGCGCTACATGAAAATTCGTCGAAGTCCCAATTAAACGTATAGGAAATTCAAAGCAACGGTAGGGCGCCCCTTTAGGGTTGCAATCCCTGGTGTGTATTCAGAGAGTGGCAAGGCTAAAGCCTTGCCCTACGTATAAACAAACAGGCAATGAATTGCCTGTCTAGTGGCAGTAGCCCCTACGGGGCATATACAGACAGCAGAATGGTGTTTTTTAAATGTCCCGAAGGGACGAAATATCGGTAGAACAAGGGTACGCAAACATACATGCCGTAGGCATGATATAGTTAACATTCTATTGCATATCCGCCGAGCAAGATAACACACGCATCAGTAAGCCGCCGCACCGGCTTCTGCTACTGAGTGGTCTTGTTCCCCGGAGCCGCCGCTTACGCCTATAGCTCCGACTACTTTGCCGTTACGTTTAAGGGGTATTCCGCCGGCGAATATCATGATGCGGCCGTCGTTGGATGCATGGATGCCAAAGAACTGCCCGCCGGATTGGGAATGGCCGGCCAGGTCTTTTGTGGCTATGTCGAAGGCGCGCGACGTATACGCCTTTTTTATGGAGATGTCGATGCTTCCAATCCATGCGCCATCCATACGCACGTGTGCCACCAGGTTTCCTCCGGCGTCGGCGATGGCGACGTTCATGGGCTGACCGATTTCGTTTGCCTTCTTTTCTGCTGCGGCAATAATTCTCTTTGCGTCATTTAGGGTAATCATGGAGTCTCCTTTAAAAAATAGTGAGGTAGGGCCTCGGACTGATGCACGATGCATAATACTGGATGATTGTATTTGGGCATCCGGTATTGGGAAAACAGATGTTGTTTTTAAACGTAACTTATTTGCGAAGATACAAGACTTATTTATATCAGGTGGTTACTCCCCCCATGGCAATCCTTCATAAAAAGCCTTAACGCCCTTCCAGCTTCTTTGTCTACAAACGAAAAGATGCGGTGGATGGAATCGTGGGTGCTGGAGCGAGAATGCCCCGCCACCTTAATAACTTCAAATCCCAGGGCGTCATAAAATTCGTAAAACTTGCGGTAGAGGCAGGCATTCTTTAGCGGGCGTTCCGTTCTGCCACTGCAAAACCCATGCATCTCAAGGCGATCTCTCCTCCGCAGGAGTCCTGTCACGCACTGGGAGTCGGAATAGACGTCCAGCGTCCCGAACCTTGATCCCGATGCCTCTTTTTGGAAATCCTCAAGCGCCCACAAAAGGGTTTGAACTTCAAGCTTTGTCGATGAGGTTGCGTCAAACCTTCGGAGCTTGACCTGCTTGGCAAATTCCGGTTGCACCAGTCCTTCCGGTGATGTTTCCAAAACCGAAGAGGGTATGAGAAGATACGCCCCAAATCCAAGCCTTAGGCCGGGGTTTAAACTCACGTCGCTGAAAAGCGCATAACGGTTCATAAGGTGTTCCTTGTTATTTTAGTAACTCCTCAGGCTTTTAGACTGAAGGCTGAAGGTTAAAAGCCTTCGCCTGCCGAAAATTTTGTGTAATCACACATGATTCAGCCTTCAGCCTGTCTACCGGAGTAGTTACTTATTTTATCTGAAAAAAAATAAGATGCACGGGAAAAAATGGGTTAAACGCCAACGGGCGACAGTGTCCTGCAACATCTTCGGTGACTTTCTTACCGTAGTGAGTCACAAACAGGCACGGACAAACAGGGTTTGCCCATACCACCTGGTACGATTCGCACTCAATAATGCATCCTTCAAAATTCCACTCGTAGGAAAGGTACAGGGCATACGTATCAAGTTAAGAAACCTATAATTACCACCAAACCTTTGTTTCTGTTAGCCCTGAAGGGGCGAAATAGCTTAGCCCAGGGCAACGCCCTGGGGACACGGAAAAACCAACAAGCCCTGAAAGGGCGTAATACGGAGTGAACCGTTATTTTGCCCCCAATATCGCCCCTTCAGGGCTTGTTTTGCTAATCAATGTTAAACCCAGGGCGCTGCCCTGGGCTGTCGTATTGCGCCCCTTTGGGGCTGTGTTGCTAGTACGGTCAGGCTGAGTTTGTTCTTTTTTTCTCTCCGTTGGTATGCTATTTAGTTAAAAAAATAAAAAAATAGTAATCTTCCCCGTTTTTTGTTTAAATATCGCCAGAAAAGGGGAAAGGCTGCTTCCTATCATCATTATTGAAAGGGCGATAAATGGAAATAGTAGCAACGTTGTTTTCGCGCTTAGGAGTTACCACGTTGTTTGATGATAATATCAAAGAATCGAAGTCTTGTTTCAAACGGGGAGTACATAAATGGATTTCGCAAAACTACCCGGGGGCTGCCCGGGATTTAAGTAAAGCAATCGAGCTTAATCCTAAATATGCAGAGGCTTACTGCTATCGGGGGGTTGTTAAATGTTTTTTAAAGGACCACGCAGGGGCTATCCAGGATTTAAGTAAAGCACTAAAACTTAATCCTAAATATGCATGGGCTTACTACGGGCGAGGGCAGGCTAAATATGATTTACAGGACTACACCGGGGCTGTCCAGGATTACAGTAAAGCAATCGAACATAAGCCTAATACTAAATATCCATTGGCTTACTACGGGCAAGGGCATACTAAAGAAATAGTAAATGACAAAGAGGGTGTATTATAGCCAAACAAATCAGGTTTTCAAAATAGTTCACCAATCCGCTACAATTAAATTACCTTGAATGGCTTGAAAATATTAGTAAAATGAAGACACATCATGGGAACACAAAAAGGACAAAAACAGGCAAAAAAGTCCTGTAAACTTCTTATAATTATTTTTTCACGGGTAAAAATTTGAATATTATTTTTGATATAGCAGGATTGCGAAAAAAAATTCCCAATCCTGTGGCTACACTAGGGATGTTCGATGGTGTGCATCTGGGACACCAAAAGGTCATCGAATGTGTAAACCATTTTGCCGCAGAAAAGCAAGGCGAGTCGGTGGTTATCACCTTTGATCGCCATCCGAAGAGTATTACTGAAAACAGACCCGCATCCTTTATCACCTCCCTAAACCACCGCCTGTCTCTACTTGAACGCCTGGGGGTGGATAACGCCGTGGTGCTTGGTTTTGATCAGAAGCTGGCGCAAATGGCCGCCGGGGATTTCATTAAGGAAATTATGGTAGAGCGGCTGGGCGTAAAATGCGTTGTGTTAGGTTTTAACTGCCGCTTTGGAAAAAACCGTGAGGGAAACAGCGCGCTGGTCAATACGTTGGCGGCTCAGTACGGCTTTGAAGTGCATGGATGTCCGCCTGTTGCTTACAAAGAGCAGGTAATCAGCAGCACGGCTATCCGGCAGGCCATTCTTGACGGCGACCTGGAGAAGGCCGCCGGGATGCTCGGCAGACCGGTCTCTATCATTGGCACGGTAGTAAAAAAAGCCGGCAGGGGAAGGATATTAGGATATCCGACCGCCAACCTGAATTTGCACCATGAGGTCAGGCCGCCCCGCGGCGTATATGGCACGAGGGCTTACTGGTCCGGCCAATGGCATCCGGCTTTAACTAATATAGGTATGAGACCCACCTTTGCAAAAGAAGCGCCCGTCAGCGAAAGCGAAACCATGGAGATCGAGGTGCATATCGTCAGTTTTCAGGAAAACCTCTACGGATGCGACCTGGAGGTGCAGTTCCTCTTTAAAATACGGAACGAGATGTCCTTCGAAACGGCTGAAGAACTTAAGGCACAGATTAAAAAAGATGAAGATGCCCTCCTTAAAGGAATGCCTGACGTTTAGGTGTGTCTCTTTGAAAAAAGTAATTTTGTGTGTGGTTTCCAGCGTGCAGTGCAATGCGGAGTCCATCAGGGCTGAAGCCCATAGGTGTTAAGTTAAGAAACCGATAATTACCGCAAAACCCTTGTTTTTATTAGCCCTGAAGGGGCGGAATAGCTCAGCCCAGGGCAACGCCCTGGGTAACAAGATAAAACCATCAAGCCCTGAAGGGGCGCAATACGGAATGAACGGTTGTTTTGCCCTCAATGTCGCCCCTTGATGCTCAACCCAGGGCGTTGCCCTGGGCTGTCATATTACGCCCCTTTGGGGCTGTGTTTCTAATACGATTGGGCAGAATTTGTCCACCTTTTCAATTCTTAACTTAACACGTATGGGGTGAAGCCCCCTGTAAAGATAATAAAAGAATACAAGCCCCGAAGGGGCGGCAGGATGCACTCTCGTTCCCAAGCTCCAGCTTGGGAATGTGCCTGTGCCAGAAGCTCCTGCTTCATTTTGTTTTCGTGATAAAAACAAGGGTAGATTGCAGGAAAGATATGTGTCCCAGCCATGTTAAGCGCCTTTTCTGTCGCCCCTTCGGGGCTTGTTATATTATTGCATTTACCAGGGGCTTCACCCCTGGCTATATTCTTTCAGCCCTTCGGGCCTGTTGTAGAGCGAAGAGGTTCTTCGCTCTACAGGGAAAAGTTGTCGAACGTCTGATTATATTATGAATTCCAAATTCAGGGGAACAAGGAAAAGGCATAATATGGTGGATACGCTTCGCTTAATCCATCTTACGCATTGCCGGTAGGGATAGGGCGACCCTTTAGGGTTGCAATCACTGGTGTGAATTCGGAGAGTGGCAAGGCTGAAGCCTTGCCCTATGTATTGCTCTTCCTCTTTAGAATCTCTCGTACTTCTGCGTCTAAACCGTTTCGCCACTCCCGGTATTTTCTGGGAAAGGGGCTGTCTTTCTTTAACGTTTTATACAAATAGAGGATCCGCGACTCCACCATCAGTTTTGCAAGGTCTTTGTTATCTTGTATGTAGGTATCTATTAACCGTAATATCTTGTCTTTGTTCTCATACAATCTTTCGATTATGTCCACCACGTGCGGCATATCGGAGATAACGTTACGGGAAAGAAAGTTTACAATAACGTCAGAAAAAGATAGGATATCGTCTTCGGAGGAAATAATAAGGCTTGCATTGTGATCGATGGCGTGCAGCTTTCCGTCGGACGTAAACAAGACGTTTCCCAGATGTCTGTCGCTATTCCCGATCACAAAATCAAAGATTCTCAGACGGTCAAAGTCTTTTTTTTCCTCGGTGGTGAATTTCTCGATTGCATATCCATCCTTGGCGTCGTGAATCCAGTCTTGTATGGAGCCATCGTACCGGACGTTGTTAATCGTGTCGTCTATCACCAACGTTTTTGGCACCAGGCCGAGTCCGATAATCCTGTCGATTTGATAGGCAATCGCCTCCCGGATCGGGGTGTCGGGGTTTTGCGCCATCCAATAATGCCGGATGTCACACTTAAACATTACCGCGCTGCCGTCCTTAAAAATGATTTTTTCAGGCCCGCGCGCCCCGCCCTGCCAGCGGTCGTAAACGATATGGTCGATCACCCTATCTTTTATACTGCCAAAAATACCTTCTCTGGTTCCTTCTTCAAGAACCTTATTACTTTTTCCCGTAGTTGTAGGTATATTTTCGTTGTCCATAAACAACCTCTTTATTACAATCCGTGTCTATCCGCGTAAATCCGCGGCGAGTTTTTTTACCACGGCATCAAGCTTCAGCGTTATAAACAAGGGCCATTTAGCCGCGGATTTACGCTGATTTTCGCGGATTCATTCATAGCTTGCCGCAAAGACTTGTTTTTATGGAATCTGCATGATTTTATCCTGTTCCTATGGTAGAGACGCCCTGTCAGGGCGCCTCTACCCTTTGGGAACCTGAGTAGTTATTTATTAGCAGCAGCATGAACCGGATGAACCGGCAGCCTTGTTGAGCGCGGCCATTAAGGCGACGATGTCCACCCCGCTCATACCGGCCGTCTTTTCGATACTGCCTGCGCCACCGCAGCAGGAATCCACTTTAAACTTACTAAAGACCGTGATGGTCTTTGGATGTTTTTTAACGACGTCATTGATGGTCATGTTTTTCGTGATTAGGGTATGTTCTGCCATTTTTTAATCTCCACAGGTGTTCGGTTCTCAAAATAAAGGCGCGGAGCAAGTCCGTGCGCACAAAAAATAATTATAGTGGCTGAGGACTTAAATACAAGGAAAAACATGCCCGCCGCAAATGGCGAACCTATTTTCATTTTGACAAAAAGAGCGGATTTTTGATACTATCGTACCTTATGCATTTACCAACCCTTCTCTCAAAGATACGTGCACGCTTTCCGGGACTGGATAGCGCTTCTATCCGGCAAGGGTTGTGCCACGCCTTCAGCACGGGGACGTCGCCGGAAAGCACGACGTTAAACGAAAAGGAGTTGGCCCTTATTACGAAGCTGATTGCCGTGGTGCAGAAGAGAAGGCTTACCATTCCCACCTCAATGTTTCTTGAATGCATGCAACCGCTCAATTATATAGGGAGCCAGGCAATGGCCTTTTTCAGGCCGTTTCTCACCTTTTTTTTCACCCCGGCGGAATATGATTTGTTTCAGGGTATCCTTGAAAAGAGGGATGGCATTAAGAGAATCATTGAAGAGTTAGAAATGGTGTGAAGGTTTCAGGTTTCGGATTTCGAGTTTCGAGTGTCGGATTTCAGGTTTAGGGGTTTTGGGTTGTGCAGCGGTTGTGCTGCGGGAACTAAGAGGGATTTATCGTGAATGTTATTATTGCTACCGATTGTGGAAGCACCACGACAAAGGCCATTTTGATTGAGATGAAGGACGGGGAGTACCGGCAGACCTTTCGGGGAGAGTCACCCACTACGGTTGAAGCGCCCTTTGAGGACGTGACGCGCGGCGTCCTAAACGCCTTTGCCGAGGTGGAAGAGCTTTCCGGACGAAAAATACTGGACGGTGAAAGGATTATTACCCCCGCAAACGGAAACGTCGGTGTGGACATCTACGTTTCCACGAGCAGTGCGGGCGGCGGGTTGCAAATGATGGTGGCGGGCGCCGTAAAGACAATGACGGGTGAAAGCGCTCAGCGCGCCGCGCTTGGGGCAGGCGCAATCGTTATGGACGTGATTGCGTCCAACGACCAGCGGCTCCCGCACGAAAAGATAGACCGCATCCGGCACTTAAGGCCGGATATGATCCTCCTTTCCGGCGGAACGGACGGTGGAACCGTTACCCACGTGGTTGAATTGGCAGAGTATATTTCCGCAGCCAACCCAAAGCCCAGGCTCGGCATGAGCTTCCAATTGCCCGTTATTTACGCCGGCAATAAGGAGGCGCGAGAGAAGGTAAAAGAGATTTTGGGTGAAAAGACATCCCTTCACATTACGGACAATATCCGCCCGACGCTTGAGCGGGAGAACCTCTTTCCGGCGCGGCAGGAAGTCCAGAAGCTTTTTCTCGAACACGTCATGGCACAGGCCCCCGGCTATAAAAAACTTATGTCCTGGACGGGCGCGCCCATTATGCCCACGCCGGGCGCCGTCGGGCTCATCATGCAGACGATTGCCAGGAAAAGCAACATCAACGTAGTTGGCGTGGATATTGGCGGCGCGACAACGGACGTGTTTTCGGTGTATGGCGAGGTTTTTAACCGCACGGTAAGCGCAAACCTCGGCATGAGCTACAGCATTTCAAACGTCCTGGCCGAGGCCGGGCTTGAGAATATCCTGCGATGGGTGCCGTTCGACATTGAAGAATCAGACCTCCGGAACCGGATCAAAAACAAGATGATCCGCCCCACCACAATCCCCCAAACCCTTGAAGAATTGAAGATCGAGCAGGCAATAGCGCGTGAGGCGCTCAGGGTCTCCTTTGAGCAGCATAAGGCCCTGGCCGTGGGGCTCAAGGGTGTGCAAAGGGAACGCGACATCTCCGAGGCATTTAAGCAAGACGGTGCCGGTGACACGGTAATCGACATGCTGATGCTTGACCTGTTGGTTGGGAGCGGCGGCGTGCTTTCCCATGCGCCGCGCAGGTCTCAGGCGATGCTTATGATGATTGACGCCTTCCAGCCCGAAGGCATAACGAGGATCGCCGTTGACAGCATCTTCATGATGCCGCACCTCGGCGTCCTTTCCACGGTAAACGAACAGGCCGCTACGGAGGTTTTTGAGAAGGACTGCCTCATCTATTTGGGCGCCTGTGTGTCTCTTACCAAAAACAGCGTCGGCAAACCGCGGGAAAAATGTCTCTCATACAAACTCACCATGCCTGATGGCAAAAAGATAGAGGATGCACTCCCCTTTGGTGAGCTGCGCGTCCACCCGCTCGGCGCTGATCAATCGGCGGAGATCGAGGTCGTACCCGCAAAAAATTTCGACGTTGGCGCGGGAAAGGGCAAGCCCCTTACGAAAAAGGTCTTTGGCGGGGTTGTTGGTGTCGTCATTGATACCCGCGGCAAGCCCATTGCATTTGCAAAGGACAAGGCGTCGAGGGTAGCTCAGCTCCGGCAGTGGACAAAGGCAATCAACGCGTATCCCGAATAAACCACGTAGGGTGGATTAAGCGAAGCGTATCCACCAGATGATAACTTTTCCTTATTCCCTGGAAAGCCTTATTTCCAAGAAAGGACATTAGCATGATGACGCTGCCTTCTATGGGGTAGAAGAAGAATTGATTTGGTTTAACTGCAATTATCAATCGTCTGCGGGTAAGATTGGCCGTTATGCTCTGAAAAATGGTGACAAATCCGTAGGTTTTATATGGTGTAAATATGAAACATCAAGAGAATAAAGAATGTCAGACAATGCCTATATAACCCCCAAAGTACTTCAATGGGCAAGAGAATCCGCCCGGATGTCATTGGAGACCGCCGCAGCTAAGGTTCACGTTGCCCTGGAGAAGCTTGTCGAATGGGAAGCAGGCTCCAGCCTGCCTACCATCAAACAGGCAGAAACATTGGCAAAGGCATACAAAAGGTCTTTTGCTATTTTTTTTCTGCCCGAAGTGCCAAGAGATTTCACCCCTTTACAGGATTTTCGTAAAACGAATGCCAAACCGCTTGGAACAGCATCGATATTTATCATAAGAGAAGTTCAGCAAAAACAAGCGTGGATTAGAGAGGTGTTTGAAAGTAATAATGAATCCGCTCTCCCCTTTGTGGGTAAATCCTCTATCCGTGATGACCCGGTAAAAGTTGCCGCCGACATACTTGATACGCTTCAAATTAATAAAAATAATTATTTGTTAGACGGTCCGATAAGTGAATGGATTGACAAGGCAGAAGCAAGGGGGATTTTTATATCTAAAACCAGTTTCATTCATACGAGATTAAAGTTAGACAGCGAAGAAATACAAGGTTTTGCCATTGCCGACGCCTATGCCCCCTTTATTTTTATTAATTCGGAAGATTGGGCTGCCGCGCAGCTCTTTACTCTGGTTCATGAACTTGCGCATATTTGGATTGCAGAATCCGGTATTTCCAATGAAATTGAACCTGAGTTAAAACACAAAGGAAAAACGCATCCTACAGAGCTGTTCTGCAATGAAGTGGCTGCAAATGCTTTAATGCCTGTAGGAGAGATAAAAAAGTTGGGCTCATCAGTTTTTAGTTCATTTCCTGAAGTTTTGAAAACTTCCAAAAAACTAGGTGTAAGCTCCATTGCTTTTTTGGTTAGACTACTCAATTTGAATATCATTTCATCAGCCAAATACCATGAACTAAAAGCATTGGCTGATAACGCTTTTAAGGATTATTTACAACAAGCGGAGGAAAAAAAAGCTAAACAAAAAAAACAAAAAGGCGGCCCGAACCCTTACTTGCTGCGATTAAATAAAAACGGACGATTGTTTACCCAAGTGGTGTTAGACGCTTTTAGGGGTGGTTTTGTTGAGCCAACGCTGGCAAGCTGTTTGTTAAATACGCATATAAATAAATTTTCAAAACTGGAAGCTTTCCTAAAATTATGAGAACACAACATAAAAAGTATTGCTTGGATGCGAACGTACTTATTCGGGCCTGGAGGGACTACTATGCACCAAAGTTTTGCTTAGATTACTGGGAGGTACTTAATGAATTAGGCGCTGAAGGTAGGATTTTTCTTCCGCAAATGGTGTATGAAGAAATTACCCGAACAGATGACGATTTAACAAATTGGTTAAAAAACAGCAGAATCGCTGCACATAAAATAGATGGCCCTGTTACGGAATGTTTGAAAAAGATTTACGCCACAAACCCAGCACATGAAAACCTTGTAGATAATACCAGAAACCGTTCTTTAGCTGACCCGTGGGTGATTGCCCATGCCTTAAAAGAGGATGCAGTTGTTGTTACCAAAGAAGAAAAAGTAACTGCTGTCAACACGACCAAGATTAAAATACCTAATGTTTGTGATAATATGGGGGTCCGTTGTATAAACGATTTTGACTTTGTTAAGGAATTGAATATTCAATTTTCCTGCCATATTCCTTGATGAAGAATGCATGGCAAAACTCTTCAAATATATTTCCCCGTTCAATTCCTACCGCTAAAATAATTAAAAACCCTTGCAATATACCTCATTTTTGCTATAGTGATTTTTAACGTGATCAGCAATTCTTTACAGAATAAAACAATACTATTCACTATGGGTTAGGAGGTGTAAAAGGATAATGGAAACGGCCCGCAAACAGTCAAAGAAATTCTGCCTTGTACTCATAAAACCGTCACATTACGACGATGAAGGTTACGTTATCCAGTGGTATCGCTCGGCAATCCCATCGAATTCGATGGCGGTAATATACGGGTTGGCGTTGGAATGCGCCGAACAGAAGGTACTCGGTCCAGACGTAGAACTGGAGATTCATGCCTTTGACGAGACCAACACGCGTATCCGTCCGGCGTACATTGCGTCGCTTGTGGAAAGCGCCGGATCGGGGATGGTAATGCTGGTTGGCGTGCAATCGAACCAGTTCCCGCGCGCCCTTGATATCGCTGCCCCTCTGCGCCGACGTGGCATTATGGTGGCAATCGGCGGTTTCCACGTTTCGGGCACCATTGCCATGCTTGCCGAACGGGAGGCTTCCGTGCTCAAGGCGCAGAATATGGGCATATCTCTTTTCGCCGGTGAAGCCGAAGGCCGCCTCGCACGGGTACTGTGCGATGCCGCCTCCGGGCAACTCGCGCCGCTTTATAGCTACATAAACGACCTGCCGGGTATTGGCGGTGTGGCAACGCCGCTGATGCCGGCGGAGCGGGTTTATTTGACGCTGGGCGCAACGACGAGCTTCGACGCCGGGCGCGGCTGTCCTTATCAATGTTCGTTCTGCACCGTCATTAACGTTCAGGGGAGAAAATCGAGACGCCGTACGCCGGACGATATCGAGCATATCGTGCGCGCAAATTTAGCGCAAGGGTTGCATTCGTTTTTAATCGCGGACGACAACTTTTCCCGCAATAAGGACTGGGAGGCGATACTGGACAGGCTTATTCATCTGCGCGAGGTTGAAAAGCAAAAGATCAGCTTCACTATCCAGGTTGACGCTATGTGCCACAAGCTGCCGAACTTCATTACTAAATGCGCCCGTGCGGGCGTTAAACGCGCCTTCATTGGGCTGGAGAATATCAATCCCGACAATCTGCTCAGTGCGAAAAAACAACAAAACAACATTACCGAGTACCGCAAGATGCTGCTCGCCTGGAAACGGTCGAAGGTCATCACCTATTGCGGCTATATCATAGGCTTTCCCGCCGACACCCCTGAAACGATTATGCGCGACATCCGCATCATTCAGAAGGAATTGCCGATTGATTTGGTGGAATTCTTTTACCTGACGCCGTTGCCCGGTTCCGAAGACCACCGGCGCTTACATGAGACCGGTGTTGCTATGGAGGCCGACTTAAACATGTATGACCTCAACCATATCACGACGGCCCACCCGCTTATGTCGAAGGAGGTGTGGGAGAAGACGTACATTCGGGCCTGGGACGCATATTACACGCCTGAGCATGTAGAGACGGTTCTCAGGCGCGCAAAGGCGACAGGCTCCAGCCCCGGCAAGACGTTGTTCTACATGTCCTGGTTCAAGGGCTGCATCAGCATTGAAAAGGTACATCCGATTGAAGGTGGTTTTCTGCGTCTCAAGTACCGCCAGGACCGCCGTCCCGGGCTTCCCCTGGAACCTGCCGTGCTGTTTTATCCAAAATACTTTGCCGGTATGCTTTGGAAGCAGATACGGTGGGTTGCGCTTTACATGCGCTTGCGGATGATTTATATGAAGATCAAGCGCGACCCGAATCGCCGCAACTACACGGATAGCACACTGGAGCCGGTAATTGACAGCGAGGTTGAGACACGAGAAATGTTCCAATCCGAGGGCGCTCAGGCCTACGTGACTCAATCGCAGCAAAATGATATGGAGCGTCGGGGTGAAGCGGGTTAATCGCTGCAATCCCACGCAGGGCGTGGGATTGTGTTGGCGTAGGGACACGGCGCCCGTGTCCTTACGTGTGAACACAAATAGGTCGCCGAAGGCCTAATTTAATGTATAGGAAATTCAAAGTTGTAGAACGAAGCGATTGCTTCGTCATGGGCGAAGTGGCACTTCGCCCCACATCGAAAAAGCCGCCGAAGGTCTGATTTAATGTATAAGAATTTCAAAGTTAGGCCTGAAAGGCCGGCAGGATATAGCGGGGGGTGAAGCCCCCCGTAAAGATGGCAAAACAATACAAGCCCCGAAGGGGAGGCAGGACGTTTTGTTTTCGTGACCAAAACAAAAATTTTAGAAAAAATAGGCGTCCCAGCCATGTTGTGCATCCTTTTCTGTCGCCCCTTCGGGGCTGGTTATCTTTTGTTTCTTTACCAGGGGCTTCACCCCCTGGCTATATCCTTTCAGCCCTTCGGGCCTGTTGTAGAGCGAAGAGCCTCTTCGCTCTACATGAAAAAACCTGTTTGTCCGTGCCTGCTTGTGCTTCAATGATGAAAGATGCGAGACGTGGATTTGTCCGCGCCTTATCCGATGGATTAGATGGTGTTTTTAATAACAATGATGGGGGGGGGTCTTTTATGAAAATGGAGTATCTCAGAAAAGGGCGTGTGTTGTTAATGCTCCTGGTGGTGTCATTTTTGGCGAGTAATGGTTTCTCCGTCAGCCATGCGGCAGAAAAGATGAAGAAAGAAGACCCGGCAAAGGCTAAGGGGGTTACTATCGTTGCGCTGGACGTTCCCATGCGGGCAACCGTAGGGAAAAAGGTTAACGTTGAGATTGTCATAGGTAATGAAAGGGCGGAGAAGGTAACGACCATATTAACGGTAACCTGCCCTACAACAAAGCAACAGATCGGTAGAGAAGCGGAAACACTGGATGGCTTCACTTCCCAGAAAATCGTCTATACCTGGAATACGGAGGGACAGAAGGAAGGGTGTTACATTATCAAGGCAGAGTTAACCAGTGCGCCGGATGAGACCTACACGGAAGATAACGTAAGGCAGGTAGACATTCTTTTAGTCAAGTAGACACCGTGTTAAACGGCCTTTTGCAGCGTTTTTTGCAGCGCCGGCCTTTATGGCCGGCAATGGCATTGGGAATGCACGCCAGGCTGGGGATGAACTAAGTTAAGGAACGTGCTATAAGCACTATGGCAACCGTAAGTTGCGATTAACACAAAATCGAATATCGAACAAGGAATTACGAATGTCGAATGATAAAAGATATTCCCCCGATAACCATCAATGAACGCTAATAAACTCGAAGCAACGAAAAGTATTAACGTTTAGTCACGGTTTGTGTAGTGAAACGGCGTTCCGTATCCATACTTCGTAATTCCTTGTTCGATATTCGTTATTCATTGCACGGTTACAGTAATCTGTAATTTTAACTTGGCGCTTATGGGACACGGGCACCGTGTCCCTACATCGCATCTCGACGGGGGCAGTGCAATCCGCGTCTATCCGCGGCTTATGGTTTTTTGCCCAAACACTATCTATCCAACGCCTCCCGCACCTTTTCCAAAAGCTTTAGTGGTGAAACGGGTTTCGGAATATAGTCTAATCCTTCATGGATAATATCAATTTTATTGGAAATGCTGTCATCATAGCCGCTCATAAAAACAACTTTAATGTCAGGGTTTATCTTTTTTATTTCTTCGTATGCCTGTTTACCGCTTTTGAAGGGCATTATTATGTCAAAGAGCAGGAGATGGATTTTGTCCCTATTCTGCATGAATTTCTCCACGGCATCACTCCCGTTCACCGCAGTTATCACCCCGTATCCGTTTTTTTCAAACACGGTTTTTATTAATTCGCTTACATAAAGTTCATCTTCCGCCAGTAGCACCGTTTCCGTACCCGCTTTCAGCGCTATCTCCGTTTCTGTTTTTAAGCGGCTTCCAGCCGTAACGGCCGGCAAATATATCCTGAAGGTGGTGCCGATACCTTTCTTGCTCTCCACGTCTATGTGGCCGTGGTGCTGTTTGATAATCCCATACACCGTCGCAAGTCCAAGCCCCGTACCCTTTCCAACCTCCTTCGTGGTAAAGAAGGGTTCGAATATCCTCAATCGTGTATTTTCATCCATTCCCACTCCCGTATCAGAAAAGGATGTCAGCACGTATTTCCCTGTTGTACCAAAACCATGCGCCTTTACAAAGGCGTCGTCCATATCCACAACTTCCGTGCTGATTTTCAATTCTCCGCCATTGGGCATGGCGTCCCGTGCATTGGTGGCAAGGTTTATCAATACGTGCGTTATCTGGTCACTATCGGCCATCACGAAACAGTCTTTTTCGGTAAACGTCATTTTGCATTTACTGTTTTCTCTCATCAGTTTCGGCAGCATGTCTTCGGTGTTTTTTATAATGGTATTCACATTGACCGCCTGCAGATGGACGGGCTTTTTTCTGCTGAACGCAAGGAGGTCCTTGGATAAATTGCCTGCCATTTGTGTTGCATGGATAATTCTTTGCGCATATCCCCCGAGCGGGCCACCCTTCTCCAGTTCCATCTGTAAGATGGTTGCATATCCCATTACTACCATGAGGAGATTGTTGAAATTATGGGCGACGCCTCCCGCCAGGATGCCAACAGATGCCAAATTCTGCGCGTGGGAAAGCTGGTCTTTCAGTCTTGCCTCTTCATCCTGGGCGTGTTTTTGCTTTGTAATATCGACAACGGCAATCTGGCAGTATATTACGTCACCATCGCCATTACGCATAGAAATGCCTTCCAGATAGGCATACAATAGGGGTGCATCTTTCTTCACAAGCCTCAGTTCACTGGTTTGCTTGACGTCAGACTCGAACACCCGGTTGCAAAAGGTATTGAATTCGGAACGAGAACCCGTCTCGACAAAAAGCTGGAATCGCCGCCGGACTAAAGATTCTCTTTCAACTCCCAGGAGAGCAGCCCCGGACAGATTCACCTCAAGGATTGTGGTCTGTTTATCCAGGGTGAAATACCCAATGGGCGAGAATTCGTACAGTTCGAGGTATTTATTCCGCGATTCTTCCAGTTCCAGCCGGGAGCGTTTCAGCTCTTCGTTCTGCATTTCCAGTTCGGTTTGTTGCACCAGTAGTTCGTGTACTGAGGCAAAGGCGTCAGCACCCGTCAACTCCTTGCTTTTTTCCTTGCTCAGCAATTCCTCTGCGCGAAGGCGTAATTCGCTGAGCCAGTCTGGTTTTGGTTTGGGGGTTTTCATAGATTTACCAACCTTTCGAGTTTCGAGTTTCGGGTTTATCGTTCAGTATTCCATTTACCATTTCATTTTCAAAAACGCCTCTGTCACCTGCGGGTCGAAGTGTGTGCCTGCAAGTGATTTGATGTGTTCCCGCACCTTTTCTTCCGGCCAGCCTTTCCGGTACGGGCGATCGGAACGCAGGGCATCCCACACGTCCACCACGGCAAAGATACGCGCTGCCAGCGGTATCTCTTCACCTTTGAGTTCCCTCGGATATCCGGCGCCATCCCACTGCTCATGATGACAATAAGGAATATCCAACGCCGGACCTAGATAGGTAATGCGTGAAAGTAATTTATAGGCATAAACGGGATGTTTACGCATAATTACCCACTCCTCATCGGTAAGCGGCTCAACCTTAAGCAGTATATCCTTGGGAAATTAGCGTCCTTTGTAACATCGGCAATCCAGAATGGCTTCCCGTCCGCCCAGACGCGGCCAGGCAATCCAACGCCGGGCGAAAAGGTCATTTTCCGGCTCACTGCCTCAAATTCAGGCGCTTTAACCGGCGGCAAATACCAACTTTCCACCAGACGCAGCACATTATTCCCGGAATCTATCATCCAGAGTTCGCCAATGTCCCATTCAAGGCATTCACAGATGGTCTGAAGGATTTCTGGCGACGCCTCTGCGATACCGGCTGCTTCTGCCAGTATTTGCGTCACGGTTGCTGGGCGTTCAAACGCCGTTCGGCCTGCTTACGGTCGCTGATGTCTTCCTTAATCCCTACAAAACTGACAATAGTTCCTTTCGTGTCCCTGACAGGCGAAATCACGGCATGTTCCCAGTAAAATCCACCACACTTTTTCTTGTTATGAAACTCCCCGCGCCACACGCCGCCTGACGTAACGGTATCCCATAGCCGTTTGTATTCCTCCTTCGGCATCTCATCTGACTTTAAGACACGGGGATTCTTCCCGATTACCTCGTCTACGGTGTATCCTGTTATGGCAGTATACTTTTTATTGACATATTCGATAGCACCCTTTGTGTTGGTAACCACAATACTCGTTGGACTTTGTTCTACCACTTGCGATAAAACATTGAGTTTGTCTTCTGTTCGTTTTTGTTCGGTTATATCACGAAAGACGACAACCCCGCCTTTTAAAACCCCTCTTTCGTCTAAAAGAGGTCTTGCCGTAACACTTATCCATACGCTTATTGGCTCTTTTACCTGCTGCACAAACACCTCTGCCACATCTACCGAATCGCCGCGTATGTCCCTTGAAAGAGGAAAATCTTCCGCCTGATAGGGTGTTACCATATCAGGCCAATAAAACCGGTATTGTTCCGACCATTTATACGCAGTCCCCTTCCTTAAACCCTTCCCAAGTATCTTCTCTGCCGTTGGGTTAATGTAGATAAATTTCCCCTGTATATCGGCTACAACCAAACCGTCGCCCATGTTGTCAAGAATGGCCCGCAAACTGCATAAGGTTTCATCAGAAAGGCTCAATTCCATGGTACGCCGGCGAAGTTCCTCATTTGCCAGCCTCAATTGCCCCTCCGCGTGCTTCCTGTCAGTAACGTCAATCATTGCTACCCGAATTTGTTTACCATTCCCGCCGGCGTCATGCACGGCCACACCTTCCATGAGTACATACATTGGAGACTTGTTGTTCCTGAGCAATAGTTCACCCGTCTGTTTATCGTCAGTCTCTGATATGCGCTTGCAAAAAGCATTGAACTCTGCTATGGAATTCGATTCAACAAAAAATCGAAATTGACTTTTTATCAAAGAATCTCGTTCGACGCCCAGAAGTTTTGCGCCAGCCAGGTTTACCTCAAGGATTGTTCCCTGCCCGTCAAAGGTAAAATATCCTACGGGGGCAAAGTCATACAGGTCTGTGTACCTGCCCAATGCGTCTTCAGCCTCTGCGCGGGCGCGTTTCAGTTCTTCGTTCTGCATTTCCAGTTCGATTTGATGCACCTGCAGTTCGTGAGCCAGTGCGCGCACCTCTGCATCGTCCATCTTCTGGATTTTATTGGTTTTTTTCTTATGCAACCGTTCTTCCGCTTTGCGGCGCAGGTCTTCGGATTTATCGGTATTAGGCCTATCTTTTTTCATGGATTTGTTTCCAGTTTCCTGTTTTGGATTTCGGGTTTTGCAACACTTTAGTTTTTTGAAAAACAACTCCGATTCAATCTGTGTCTGTTTTTTAAATGTCCCGTAGGGACAAAATATTGGTAAAATCAGCCTAGCCGTAGTAACAACACAGCCCCAAAGGGGCGCAATACAACAGCCCAGGGCCGCGCCCTGGGCTTAGCATTATAATCACAACAAGCAACGAATGCCATGTCTTCTTCCCATTATCATCAGGGCTAAAGCCAATTCAGTGGTCATCACGAACCCCAGCCTGAAGGCTGGGGTTAATACAAAAGCGCTACGGCAGCTATACACGTAGCGTCCATCACGAATCGCAGCCTAAAGGCTGGGGTCATGGCCGGATGGTTTGGACACAAGCAATATGGAGTTATCTACGATCTGCCGTTCATTAACCCCAGCCTTCAGGCTGGGGTGCAGACACACGCCAATCCGGGCTTTAGCCCTGACGGCACGCAACATGGCATGTTCATACACTTGAGCGAAAAGATGTGTATAAACCTGTGGGCGTTGCCCTGGGCTGAGTTATTTCGCCCCTACGGGGCTAAAATAATGGTTATTTCTCTTACCCACCGCTTACGCAGTGGGCTACGGTTGTTACGCCCCGAAGGGGCGGCACAAATACCGAAGCAATAACAAACCTTAACGCCTTTTATTATGCTCCGTAATATCCTCTATAGCAAGGAGTATCATTTGTATGCCGGCGCCTTCCCGTATTATTTGTTGGGCATTGAGGAGCATCACCCTGCGGCCGATTTCGGGGAAGTCATGCTCTATCTTGTAGTCATTAATTTGGTTGTTTTTCGGAAGAATATCCTCCAAAAGCCGCCTCAGCGCAGGAATATCCCACTGCCTGTTTCCCAATTCATATAGTAAACTATTCTTAGTCTCCTCCGGTGACACATGAAATGTCCGGTAAAATGACCGGTTAGCCGAAACAACCCTCAGCTCTGCATCCATGATAAGCAAAGGTTCTCGTATGGTTTCCACAATACTCTCGGCAAATCTACAGGCCTCTTGTATTACTTCGCTCTCCCGCAGCGACGCCTCCAATCGTTTCACACCGGTAATTTCAGTAAAAGTTGCCACTACGCCGCCAATAATGTTATCAAGCGTTCGATAGGGCATAATACGCATAAGGTACCAGCGTCCGTCCTTGGTTTGTACCTGCGCGTCTTTGAATACCAGCGTTTGAAGCACCGCCTTTATATCGTCAAGCAATGCCTCATATTTCAGATTTGAGACAATATGGCTGATCGGACGTCCCACGTCTGACGGAATCAGATTCAGTATCTTCGTTGTCTGCGGTGTGAATCGCCTGACATTCAGGTCGTCGTCCAAAAAGATCGTTGCAATTTCTACATTGTTGAGGAGATTCTGCATATCATTGTTTGCGCCCGCCAATTCATCAATTTTCGTCTGCAGTTCGGTATTGACGGTTACCAGTTCTTCGTTCATGGATTGCAACTCCTCCTTGGACGTTGTCAATTCCTCATTGGTGCTCTGTAGTTCCTCATTGGTTGACTGCAATTCCTCGTTCGATGATTTGAGCTCTTCCCTGGAGGTTTCCATCTCTTCCACGGTCGTCTGAAGGCGCTCCCGGGTAAAGGCAAGTTCCTTCTCCAGTTCTTTATACATCTTGCCCTGGCGGGAAGCCGAACCGGTCTTCGCTTTGCCTGATGCTGCCCGTTTGGAAGGGGCGCCAACGTCCCCGAATACCACCATCAATAAGCCCTTCATACCTTCAGATTCGCTGAAGGGTTTGACGGTAAGGTCCATGGCTTGGTGGTTGCCGTTGGTCTTGACCATCAAATCCTTCATGGTTATGGTTTTTTTCTGCGCAATTGCCCTGCGGATGGCGACCTCCAGTTCGCTTCTTAACCCCTCGCGCGCCATGGCAAAGATATTTATATTGGTCTTTCCGGCAGCCGGTTCCAGATATTTACCGGTGCGCCCGCTTATGTACACAATGTCTCCCTTTTCATTAATAATCACTGCGGGAGGGGTGAAATGTTCCGAAAGAACCTGTTGTGCCGTGTCCGAAATGGTGGTTTCAATGCTTTTACGCGCCTTTGGCGCGTGCTGTGGCTGGTCTTCTCCATGAAACAATGGAGACACCGGCAGTTCAAACATACCCATACGGGCGGATGCTGATTCTTTACGCCGGTAAATCCTCCATTTATTATCCACCGTAGAAAAGAGGTCGGTCAGGCTGCCAATGGTCTCGGAAACGCCCAAAAAGAGAAGTCCTCCGGGATTGAGGGCATAATGCAAGAGCGGGAGGAGCTTTTTCTGCAGTTCCGCCGTCATATAAATGAGAACATTTCTGCAGCTAACCAGGTCTAATTTGGTAAACGGCGGGTCCATAATGACATTCTGTGGCGCAAAGATTACCATCTCGCGGATTTCTTTCTTGAGCCGGTAACCGTTGCCTTCCTTTATAAAAAACCGTTGCAGCCGTTCCGGGGAGACGTCTGCGGCAATGTTGGACGCATAAACTCCCTGGCGGGCTTTATCAATGGCGTCTTTGTCAATATCCGTGGCAAAAACCTGGATTTTACAAACTCCCCTTTGTTTCACCTTTGCCATACACTCCAGGAGAATGATGGCAATAGAATAGGCCTCTTCACCCGTTGAGCAGCCTGGAACCCATATCCGCAATACGTTTCCCCTCGCCCTGTCTTTCAGTATTTGCAGAAGGGCATTTTCTTTGAGCGCTTCAAATGCCTCATGGTCTCTGAAAAAGTTGGTTACCCCAATCAGCAGTTCCTTGAAAAGTAACTCAATCTCCTGCGGGTTCTCCCGCAAATAACGAATATACACGTCTATATTGGTGATTTTATGAACACACATCCGCCTTTCAATGCGGCGGACGAGGGTATTCTTTTTGTAGAAAGAAAAGTCATGCCCGGTTTGATCCCTGAGAAGAACGGTTATCTTTTGTATCGCATTTGTTTGTTTCTCTTCTGCGATCGGTTTCTGTTTAAGGGTTGCAGATGGGTGCTTCGCATAATCGAGCAGTTTAGCGGGCAGTTCTTTTACCGGCCCAATATAATCCACAATTCCGGTATCAATAGCGCTCCGCGGCATGCCGTCAAACTTAGCCGAGGCGGGGTCCTCCACCATTACCATACCCAGTTTTTCCCTGATAGCCTTAATGCCCAGGGTGCCGTCCGTTCCCATGCCGGAAAGGATGACGCCAACGGCGCGTTCTTCCTGGTCTTCCGCCAGGTGCCGGAAGAAAAAATCAATCGGCAGCCGCAAACCGCGGGGCGACGATGTCTCCAGCAATTGAAGGGTTCCGTGCAGTATGGACATATCCCTGTTCGGAGGGATGACATAGACACAGTTCGGACAGACCTCCATCCCGTCTTTTACCTGAAAGACCTGCATCCTGGTGAAACGCTGGAGCAGTTCAGGCATCATGCCTTTTTGGGTTGGGTCAAGATGAGAGACAAGGACAAACGCCATTCCGCTGTCGATGGGCATATTGGTAAAAAACTGTCCAAATGCCTCCAATCCGCCGGCAGAGCCGCCCATGCCGATGATGTAAAATGGCGTTTTTTTTGGACTTTTAACCGGTGGTTTCTTTTTTGCGGATAGTGAAAGGGCAGTTGGGGATTTTTTTAGAACGGGTTTCTTTTTGTTGGTTTTCATGGAGATATCGGGTTGTAGGCTGAAGGCATGTGAGCGCTCAATAAGGGTAATTTACTACCGTCCGGTGGAGGCTGATTTTCGTATCAATGTCTGCGATTATACACATCATCCTTAATACACAAGTTCCAAAAGCCTGTGAAATCGATAGAATTGTAATATAACAAACAAATTTATTACAGCGCCAACACGTGTGAAGAGCCGATAGATATGCGGTTTGCCGCATTATGGCGCAACGTCAACCGGACAGCAATGATTTTGATTATACAATATTTTATATAAATTACGCGGAAAATTTATTATTTATAGCCAAAAGCCTCATGTAATTTCAAAGCTGTAGCGCGGGGGTTCATCCCCAATGCCGTTGCCGGCCATGAAGGCCGGCGCTACAAACGATATCGCCGTTGGCGACCTAATTCAACGTACAGGAAATTCAAAGTTAGGCCTGAAAGGCCGACAGGATATAGCGGGGAGGGGTGAAGCCCATAGGTGTTAAGTTAAGAAACCTATGGCAACCACCAAACCCTTGTTTTTGTTAGCCCTGAAGGGGCGAAATAGCTTAGCCCAGGGCAACGCCCTGGGGGATACGGAAAAACCAACAAGCCCTGAAAGGGCGTAATACGGAATTACACGTTAGTTTATACCTTTATATCGCCCTTTCAGGGC
>JACVXV010000203.1 GCA_015661205.1 Candidatus Brocadiaceae bacterium
TTTAATAACCTCGGTAGTGCATATATGAAAAAGGGTATGATGGACGAAGCCGTCGCTCAGTACCAAAGGGCATTATCGGTCTATAAGGACTTTGCGGAGGTACACAGTAACTTGGGTTACGTATACACAGAAAAAGGCGATTTGGACAGGGCTATGTTTGAACTGAAAGAAGCCTTAAGGTTGCAGCCCAGCCATGCCAATGCCCACAACAATCTGGGGGCAGTCTATTGCCAGCAGGGATCATGGGATACGGCGCTCGATGAATTCATGAAGGCCATCAGATTTGATCCGAAAAATGCCAGCGCCCACAAAAATATCGGTATGATTTATTTTACAAAAGGGGACAAACAAAGGGCAAAAGAACATCTCCTGCAGATGCTGAAATGCGACCCGAATTATTTAAAGGATGCGGGTATTTACGCAATCGTTTCACAACTCGGATTAATAAAGGAATAAAATGAATTTTACAGGAGTTAAGCATTGGTAAAACTGCGGAACGGCGAACAGGTTTTCAGGAGTGTTTGCAGGACTTGTCATGGCGGATGCGGTGTCCTGGTTTTTGTTAAAGACGGCAAGGTTGTGAGGGTAAAAGGAGATCCGGCTTCACCTATGAATAAGGGCTGGATGTGCGTTAAAGGTGTTATGACCCCTGAGATTGCAAACCATCCCGACCGTCTTCGCAAGCCGCTTCGCCGAAAGGGCAAGAGGGGTAGTGGACAATGGGAAAGTATCTCCTGGGATGAAGCGCTGAGTGAAATTACCTCTCGACTGGACAAATTCCGCAAAGAATTTGGGCCCGAATCTATCGCCCTGGGGCAGGGAACCGGACGGCATCATTATATGCATGTGGTGAGGTTTGCAAATGCCCTTGGAACGCCAAACTGGTATGAGCCAGGGCTTGCACAATGTTTCATTCCCAGGATTACGGTAAGCAATTTCACCTATGGCGGGTTTGTGGGGGGGGATTATTATGGCGAGGTTTCTCCAAAGTGTATCCTGTTTTGGGGACACAATCCTTTAGTGTCAGGACCGGATGGAGAACTATCCATCTCTGTAAAAAGGGCGCTGGATAAAGGCGCTTTGGGCATTGCCGTAGATCCCAGAAGATCTGAAACCGCTAAATATTGCGAACAGTGGCTGCCGGTAAGACCCGGAACAGATGCAGCTCTTGCCCTTGCGATGATACACGTTATTATCAAAGAAAACATCTACGATGCAGAGTTTGTAGAAAAGTGGACTACAGGTTTTGATGAGCTTAAAAAACACGTTGAACCTTTTACTCCGGCATGGGCCGAGGCGATCACCTGGATACCTTCATCGGATATTATAAAGGCTGCAAAAACGTATGCGCTGAATAAGCCCGCTGTGCTTGAGTGGGGGCTTGGCATCGAGCAGAACACCAATTCTTTACAGACGGTGAGGGCGGTTGCTATTCTGCGAGGGTTGACTGGAAATGTAGACATCCCTGGCGGCGATATTCTTGGAATGAACATAGTTCGCAGTTACCCGACGCTAAAAGATAAACTGCCGGAAGGGATGCTGAAGAAACGTCTCGGCGCTGAGAATTTCAAACTCCTGGGGGGATGGCGCGCCTTTATGCCATCAGCCCATATTCCAACACTTTTTAGAGCCATGCGGACAGGCGAACCTTACCGGGTTAGGGCGCTTTTAATATTTGGCGGCAATCCGTTGACTACTGTGGCAAATGCTAAGGAAGTGTATGAAAGTTTACAAAAATTAGATTTATTAGTAGTTACCGACCTTTTTATGACGCCTACTGCTGCAATAGCTGATTATGTCCTTCCCGCGGCCTTATGGCCAGAGGTAGAACAGGTTATTGGTTATCCCTTGGTGGTTGAAAACATAGTCATGGCGCAGCAGAAGATTACGCAGGTTGGCGAGTGCAGGCAAGACGAATGGATAATAGATGAAATGTCCAGAAGGCTTGGCTTACCGGGCTGTGAAGAGAGCCTGGAAGATGTCATGAACTATCAATTAGAGCCGTTGGGTATAACCTATCAAAAACTAAAGGAGCAAACTTTCATACATCCGCCGCATGAGTATAGGAAATTTGAAAGGAATGGATTTCGGACTCCTTCTAAAAAGCTTGAACTGTATTGCAGAACGTTGGAAAGGATGGGCTATGATCCTCTGCCTACTTATAAGGAACCGCCTGAAAGTCCTGTAAATACTCCTGAACTAGCCAGGGAATTTCCCTATGTGCTTACAACTGGCAGTCGCAGGAAGGAGTTTTTCCAGAGCGAACACAGGCAGATACCGTCGTTAAGAAAACGAAGACCGTATCCTCAGGTGGAAATGCATCCTGAAGTTGCTGCCTTACAAGGAATCAAACATGGAGATTGGGTTATTGTGACTTCTCCGAGAGGTAGTATACGAATGAAGGCTTTAGTTACAGAGGATATTCATCCCAGAGTAATAAATGTTGATCACGCCTGGTGGTTTCCTGAGAAATCTGCGCCTGATTACGGGGTTTGGGAGTCCAATGCCAATATGCTTACCAATAATGCGCCGCCCTATGATCCGGCATTTGGTTCATATCAACTAAGGGGACTGTTGTGCCGTGTTGAGAAAGAAGTTAAGTAGCGGCGAACGGTCGTTTGATGATGTAGAGACAGGTTTGAAACCTGTCTCTACAAGACACACCCTTGATTATTTTGAATTGTTTTTGCTTATGCCTTGCCTAAGGTCTTTTTCCCTGGTTTCCATTCAACCGGGCACAGTTCTCCTGTCTGTAATGCCCTTAATACCCTGAGTATTTCTTCTACGCTACGACCGATACCGAGATCGTGTACCAATTGATATCGTAATTTCCCCTCTGGATCAATAATAAATGTACCCCTCAATGCAATACCCTTCTCTTCGAGCAATACACCGTACTTCCTGGAAACCTCTTTAGTAATATCGCTGAGCAGTGGATAGTTGAGGCTTCCAAGTTCTTTCAGCCATGCCTTATGGGAAAAAACACTGTCGATACTCACCCCCAATACTTGTGCATTTATTGACTTAAACTCGCTATCTCGCTTTGAAAATTCAGTGATTTCCGTAGGGCATATAAAGGTAAAATCAAGAGGATAGAAGAAAAGGACAACCCACTTTCCTTTATATTCATCCAAACATACATCTTTAAATTTGTCTCCTACGACACCCTGTAGCGTAAACTCAGGCGCATTTTGTCCAACTTTCGTACTCATGCAAAACCTCCTTTAGTTAAAATGTAATAATTGTTAAATAATAATATAAACTTATTATAAAAATATTTTAGATGATGTCAAGATATTTTTTGTTTGTTTTTGATTTTATTTTTTTATAACAAAAAAGGTTAACGCCATTACCTGAAATACCAAAGCAAGTAAAAGATAAGCATGGACATCGCTATTGCGATGGAGGTAAGCAAAAATGAGTGAGCCAAAAACAAAGCATTGGATAACAGAGGCGAGAATAATTAACCACGAGGCAGGTTCGTAAGTCAACGTTCGGTTAATGTTCTTTACTTCGTTTAACAATGATTCCATGAGAAAATCTTTTTCCTCATAACCCTTTTCTTTTTTGATTTTAAAGGTAAGGCATTCCCGGCAAATGAGTTTTCCGTCTTCTTGATAAACGGCATGTCCTGAGTCGATGTCTTTTCTTGAAAGGCTTCTTTTACAATTGGCGCATAGTTTAATTTCGAGCATAATTTTTTTGATGTTTTACAAATTGGTTTTTTGTGTACACAAATAGTTGTGATATTGTACCAAATCTATATGCTGTGTAAGTCTTATTTAAGGCCGTATCGATCCAGTTTTCTATAAAGGGTGCGCTCGCCGATACCAAGCATTTTTGCCGCTTCTTCCCTATTTCCACCCACCGTGGCTAAGGTGCTTTTGATGAGTTCCCGTTCTGCTTCTTCAATGGTGATTCCAGCCACCAGGCTGGGTACTGTGGATGTTTCGCTGCTACGTTGTAATATATGATCCGGTATGTCTTCTACGTCTATAGCGTTTTTCGTGCTTACTACAACCATACTTTCGATGCAGTTCTTTAATTCCCGCACGTTTCCAGGCCATGGATATTTATACAGAATCTTTCGTGCCTCAGGAGAAATAATAGAGACTTTTTTATTGTGTATCTGTGAAAATTCACGGAGAAATGCATCCATGAGCAGTGGAATGTCTTCGAGTCTCTCTCTGAGAGGAGGTAATTTGATAGAAACGACATTCAGCCTAAAGTACAGGTCTTCTCTAAATTTCCCCTCCTTTATAAGTTTCTCAAGATCCTGATTTGTAGCGGCGAGCAGGCGAACGTCAACCTCGATGGACTCGTTGCTGCCAACGCGCGTGACTACGCCATCCTCGATTACACGTAATAGTTTGACCTGTGTGGAAAGCGGCATATCTCCGATTTCATCCAAAAATAACGTGCTGTGATTGGCATACTCAAATTTTCCTTTCCGCTGGTACATAGCTCCTGTAAAAGCGCCTTTCTCATGCCCAAAAAGTTCGCTCTCTAGAAGGCTTTCTGGTATGGCGGCAGCGTTTAAAACGACCAAAGGATTATTCTTTCTAAGGCTGTTATTATGAATAATTTTTGAAATGAGTTCTTTCCCTGTACCGCTCTCACCCGTTATTAATATCGTGGCCGTTGTTCCAGAAATTTGATTGACAATGTTTAACACCTTTTGCATCTTAGGACTATTCCCAATAATGCCAGACAGTCCATATTTTTCGTCGAGTTGCTTGTGCAGTTCCTTATTATTTCTTACAAGTCCCTGCTTTTCAATGAGCTTGTTAACCTCTGCACGTAAATGATTAATGTTGATAGGTTTCAAAAGGTATGTAGCTGCCCCTTTTTGCATGGCATCTACGGCAGTTTCTACCGTACCATAACCAGTGATCAGGATTACTTCAGCTTCAGGTAATCTTTCTTTTGTTGTTTTGAGTATTTGTAAGCCATCAATGTCATGCATGATCAAGTCTGTAATTACAATATCGATTTCCCCGGCTTCAATGCTTTTCAATCCTTCTTTGCCACTCGTAGCAATAAGGCATTTACATCCCACCTTCTGCAGTGCCTCTGCTGTAGCGATTGCATGCTCTTCATTATCATCGATAACAAGAATTGCGGTTTTGTTCATTGATAGGTCTTAATTAAGGGGTAAATTTGTGGGTAATTTTATAGAAAAGTTGGTTCCCTTTCCCTCTTCACTCTGAACTGAAATAGTCCCTCTATGGTCTTCGATAATACGTTTTGCTGTTGGAAGACCAAGACCGGTTCCGGTCTTTTTGGTGGAAAAATAGACTTGAAATATTTTGTCGATAATATCTTTT
>JACVXV010000064.1 GCA_015661205.1 Candidatus Brocadiaceae bacterium
GTCTTTACGTGCGTGCCCTGGATAAATCCGGCGCTTGCTACCCCGCCGAACGCTATCGCTGCGCCCACTACCAATGAACCTATTATTCCTCTTTTCATCAACTTCCTCCTAAAACAGTTAACAGTTATCATTCTAGATACCAACAACTATCTCGTTACATGAGGACATGTACCGGACTTCGAGCAAATTACCTCAAGCGGTACTCCACAGGTTTCACAATCACCCGCCTTTTCCAACTGCTTGCCATAGCTGCCCTTTATCAAAGCTGAGCCTTTGCCAGCCTCACCACTCTCCTTGCTGCACTTTGGACATTTAAACATCACCCTAGACAAAGCAACCTTACTTGTGATGTCATCTCCACATTCTCCACAGGCTCCGGGTGCAGGCAGACACGCGCCATACTTTTTGCAATTCGTGTTTATGCAACTATACATAATTTTCTGGCACGCCCAGCATTCTGGAAGATCAGTGTGAGATTTATCGCCAGAAGCCTTATGCTTCGCGAAGTCCCATATATAACCGATCTCTGAACACTCCGTGAACTCTCTAACCTCTTTACAAACGTCGCACCAATGAGCTTCAAGAACTTTCTTTTTGTCACATGGTTTATCCCATGCAGCGAAAGTTGATTGCGCAACAAATGCGAACAAGCTAAATACACCAGCAACCACTAATAGACCTTTCTTCATAACACATTCACCCCCTTTCGTTAATTTTCCTCACCATTGCTGAAACCAGACACTCCGCCACAGCGGACTCAACAAACATAGCACACGATGTACCAAACTACTACTACAAATATCTTTGTGTGTAGATAACGCCATTACGACGTGTTATAGCTACGTACGCTTTATTTCAAAAATTTCAAACAAATATTTATTGGCTGTTATCAGCCGCCAATTACACGTATTTGATGTTTTTTCGCGCCATTAATCCAAAAGTTCAAAATTGCCATACCTAATTTGCTAAACCATATTTTTGCAATCTATACCGGAATGTGCCTCTCGTCAAGCCCAACAGTTTGGCTGCCTTAGTCTTATTATTTTTGCTTTTCTCCAAGGCCTGCGTTACCAACTGCTTCTCCAAATCGTCCAATGACAACCCATTTGGCGGTATGTCGAATTGGACTGGATTAACGGCAGCTTGTAACCTGATATTTTCAGTTGAACATGAGTCTTTTGAAATGGACGTTGGAAGATGCTCAGACAGTATTGCGCTGCCTTTACACAAAATTACAGCACGTTCAATGACGTTCTGCAACTCTCTTATGTTACCATCCCACTTATGCATCAGCAGCAACTTTTCAACCTCACGGCTTAAGGTTATCGGAGATTTTCCCATCTTTAAAGAAAAACGCTTTAAGAAATGCTTGCTCAGGGGGATGATATCCTCTTTTCTTTCTCGTAACGGCGGCAATGTAATCGGGAAAACACTTATTCTGTAATACAGGTCTTCCCTGAATTTACCCGATTTAACCAAATCCTCTAAATTTTTATTGGTCGCGCAGATAATTCGAACATCAACTTTAATGGTTTCCGTGCCGCCGAGACGCTCCAATTCTTTCGCCTCAACAACCCGCAAAACCTTCGCCTGAATTGCAGCGCTCATTTCAGATATTTCATCAAGAAAGAACGTACCCCCGCCAGCCAACTCAAAACGTCCTCGTTTCGTCTTCTCCGCACTAGTAAAAGCGCCTCGTTCGTAACCGAACAGTTCACTCTCTAACAGATTTTCCGGAATGGCCGCGCAGTTTAATACAATCAGCGGGCCACAAGCCCTGTTACTGTTATAGTGCAGGGCGCGGGCTATCAATTCTTTTCCGGTGCCGCTCTCTCCCGTAATCAATACGGTAGAATCGGTCTTCGCTACCTCACCGACAAGACTCAGTGCATCTACAACTTGCAGCGAATCTCCTATTATGTTTTTAAAATCATATTGCGATTCCAGTGCCTGACGTAAATACTTGTTTTCAATTGTCAGAGAACTCATCTTCAATGCCCGTTTAACAGCTAACTTCAAAGTGTCCTTGTCAAACGGGGCAGTGATATAATCAAAAACACCCTCTTTCATAGCATCTATTGCAGACATAACTGAGCCGTAAGCAGTTAGAACTATGATTGGTAGGTCTGGCGATTTCGTTTTAATCGCCTTTAAAAATTCAAGCCGTCCCATCTCCGGTACTTTTAGGTCTGTCACGAGGAGATGGAACCGCTCGGCATCAAGATACCCTAGCGTAGTCACGGAATTACAGGCCGTGACTACCTTTACATCGCTCATATCGTCGAATTCCATAGAGATCACTCTTCGCATGCGTTCTTCGTCATCTGCTATTAAAACCCTGTAAGTCATAATTCATCCTTATCTATAGTTTTAATATCGCTTCTAAACGGGTACTCTAACGAACACAATAGCTTGGCTACTGTGGACACAAGCAGTTAGATAGCCCAAACGAGCAACGCCGAGAACATAAGGCCAACCATGATTAGCCCTGTGATCAAAATCGGTACTGCAAACAACCTGGTCAAAAAACTCACGAACAAAGATGAAGGTGCCACCCTGTAACTTTCCAAGTCTTTTTGCTTTTCAAGTCTGTTAAACTGAATTAACCGTTCATGTTTGAACTCAGCTTCAGTTATCTTACCGGTGAAAATAGCCTCATCAACCGGCATCTTTTCAGGAAGTAAGTGTGTATGAAAGAAATGAATAGAAAAGATAAACCCTGCGGCAAGGATCGCTTCGTATCTATGCACGATCAAGGCTATACTCGGAACGTCTATTATGCTGGCGACAGCAACTGGAACTATCTTTGTAAACTGAGCCGGGAACCAAAGTATTATGCCTGTGACGGCCATCACCAGAGTACCCCACATTAACGATAAGTACTCAAATTTCTCCCAATAAATCCAGCGGTCAAAGTTCGGACGCTTTCCAACACCCATGAACCATTTAATATCAGCTATGATATCAAATATATCTCTTGGCTGAATGAGGAGCGAGTCCACACCCCAGAAATACCCCTTCTGCTTTTTCACAGATACGCAGACAAAGAGGAATGCGAAGTGTAGGAAAGCCGCAAAAAAGGTAATCAAAGCGCAAATACGATGGATGTATCCGGCGGTCGGATACCCGCCAAACATTTCATAGAGCCATCTCGCCCAGCCATAGCTCCGAAAGGCCAACGGCATACCCGTTAATACTAGACCAAAAAAGCTAATGATTATCAAAAAATGACTAAATCTATGAAACAGACCAAATCTGAGGTAATTAGTGGTGTTCTTCATCAGCATGCCCCTTTCTCGTACGTTCATCTCTAACGATTGCAAACCAGCCAAGCAAGGAATGAACCCCGAATGCAGAAAAAGTAAATGCCAATATACCAACGTACATAACAAACACTATGCATAAGATGGTTTGTGGATTTAATAAAATCTTCTTAAGCGCTTCAGGATCACCGCCCGACTTTTTTAACGCGGTAAGCAACGTTTTGTAATAATTCAAATTTTTAATTTGCGGATGCTCTATATGCTTTACAAAACTAGCACCTATATTTGCATGGCACTTCCCGCAGGTTTCTAAAATCCTCTCCTTACCTACCTTCGATTCCGCCTCCGATGAGTTTAATATGGTATGCTTACCATGACAGTCAAAACACACCGGTACATCCGTGGTCGTATGACCAAGCGCCGTAACCTGACCATGCGTATTATCCCGATAGCTGTTCAAATAATCCGTATGACAAGAACCGCAAACGTCTATCGTTATTTTCCTATGCAGCGGATCCGTTCCTCTCGGAACATTCATAGGTGATTCCTCACCCAGATAGGTATAATGGTAAGTTAAACCGGCATGACAATCTTTGCATGTTGGCACATCTTTGTTTTTTTCTTTCATGAGCTTTACGTGAGTGCTCTGAAGATATTCATCGGCAGGGTCGTCGTGACAAAAGGTGATACAGTCAACCGGTTTTAAGTTCGGTTTATGCCCTTCCGTCAGGTCGGCCCCATCCAAATCCTGATGACAATCTGTGCAGAAGAAATCGCTTCCCCCATGCGCGGTGGTCTTAAATATTGCCTCATCTACTAACATCGAAACCACCCGGATTTCACCGGTAACAGGGTCTATTTTAGCCTTCTCCTGCACCTTTAATTTATCCGTTTTTGTGTGGCAATCAATACATGGACCGTTGTCTCCGGCGAACAACGCCACCGGCAACAAAGCGGCCATCACCGCAGATACAAAAACTGCTATCAATCTATATTTGCCAGGACCCGACAGCCGCCCCATTGTTAAGCTCCCCTCCCGCTTATAATCCATACTTAAATACTCCTTTTCAGGCTTTTCTTTGCCCACTAAGCCGGCTTTAGTTTTACGCTAAAGCCGGCTCAACCCCAATAACTTTTACAAACCCAGTGTTAGTCCTTCTTCTTTGGCTTCAATGGCGTATTAAGGATTTCATCCTTTGGTAATATCGCCGCCCATTTCTTCTTATCCTCAGCGGACATCTTCTTGAGCGCTACGTCAAGCTCGTCTTCGTCCCTGTGGTCATCTTTCTTGAAAAACTCTTTATAATCCATCAACTTATCTGTCTTCGGACACCTGTTCTTGTCGTCCTTCGTTTCCCAATGACACTTCATGCACTGTTCTTTTACCGTTGCAGGACCATTAATTCCAGCCACGATCAAACCTGCATCATACTGTACCTTCCTAGCCTCAAACGGATCTTTTTTGAGCAATGCCTTGAATGCGTCTTTTCCCTTGCCTTCGAAGTTCTCCTTCAACTTTTTATATTCCGAACCCGCCCCATGACAGGCTTCGCATTGAACGTTCGGCAAATACTTAAGCCCGGCGCCTTCAATCTTCTCGCCATAAGCGGTCGCATGGCATTTTAAGCAATCCGGATTCTCGGAATCAGGCGTCCCCTTCAGCCTCTTTTCCCAAGTATTTGAATGTAGTCTTTCCTTATATTCCTCACCTTCGAAACATCCTTTTCCCATGTGACACTTACAACCACTATTACCCGTATAGATTGCGCCAACCGATACCCCAGATAACGCAAACGCGAACAAACCTAGCGATACAACGCCGCCAAAAAGATACTTAGATACCTTGCCACTCATCAAAATCTCCTTTCCTGCTAGTGCTAATATAAATTACGTAAACCTAAACTATTACTATATTTAGAAATTACACACATACACCAAACCCGCCACGCCCTGCCATCTGATTTTTTACGAAAGGTAAACCTAAAGGGCAACCCCGCAAAGACTAGATAAATTATCATGCTTTTTTTCTTGTGTCAAGAAAAAACTCTTTTGCCGGGAGGCTCAACGCTAACCCCTTGACAATAAACCCTCTACAAAGTTGGTATTAATGTTCCCCGTCGCAAACTGTGGATGAGAAATTAACTCTAAATTTAGTGGGATTGTCGTTTTTATACCTTCAATGGTATACTCTCTTAATGCCCTTTTCATGCAGGCAATTGCATCTTCCCTCGTCTTCTGATACACAATCAACTTCGATATCAAGGAATCGTAATAAGGCGAAACCTCATAGCCAGCATGAACATGAGAGTCAACCCGCACCCCTCTTCCGCCCGGAGCGTTATACTCCGTTATCTTCCCAGGCTGGGGTCTAAATCCATTATAAGGGTCCTCGGCATAAATTCGGCATTCTATTGAAACGCCCTGCATTTGGACTTTTTTTTGTTTCAGGTTTAACCGTTCGCCATAGGCAACCTTTATTTGCTGCTTAACCAAATCGATACCGGTTACCATCTCCGTCACGGGATGTTCTACCTGCAACCGCGTGTTTACCTCGATAAAATAATAATTTCCCTCTCTATCTACCAAAAACTCAACAGTTCCCGCATTTTTATAATTTACGGCCCTTGCTATCTTAATGGCCGACTTGCACATTTCCTCTCGCAAGCGCTCAGATATGCCCGGCGAAGGGGATTCCTCTATGATTTTTTGATGCCGGCGTTGTAAAGTACAGTCTCTTTCTCCCAAGTGTATGATATTGCCATAATTATCACCAAAAATCTGCACCTCTACATGTCGGGTATTTTCAACATATTTTTCTATGTATATGGATGGGTCTTTAAATGCTGCCCCTGCCTCCCGTTGCGCAACCGCCAGCGAGTTTACCAAGCTTATATCGTTATGGGCAACACGCATCCCACGCCCCCCCCCACCGGCAGAAGCTTTAATAATCACCGGATAACCAATCTTATGGGCAACATCCAATGCCTCCTGCTGGCTCTTGATGACGGATTCACTCCCCGGAACAACAGGCACTTTGCTTTCAATCGCAAGTTTTCTCGCCTCCGTCTTATTCCCAAGCTTCATTAACGTCTCTGCCTTAGGGCCTATAAAAACGATATTGGACGACTCGCACACCTCGGCAAAATGGCCAACTTCCGACAAGAAACCATATCCAGGATGGATTGCCTCAATATCCGTTATCTCTGCGGCGCTAATTATACTTGGGATATTCAGATAACTTCCATCTGCTTCAGCGGGACCGATACACACCCGAATATCTGCTTGCGCTAAATACCTTGCGTTTTTATCCGCCTTCGAGCATACGGCCACGGTTTCTATCCCCATTTCGCGGCAAGCCCTAATAATCCGCAAGGCTATCTCGCCTCGATTTGCAACCATTATCCTTGAAAACATAAATCAAATATCCTTCAATCGTTACTTTCAGTCCGCATTCAACAAGATAGCATCATTTTACGCCGGTTTAACGCGAAATAATGGTTGCCCAAACTCAATGGCCTCACCGTCACTCACATAGGCCTCAACGACCTCACCAGCCATTTCAGCTTTCACCTCGTTCATTATCTTCATGGCTTCAATAATACAAACAACGGTCTCTTCATTTATAGTATCCCCCACGTTCACGCAAGGGTCTGCGCCAGGCGCACTGGCCCGATAAAACGTTCCCACCATAGGAGAAACGATCTCTACAAAGTTTCCACTCTCTATTGATGCAGCACACGCTTCTTGCCCTGATTCCACCCTGATGGGAAGCGCCGCTGGAGCCGATATCGACGGTATTGCACGAATATCACCACCATCACCCTTTTTTATCCTTATTTTGGTAACATCTTCTTGAATTTCAATTTCAGTCAACTCATTTTCATTCATAATTGAAATCAGTTGCTTTACCTTATCTATAATACTCATTTATACATTCCTTTTTGGTATCTGTTTATTAATTAACCAGGAAAGACAAGAAAAGTAGATGAAAACGGTACGTTATGCCTTCCCCTGTATGGAGCAAGCACGACAGCATAACCAAAACTATCGTTATGAAAAGAAAAAGACTTGAGAAGAATGAAGGGTTCTTACTGACTAGTCGCGCAAGGGTGCTATATGCATCTGGAGTATAGGTGTTAAAACAACTTTCGTTCCTTAGCGATTTTTATATCTGTATATCTTTTAGACTCTTGGGCAAACGACTGAGGACGTTACATCCGTCCTTGGTAACCAACACAATGTCTTCTATGCGAATGCCACCCCATCCCGGGATATAGATCCCCGGCTCTACGGTAAAAACCATACCCGCCGCTAACACTTCTTTGCTTCTTTTGTTAATAACGGGATATTCGTGAACTTCCTGCCCAACACCGTGCCCTAATCCATGCCCAAAGCATTCGCCATACCCTTTTGACTCTATATAACTCCTTGCTGCATAATCTACGTCCTTTGCCTTTATACCCGGTTTCACGCATTCAATAGCAAAACGTTGCGCATCAAGCACGATTTGATATATCTTCTCAAATTTTCGGGATATTCTATCCTTGAAAACAACCCTTGTCAAGTCGGAATTATAGGATTGGAAGGTAGCGCCCCAGTCAATTAAAACGGCTTCCTTCTCTTGTATTTTTCTATCCGTAGCCCGTGCATGAGGCTGGGATGCACGCGAACCGGCAACGCAGATTGTTTCAAAAGAACTCCGCAGCCCCCCTTGCTTTCTTATTTCAAATTCCAATATATCCGATAAGTATTTTTCCGATACACCCACCCGTATCTTTTTTCTTATCTCCAGATACGCCTTTTCAGCAACGACAATAGCTTTCTCTATCTTTTCAATCTCTTCCTGTGTCTTTCGTTCTCTATAATACTCTATTATTCCCTTAGTTGGAACTAATTTAATTCTTTCCATGCACTCTTTGATTTCAAGATACTGGCTGAAGGTAAGATGTGAGGATTCTACGTAGAGCTTCTTTACGTTAAGCCGTTTTAGTCTTCCGCATATCGTTTTGATTAAAGAAACTTTTTTTACGGCTATCTTGGCCCACGGCACGTCCAGTTGCGCCTGCTCTGCATATCGAAAATCGGTAAATAAGTAATCATGGCCCGGTGTGATCAAAAGAATACTTTCATTACCCGTAAAATTTGTCACATATCGAACGTTTATTTCACTGGTAACAAGAAATCCGTCAACCCCATCCGCCTTTAGTTTTTTCTTTAATTCGCCTAAACAGTGCATACTAATTGACTTACCAATCTTAAAAGGGTGATAACCCACCGCAACTTCACAAATAGCGGACAAACAGCAACCACTACTTCTGCCCTTTTTTAATCCGTTCTGTCAGCATCTCTATAAGCGCCCTAAACTGTTTGTCGGTATTAATCTGATCTTTTATCTTCTTTAGCGCAAACATAACCGTAGAGTGCTTTTTATTGCCGAAGTGATCGCCTATTTGTTGATACGACCAATCCATAAGCGTTTTTATCAAGTACATACATACTTGACGTGGGAAGGAAACGGATTTTATCTTTTTAGCCGAATGAAGCTCATTACGTGTTATATTGTAATGGTTTAGGATAGCACTCTCTACCGATTCAACCTTAATAACCTGCCCTTCGTCATGGGGGACATCACCTAAGACATCATTTACCAACCGAAGATCGAGCTTCTTTTCATTGAACCTTGCATGGGCGGATAACGTTGTCAGCGTGCTTTCAATCTCCCGTACGCTACTGCCATGTTTTTCCGCAATAAACTCCAACACCTCTTCCGAAAAACACATCTCAAATTTTGCGGCCTTCGATCTCAGGATCAACAACCTCGTTGCAAAATCGGGTTTATCCATCTTCACAACCATGCCCGACATAAACCGGCTTGCAAGGGTTTCCTTTATATGCCCAATCGTTTTTGGGTGAACGTCGCTGGCAAATATGATCTTTTTTGATAAATCATAGAGCGCATTGAAGGTATGCAAAAACTCCTCCTGAACACCCTGTTTATTGGAGAAGAAATGGACGTCATCTATCAAAAGCACGTCAACATTTCTGTATTTTTGCCTGAACGACTCCATCTTTCCCTTTTGCAACGAATAGATGAACTCATTTGTCCACTTTTCGGCGGGCATGTATACCGCGTTGATATTCATCTCCTCTTTAATATAATTCCATACCCCTTGAAGAAGGTGCGTCTTCCCCACGCCAACCGAACCATGGATAAAGAGAGGGTTAAAAGGGGACATCCTCTCCTTCACCATTTCAAGCGCCGCCGTATAAGCAATCCTATTATTAGAGCCGACTATAAAATCCTCCAACTTTAGGTTCCTCGCCAATGACGACAAATTCCTACTCTTCTCAACAATTGATTTTTCTTGCGGAGAAACAGCGGTCTGGAAAGCAGTGTCTCCGGCATAGCTATTGCTTTTTAGAACCGTAAACCTTAGGCTAAGCCCCTCCTGGTTGATGAGCTTCCCAACACCATCCCTCAACACATCAGTGAAATTTTCTTGTAACCACACCTGGGTAAACACGTTCGGCACCACTATGTTTGCACAATCACCATCAAAGGATTCCAAACGGGTATTCTTAAACCACAAATTAAACCGCAGAGGACCGACCTTCTCCCGAATGCTGTGTAAAACATCATCCCATATTTTTGTGCAAGACTCCATTATCGTTCCTTAATAATTGTGGATGTACCGTTTTTAGAAGTGAATGAAATTATCTGTGAAGGTGGGCGATATTATCAGAAGGACTTGGATGTGTCAAAACAAAAAGATTTTCTTGTTTTTGGCATATCATTTTATTACACCTAACGCTTTAAGAGACAATGTAATTACAAATTCAAAAAATATTGCAACCAAGGATAAATAATTTTCTCTGAAAATTATTAAGAAAGACTTTTTCTGCTTATAAAAAAACCGATGTTATAATTTCACCTTAAATTAAAACTTACGGCGTACAATTCCCGCTTTCTACCCTCACACAGCCATCCATACCATCAAATATTTTTTTCAAGAAACTATCTACCTCCAGCAGATTAAATTGTTGATAACCTGTGGATTACCAGTTGATGTTTTATTACACACATTACGTAACATACTATGTTTTCAATAGGTTACATTATTGTTAATTTACAACACCGCCCATGTTTAAATTGTTAGTCATTAAGCAGGTCTTATGTACTGCCTTTTGGTTAACACCAAGTATCTTAAAATCATTCAACATTTGAATTGATTTTACCTGATGATTTTTATAATATTCTAAGCAAAGGTAATTACCCTTTCATTATGAGTATTCAATTTCACCAAAATATTTACACGCAATAAATATGAAAACCATTATCCGCCATTTTATAGATTTCATCGTAAAAAATCCCTATAAAATCCCATCGCTCCTCCTGATATTTTTCATAGCCATTCCGTTACCACTTTCACGGGGTGCAGACATGGAAGGGGCTATTTATAAAACCTCAAAGAAAAAATATAGCGCAAAGCGATGGCTTAAGAATGGCGAATCAAAATATAAGCGCAAGCAGTTCGAAGAGGCCGTCAAGGCATTTCGTAAGTCCATTGGGTCATTCCCCAAAAATTCTCAGGCGTGGGATGGATTAGGAAACGCTTTGTATTGCATGGGAGAATACGACGAGGCCATTCAGGCGTATGACAATGCGTTGCAGATATCTCCCAACCAACCAAGCACCCTGGTCAATAAGGGAATTGCCCTCTATAAGAAGAAGAAATATGAAGAGACATTACCACTTTACGACAAGGCCATAAAGCGGAACCCAACATTTTCAACGGCTTGGTATAACAAAGGCATATCTCTAACCGCATTAGCCAGACATAAGGAAGCCCTTGAGGCATTTGACAAGGCCATAGCCATCGATCCCTCAGAAGACCTGTCGTGGATCGGCAAGGGGTACCTCTTACTCGTCCTGGAGCAGTACGACAGTGCGCTTCAATTTTTCAGCCAGGCAGCGCAGGTGAATCCAAACAAGGATTGGGTATGGAATAACATAGGCATTACCATGGACAAACTTGGTTCGTATGATGATGCAATTAAGGCATTTAACAAGGCCATAGAGATCAAACCTACCAATGCAAAGGCGTGGCACAACAAAGCCAACACCCTTTACAACATGGGCAAATATAATGAGGCGATGAAAACTTATAACAAGGCTGTTGAGATAGACCCGCAAATTTATACTGTTTTAAAAAGCAACTAAAACCGGTAACAATTCACCCACCATACAAAGTGCCGATACCCTGTCAGGGTTTAAAACCCTGACAGGGTTATCTGGGCAATATGCCGATTCCTCTCCAGTGAGGGACAAGAGGCGGGTGAACTGTTATCTAAAACCTTATCGCTGTTTATCTTTACACAAGAGTCATGTTTTGGAAAGAACATCATGAAAAAAAAGTCGTATACCGTATTTCTTTATAGCATATTAGGATTTTCAATCATAGCGAACCATATTCATACCGCCGTAGCGGCTTGGTCGTCACATCCCCAGGAAAACACGCCCATCTGTACCATGCCGGAGCAGCAAGGCAATCCCCAGATGATAAGCGACGGGGCCGGTGGAGCAATAATCACTTGGGAAGACAGGCGAAACATCCACTTCGACATTTACGCCCAACGCATAGACGCACAGGGAAACATTCTGTGGGGAAAGGGGGGCGTACCGGTGTGCGCCGCCCTGGAAAACCAAATCAAGCCCAGGATTATAAGCGACGGGGCAGGCGGCGCCTTTATAACCTGGCATGACATACGAAACGGCACTGACAACGCAGACGTCTACGCGCAGCGCCTCGATGCGCAAGGCAAACCACTATGGACCATCAACGGCATAACCTTATGCAACGAGCCAAACGCGCAAAACAGCCCGATCATAACGACTGATGGCGCAGGCGGCGCAATCATCATCTGGCAGGACTATCGTACTAATTACGCAGACCTTTATGCCCAACGCATTAATAACGAGGGAGAAGCACTGTGGGTCAACAACGGCAAGCTGGTCTGCGGGGTTTCCGGCACGCAAGGCAACGTCGTAGTTATAAACGACGGCGTGGGGGGGGCCATCTTCGCATGGCAGGATTTTAGAAGAAACTACGCCGATATTTATGCGCAACGCATTGATGGAAGCGGTACAATGTTGTGGGACAAATACGGGGTACCCGTCTCGACCGCGGTTGGCCACGCAAACTTCCCTGTAATCACGAGTAATGGCGCCGAAGGGGCCATCATGGCCTGGGTTGACACCCGAAACGGCAACAACGACGTCTTTGCCCAGCAGGTAGACAGTAACGGGGCCGTGCAATGGAGAGAAAACGGCATCCCCGTATGCACCTCAAAAGGAAACCAAAACCTCCCGGTAATTGCCAGCGACAACGCCGGAGGCGCCTTGCTGGCATGGTGGGACATGCGCAGCGGCGAATCTGACGTCTACGCGCAACACATAGACCTTACCGGCAAAGCGCTATGGAAGGAAAACGGACAAGCAATCTGCGTGGAATCCGGCATACAAAATTACGTGTCCATCGCATCCGACGGACACGGCAATGCAATGCTGGTGTGGAACGACGACCGTGACCGGTCATTCGACGTCTATGCCCAGTTCGTTGATGCAAAAGGCGTTTCGAAGTGGAAAAACAACGGCGTTGCCTGCTGCACGGCGACCGACAATCAAGGCTTCCCATCGTTTATTATTGACGACAAAGACAACGCCATCATAACCTGGCAAGACAGCCGTTACCGGGATAAAAGCTATTGGGACATCTTTGCACAAACGATCAACGGAGAGGGGCTTTTGGGGGAATAGGCAGAAAATCCTTGTACGATTGCCGTGTGAACTTACCATTTTTTATTTAATACCTTTTCATCGTTTAAATTAGGCCTTTCGGTGACTTTTTCGATGTAGGGCGAAGTGCCACTTCGCCCGTGACGAAGCAATCGCTTCGTTCTACAACTTTGAATTTCCTATACGTTAAATCTGTCCTTCGGCGTCCCCATGTAGAGCGAAGAGGCTCTTCGCTCTACAACAGGCCCGAAGGGCTGAAAGTACATAGCCAGGGATGAAGCCCCTGGTAAAGAAATAAAAAGCCAATCAGCCCCGAAGGGGCGACAGAAAAGGATGCTTAGGGGGTTCTACTGGAATTAGGGTGTGATTTTTCATTGGCTTAATAACGAGCTAAACCAATAAAACTGGAAGATCGGCCAACTGTGTGGCGGCAGGAGTTTCCGCCTGCCGCCTTACCACATGGAGGGTCAGTCAGGAAAAAAACCTGACTGAATAAAACGAGTGATGTCTTCAACCTTCTTTGTATGTCGCGTTACGCTTTTTTCCTAGCCGCCACCGCCCTTTCCTGCTTCGGATGAAGCTGGAGTATTTTTGACCTTTTCCGTAGCGCTGTCCTTCGGTATAGCTTCCTTATTTTGGGATTCAATCTTCTTTGCCTCCGCAATCTTGTTACGCAAAACTTTAACTTCTGGTTTTATTTGGAGGTGCTGGTTGTTATTAAGAAACTTTTCAGCTTCGCTTATTTTTCCATCAGTTACAAGATAATCCAATTTTGCAATGTCATCATCATAGACTTTCTTAATCAAGTTATCTAGATTACTAATGTCAGCGTTTTTGTTGTCGGCCTTGAATACCGTAATCAACGCTTCCGCCTCACTTATCTGCTTATTCTTAAGGTATTCCGCCACAATGGTGCCCAATGTTGATATGGCTTTAGCCTCAATCATACTAGATAAGTTATTTGTTACATCATCTCCAAGGGTAAGTTTCTGTGCAATTATATCGTTTTTTACCTGCAACGTATCATCCTTGGTTGGCGCATTCTTACTTAAATACGTTGTTACTGATCCTTTCAAGTCTGCTATAGCTTTCAACTCCTCCGGGCTTTTCGACTTGCCATTAATAATACCCTCCAATTCTTCAATTCCTTTTATTCCATAAACAGCCTTGTATTCAGCAAGCAGCTTTTTTTTAGCATCTGTATCATTCGTTCCGTCTAAAGCCTTCTGTAGTATTCTCAAACGGGCATCCCTTACTTTATTTTGAAGGATATTGAGAGCTTCCTTCTCGGCAATACCCGTCGATATTCCCTTATTTAAAGCATCCGTCGTCAAATCACTAGATGACTTGATGCCTGATTCTAATTTGTAGCTCATTTCCACCAAGGTCGCTTCCACTTGAACATCGGTATTATCAATATTTACAATAAAGGAGGGTTCGGTAACGCTAAACTCATCAATCCCATAACCAAAGATAGGCCCTTTGGGGAAGTAAATGTACCCGTCTACGACGCCATTCGGAGGTACTTCTCTTATCGTGTCGAGACTTGCCGCTTGCAGGTTGCTGATGTGTTGCGATAGGTCGTCCAGGAGAAGCTTGCTCGTTTCAGGAAGAATTACACCTACCCCAAATGCAACCGCGTCAGAATAACCCTTGTTGCCAAACGTACCGGCAATCGAGGTGATGCCGACCAATCCTCCTGCGACTTCACCTGCCGTTGTCAAGCATTTTACTAACTGTCTTTGCCATGACGATTCGGTAACGGCCATCAATGAGGTCAAGACACTTTGAAACGTCATAGGGCGGTAGTAGTCCTCCCAAATGAAACCTTGAGCGTCGAATTCGGCCTGCTTAGTGCCATCCGCAGATAGGGCAAGGTCCCTGGGTGACGGATTAACCTTTATCTGGTAGGAGGAGCGTTGAATAGTGCCACCGGAAAGACTGGGACTCGATGCCGCAACTGTGCCAAACTGTTCAACGGCTTCATCCGTTATGTTAGTTACAATTGCAGCTTTATCCTTTAAATCCTTTACATCCTTAATCATCTGATATTTCCAGTACGTGAAGGCGATCACTTTGCGCGCTTTATTTATTTTAACATCATCCTCCATGACTGTTTTCAAAGCAGTGTTGTTTTCTAGAACTTTAGCCTCAATTGTCTCAAAGGTATCGTTCTTACCGTCCAGCGACTGCACAGTACCGTTAACCAAATAGCCAATTTCATTGGCAGAAAGAGATTCTCCTTGCGAGGCCTTTGAACTGTAAAATACTTTTTGAAAAATACTTGTGAATTGCTTTCTTACTTTATAGTCCGTCAAAGCGGATGCTACTTCTTCATTCGGCTCTCGATACAACATCGTTTTAGCCCGGATTGATGTCGTGTATACGATCAATTTCTTGTCAACATGTTGGTTTCTTAAGTAAATTCGGCCAACAAAGAAATACTTGGCGAATTCCTTTCCAAATTGGTTTTCCACCTCATCCTCACTGGCAAGAATAATTTGTGTTCTCAGGTCGCCGTTAAACACCCTCACTAGTTTCTTTTCACCAAAAGGATTCTGCCTGTCCCTTTCGTGAGTCAACTTCCGATCAATCTCATCTAATTTCTCCTTATCTGAATGAGTTATCCAAAGCGGCCACCAAGGTTTGTCCACATAACGTAATTTATAGGTATCATAATCATCCTGATATTTTTTGATATTTTTCTTTCTATCATCCTCGAAACCCTGATATTTCTTAGGAAACCAGGCAATGATTGAGAAAGATTGTGCTATGTCTTTGGAGTTTACCTGAATTTGAACTGACGAACGGCTGTCGGTTTTGTCGCCATAAGGTACGGGCGTTATTGTTGCCTTTGCGCCGACCACATCAACTTCTAAATCTTTTTCTGAAATAAGTTCATTAATGTTTTTTTCGCTTTTGGTTGTATCTGTTCCATTAAATGGGTTATTAATCCACACAGAGAATTTATAAATTCTTTCGTCAGGCGGGGAACTGAGTGTTTCGTGAGGTGGAAGTTCAATTGTGCTGGTTCACCGTGAATTGGAATTTTGAAATGTAAAATAAGCTACAAAAGGATGGGGCTTTGCCCCAGACCCCAGGGTTTTTTAAAGGCATAA